>JBKPMY010000427.1:0-6353 GCA_046732375.1 Myxococcota bacterium
GTGCTCCACGACATGGGCGTGATCTCGATGTTCTCCAGCGACTCGCAGGCCATGGGCCGGGTGGGCGAGAACTGGGTGCGCGCGATCCAGACTGCGGATGCCATGAAGAAGGGCCGCGGCAAGCTCCCCGAGGATGCGAAGGACAACGACAACTTTCGAGTCCTTCGCTACGTGGCCAAGATCACCATCAACCCAGCCATCGCCCAGGGCATCAGCCATGTGCTGGGGTCGATCAGTCCCGGAAAGATGGCCGACCTGGTCCTGTGGGAACCGGCCTTCTTCGGCGCCAAGCCGAAACTGGTCATCAAGGGAGGGCTGATCAACTGGGCCGTGATGGGCGATCCCAACGCCTCGCTCCCCACTCCCCAGCCGGTGCGGTACCGACCCATGTTCGGTGCCTTTGGCAAGGCGATGCCTGAAGGCTGCATCAGCTTCGTCTCGCACTCGGCACACGAATCGGGGATCGCTGCACAGCTGGGGCTCCAGCGGCGGGTGATGCCAGTCTACGGGACGCGCACCATCACCAAGCGGAGCATGATCCGAAATGGGAATACTCCCAGGATCGACGTGAACCCCGAGACCTTCGCGGTCACCGTCGATGGCGTCCACGCGACCGTCCCTCCCACGAAGGTGGTTTCGCTCGGCCAGCGCTATTTCTTCAGCTGATTGCCACCGGGGCTGGAGCCCGAGGAGGGCGGTGTGATCCTGGTTCAAGCGGTGCTGGGCAACATCCAGGATGCGGCCTGGAAGGACAGGCTATCCGGAGCGAAGGTGGATGCCCTTCCCCTCGATCAGTGGGAAGCCCAGAAGAATCGCTTCCGCAAGCCGAGCCAGGGAGGCGTCGAGCTGGCTGTCGCCCTCGACCGAGGAACCCATCTCCGGGACGGCGACGTCCTGGTCTGGAACGAGGCTGAGCGGACTGCGGTGGTGGCTCGCATCTCGCTCCGGGAAGTGATGGTGGTTCGGCTGGAGGGCCTGGCGGCGCTTCCTCCGGAGGTGGCGGTGCGCACGGCGGTCGAGCTGGGCCACGCGCTCGGCAACCAGCACTGGCCGGCGGTGGTCAAGGGAAGCCGGGTGTTCGTCCCGCTGACCGTGGACCGGCGAGTGATGGCCTCGGTCATGAAGACCCACGCCTTCGAGGGCATCAGCTACGAGTTCGCCCCCGGCTCGGAGGTGATCCCCTATCTCGCCCCCAACGAGTCGCGCAGGCTCTTCGGTGGCGCCGAGGGCCCGGTGCACTCACATGCGCCTGACGCGAAGCCGGGCCACACGCACGAGCACGACGACGACTGATCGACCATGCGTATCGACCAGTTGATGCGGCTGCTGCAGTTCGGCGACTCGATGTTCCCGGTCGGGGCGTTCTCCTTCTCCAACGGGCTCGAGTCGGCCATCGCCAAGGGACTGGTCCACGATCCGGAGACGCTGGAGTCCTTCGTCCGGACCGCCCTCCACCAGGCCGCCACCTCGGACGGAATCGCCTTGCTGGAATCACACCGGGCAGGCGTGGCGCGGGACCTGGACCGGGTTCTTCGAGCGGATGGGGCAGTCCACAACCGGAAGCTCAATGCCGAGATGCGGGTGATGACGGTCCGGATGGGCCGCAAGCTGGTCGAGCTGGCGCACCGGATCCGACCGTCTCCCCTGCTCTCCGAGTGGCTCTCGGCAGTCCAGCGGAACGCGACGCCGGGGACGTTCCCGGTCGGTCTCGGCCTGGTGCTCGCCGAGCTCCGTGCCACCGAGGAAGAGGCCTTCGCCCTCCACCAGTACGGAGTGGCCACGATGGTCCTCGGCGCGGCGCTCCGGCTGATGAAGGTGACCCATCTGGAGACCCAGGCCCTGCTGTTCGAGCTCACCGCCTCAGCGGCCGACGAGTACCGGGGCATCGCTCAGGCCACGCTCGACGACATGGCCGGCTTTGCGCCGCTGATGGACATCCTGGCTGCCTGCCACGTCAAGTCGCATGTCCGGTTGTTCATGAGCTGATCACCGCACCGGAGGGAGCGTGAAAAAGATCACCCGGATAGGCGTCGGTGGCCCGGTGGGTTCCGGGAAGACGGCGCTCATCGAGGCCATCACCCCTCGATTGATGGAGATGGGGATCAAGATCCTCATCATCACCAACGACGTGGTGACCACCGAGGACGCCAAGCACGTCCAGCGGACGCTCAAGGGCATTCTGATCGAGGAACGCATCCTGGGGGTCGAGACCGGAGCCTGTCCCCATACTGCGGTGCGCGAGGATCCGAGCATGAACCTGGCTGCCGTGGAGGACATGGAGGCCCGTTTCCCGGAGACCGACCTGGTCCTCATCGAGAGCGGCGGCGACAACCTGACGCTGACCTTCAGCCCCGCCCTGGTCGATTTCTTCATCTATGTGATCGACGTCGCTGCCGGAGACAAGATTCCCCGCAAGAACGGTCCGGGGATCACCCAGTCGGACATCCTGATCATCAACAAGACCGATCTCGCTCCGCACGTGGGAGCGAGCCTCGAGGTCATGGACAACGATTCGAGCCTCATGCGGCGTGGCAAGCCGCACGTCTTCACCAACTGCAAGACCGGTCAGGGAATCCCCGCGGTGGTCCAGCTGATCCGGGAGAACATCCTCTTCGACCTGGAGACGCCTCGGAGTACGGCATGAGCTCCTTGACCCACGCTCCCGAGCTGGCCCGGTACCAGAACGAGCCGCGGCAGATGCCCAGCGGGGCGGTGGGGAAGAATGGCTTTCTCCGGCTCGGTTTCGAGCGGCGAGAAGACCGGACCGTCCTGACCACGATGGAGCGGCGCGTACCGCTGCTGGTCCAGCAGGCGCTCTACTGGGACCAGGCCATGCCGGGGCTGGCGTGCGTTCCGCTCATCACCACCAATGGCTGCTTTCTCCAGGGGGATCGGCACACCATCGAGGTGGAGCTGGCAGCAGGCGCCCAGGCCCACCTGACCACCCAGGCGGCCACCAAGATCCACTCGATGGACGCCAACTACGCCGCCCAGACGCAACAGATCGTCCTGGCTGACGATGCCTACCTCGAATGTCTGCCCGAGCCATTCATCCCCCACGCCCACTCGCGCTTCCTCACCAGAACTCGAGTCTCCATCGCCACCAGCGCCACCCTGCTCTACGCCGAGACGCTTCTCTCCGGGCGCAAGTACCACCGGGCGGACGACGTCTTCGGCTATGACCTCTTCTCCTCCACCGTCCGCGCCGAACGCGCGTCCGGGGAGGAGCTGTTCACCGAGAAGCTCATCGTCGAGCCTGGCCGGCGCGACGTCCGGGCGCTGGCGGTGATGGGAGACTACGACGTCTTCGGCAACGTCCTCCTGCTCACCCCGACGCGCCACGCCGACCGACTGTTCGAGCAGATTCCCTCGGTGCTCGAGCCGGGCGACTCCTGGGTCGCAGGCATCGGCCGCCTGCCCAACGACGCCGGCCTGGTCTACAAGGTCCTGGGTCGAGAGTCCGGGCCCGTGCGTGCAGCCATCCGCGCCTTCTGGGGACTGGCCCGCCGGGAGATCACCGGATCGAGCCTCCCCGACGAGTTTCTCTGGCGCTGAAGGGCCCTTCCGGGGCGAGGGAGCATGACATGAGCTCGATGGCGGCATCGTGGACCCGTCTGGCGGACTCCAGCGGCCTCGTTCGATTCGTGGATGTCGCCCTTCGAGGTTCGGGTCAGGTGATGTTCCAGAACAATCCACTGACCGGACTGCTCTTCCTCGTCGGCATCTTCTGGGGAGCGGCCGCGGCAGGTGGGATCCAGGTGGCCATCGGCGCAACCGTGGCGCTGGTCGTGGCCACGGGGACGGCCATGCTGCTCGACGTGGACGCGGGAGCGCTCCGCTCCGGGATGTATGGCTTCAACGGCATCCTGGTCGGCGTCGCCCTTCCGACCTTTCTCCGGGTCGACGGCCTCTTCTGGGCCTATCTGGTGGTCGGGGCAGTGGTCTCCGTCTTCGCGATGGACGCGATCGCCACCGTCCTCGCCAGCTGGAAGACGCCCGCGCTCACCTTCCCCTTCGTCCTGACCAGCTGGCTGATGGTCCTCGCCGTGACCGGATTCGCCCAGCTCCGTCTCGGCGCGATCACCCCGCCGGCGCTCCCCCACGTCCAGTCCCACGCGGCCTCCGCGGCTGCGCTGGATCCCGTATTCCTGCTGGGGGCGTGGTTGCAGGGCGTGAGCCAGGTGTTTCTCATCGGGAACGCCGTGACCGGCGCCATCTTCGTGGTGGGGCTGGCAGTCAGCTCCTGGCGGGCCGCGGTCTTCGCGCTGATGGGCTCGGCTCTGGCACTGGCCACCGCGCTGACCCTGGGGGCCAGCGCCACCGCAATCGCCTCGGGCCTGTTCGGCTTCAGCGCCGTGCTGACCGCGATCGCCCTGGGGGCCATCTTCTATCCGAGCTCGCTCCGGACGACCGTGGTGGCAGCGCTGGCCACCGTCTTCACCGTCATCGTCCAGTCGGCGATGAACGGCGGTTTCTCGCCGGTGGGCCTCCCGACCTTCACCGCTCCGTTCGTGCTCGTCACCTGGATCTTCCTCCTCCCCCACCTGAAGCTGGCTCCGGTGCCGCACCAGAAGCTGGCCTCGGCCACCGGCGGTCGGGGCGCCTGACCGCGTGCCATCGCTGTCGAGCTACCTGGGCAAGCCACAGCGCGGGGATCTCCTCGCGGGGGTCACCAACGCTCTGGTCTACCTGCCGCAGGGAATCGGCTACGCGCTGGTCTCGGGGGTGAACCCCATCTACGGGCTCTACACCGGAGTGCTCCCCCCCATCCTCGGCGGACTGGTGAGCGGCTCGGTGTTCATGCAGATCATCGCGACCAACGAGCTCGCGGTCCCCACCGGGCACATCCTGGGAACGCTGCGGGGTCAGGACGCCACCCAGCTCTTCACCTTGACCTTGCTGGTCGGTGCCTTTGCGCTGGCCGCTGGCGTCCTTCGGCTGGGCGGCCTGGTCCGCTTCATCTCCAACAGCGTCATGACCGGCTTCGTCACCGGGATCATGGTGCTGCTGATCCTGAGTCAGGTCCCGAACCTGGTGGGCTATCGCGGCCGGAGCTGGGGAAATGACGGCCGCACTGCGGTGGAGATCCTCGCACACCCGAGCAGTGCGGACGGAGCGACCGTGGTGGTCGGTGTGGCGACCGTCGCCGCGCTCGCGCTCCTCAGGCTGACCAGGCTGCGCGAGCTGGCTTATCTGGCGACCATGGTCATCGCCAGCGGAGTGGTGGCCTGGCTCGGGCTCCCCAGCGTGCTGCGCACCGGATCCCAGCATTCCATGCGCGCGGGGCTCCCTGCGTTCACCTGGCCCGATTGGTCGGCGATTCCCTCGCTGCTCGTTCCGGCACTCTCGCTGACCATCATCGGCCTGAGCTTCGGAGCCGGGGTCTCTCAGGCTTTCCCCAATCCCGGAGGTCGACCGGCAGATTCCTCCCGGGACTTCATCGGTCAGGGTCTGGCGAACCTGGTCTCTGCCTTCTTTCAATGCATGCCCTCGGCAGGGTCGATGTCCCGAACGGCGTACCTGGTCGAGACCGGCGCGCGCACCCGCTGGGCCAATCTGATCACCGGAGCCACCGGCCTGGTCGTGGTGGCGACCGTCGCGGGTCTGGCGGAGCAGGTCCCCCTGGCGGTGGTGGGCGGGCTGCTGGTGGTGCTGGGCTGGTCGGCCATCGATTTCAACCGCATCCGTCTGGTCTGGAGGGTGAGCTGGGCCGAGCGCGTGGTGATGTCGGTGACCCTGATCCTCAGCATCGCCGTCTCGCCACAGGCGGCCATCCTGGTCGGCGTGCTGCTCAGCCTGGCGGAGTTCGTCTGGACGTCGGCCCAGGTGCAGGTGACCCGGTTGGAGGTCGGTCCGGATGGCCGCATCCGTGAAGAGCAGGCCTCACCGAGCTTCAGCACGGGTACGGTCACCACGCTGCGGGTGCACGGCTGCGCCTATTTCGCCTCCATCGAGGCGCTGGACCAGCATCTGGAAGCCGCCCTCCGCGGGCGCCAGACGGCTCTCGTCCTGAGCATCAGGGAATACGCCTCGCTCGGAAGTACCGGCGTGATCTTCTTTCAACGGTTTGCGCAGCGGATGCAGCTGGCGGGCAATCTCTTCATCCTCGCGGACGTCGCTCCCAGGATCGCGACCGAACTCCGTGCGACCCGGGTCATGGACGTCATCGGTCCGTCGAACGTCTTCGTGCGGCAGGAGCCGGAGAGCGAGGACACCGTTCTGGCGGCCATGACCGCGGCACGGTCTCGGTTGTCCGGGCCTCGCGCCTGATGCAGGCCGCGACCGGCTGCAGTAGCGTCCGGCCGCGCCGGGACGGGCCCGCTGGCCCGAGGGAGGGCGAGAATGGCCAGAGA
>JBKPMY010000428.1:0-31913 GCA_046732375.1 Myxococcota bacterium
GCCTCGAGTCCCCGTAGGCGTCGCGGGGCTTGTCCGACAGACCGTGACCACGGAGGTCCAGCGCGACCAGCCGGTGGCTTGCCGCCAGGATGGAGTCCAGCTGCCGACTCCACTGCAGCCAGCACTGCGATGTGCCGTGGAGGAAGAGAATCGGTCGGCCTCGCGGGTTTCCCGTCTCCACGACGTGAAGCTGCGTCCGAGCGCCGCCGGTGATCCGGTGCGACTTCATGGGCGTCCTCCCGGCGCATCAAACGCCCGTGCCCACCCTCGGGCGAAGCGTCAACTTGCGCTCGGAAGAGAGTGCAACCAGGTGGCGCGCAGTCGCAACCTGGCTGGTCACGGCCGCTGGTCACGGCCGGACGGACCCTTGCACTGCCAGAGAAGCCGGGCTGGCGTTCTCAGCGCCGGGAGCGCGACCGACGTCCTCGCCGTGAAGCGGCGGTGCGGCGTGCCTGGCGGGAGAGCGCCTTCCTCGAGGCTGCACGCCGGGGCTCTCGCCGGAGCGCTCTGCTCGTGGCCTGGCTCCTCCGCCTCGAGGGGGACCTCGGCTTGCGCTTCTTCTGACCGACCTCGTAGGCCCGCTTCGCGGATTGCCGCGTGCGGCGGCTGGTCCGACCTTTTCGCGGCGGCTTCAGGGGAACTCCGGACCGCCGGGCCTTGGACAGGCCGATGGCGATGGCCTGCCTCGTCGAGCGGGCGCCGTGCTTGCCCTCGCGGATGTGTCTCATCTCCTCGTGGACGAACTCCCCGGCGGCGGTCGTGGGGCTCTTTCCTTCCCGGAGGTCTTCCTTCGCCTTCTCCACCGTTCTCTTCTCGGGCATGTCGAACACACCTCCAATGGAAAGGGTGTGTGCAGGGCTCCGGAGGCGCAAGGGTTTGCGCTCCGGCAAGTTCAGACAGGCGCCCGTTCGCCCGGGCGAGGCTCACCGGCAGCGCTCGACGTCGAAGATTCGCAGCCGGCGAATTCCCGAGGTCACGTCGACGCGGGGCCGGAGGGCGCAGCTGCGCGCCACCTCGTCGATGTACTGCTGGTTCATCTCTGCTCGCTGACGCCATGCCGGGGATTCGCTCCGGTCGACGAACACCAGCTGCACCGGGCTTCTGGCGCGGAGGGAGGGCACGATAGTCGCCGGGAACTTCGTCCGATCGGCCACGGTTCGAGGACCATAAACTCCGGTGAAGAATTTCTCTGTCGCGAAGGGCTCGGTGATCAGCACTGCCTCGGACCCGGTGGTGACGTGGATGATCCGCACCAGCCTCGCCTGCTGCTCGGACCAGCGGAAGGCCAGCGGATGAACGAGGCAGGTCACCATCACGGCTCCGACCAGGATCACGATCTTGATCGAGCTCTTCATCCGGCCGGATCCCACCCGGGCCTCGACGACAGTGGCCACTGCAAGCACGAGCAAGGGAAGCAGCGGGAGCAGGTACCGCCCCCCGAGCACGAAAGCGCCCAGGCCGCTGTTCTGCCCCGAGTAGCTGTAGAGGGAGAAGAACGTCCACGCCAGCAGCACCGTCGCGGTGAGCTCCACGCGCCGTTCCCCCCGGTACAGCGTGACGGCGACCAGACCGCCCGGGACGAGGACCAGCATCGTGGCCGCATAGAACAGAGCTCGGGTCCCGGCCCCGGAAAGGGTGAACGGGAAGATGGGCTGGTGGACCAGCCACGGTGTCCCCTGGAGGGCCCAGGCGAGGAGGGGTCGGAGCGAAGCCCCGAGCAGCGTCGCCGCGATGAGGAGGAGCGGGTTCCGGCCCCGGAGCAGCTTCCCGACGAGAAAGGGCCCGACAAACAGCGGGGTAGTGTCGCGGAACATGAGGGAGGCTCCACCCAGGAACCCGCCCGCCGCGGCGGCCGGAGTTCCACGCCCAGCATCGAGAAGGAACAGGCTCCCCAGGACGACGGCCGCGCCCAGGAGGTCGCCCATGCCGGTGCGAGCGAGGACGCTCGCGGGGATGAACAATGGGATGAGCGCGGCGTAGGTGGCGGGGAGTGCTCGGTGCTTCAGCCAGAACCCGGTCGCGAGAGTGAGGAAGCACAGGGCGGCAAAGGAGGCCCAGCAGGCCCCCGACCAGCCGACGAGACGGACGAACGGCGCCTGAACGAGCGACGTCCCGGGAGGATAGGTGCTGGGGAGCTCGGACCCCACCAGCCCGGTCCCGGGATCGACGACCGGCACGCGGCTCTGGCCCTCGACGAAAGCCATGGCCTGCCGGACGTACTGGGCCTCGTCGAGGATCAAGAGGAGCGGCGGCGGGAAGGCCGCGAGCCCGACGGCGTACAGGAACAGGATGGCAGCGAGCGCTGCGATGCGTCGGTCGAGCAGAAGCTGCAGTTACTGGCAGGACGCGTCGCCATGTCAACGAACCTGATGCGGCACTCGGCAACGGGAGAGCGGTAGAGTCGGCGCCCACTGCGACACCGGCCGCTCCCGGGAGGGCACATGGCACTCGAGTACGCGTTCGAGATGGCTGCCTCCAGCATCCGCTTCGGACCAGGCGTCACCCGGGAAATCGGAATGGACCTCGCGGAGATGCAGGTCCAGAAGGTGATGGTCCTCACCGACCCTCGACTGGCGAAGCTCAAGCCAGTGGACACCGTGTTGCAGAGCCTCCGCGACAACCGGATCAACCACGCGCTCTTCGACCGGGTCCGGGTGGAGCCGACCGACGTCTCCTTCCGCGAGGCGATCACCTTCGCCACCGAGGGAGGATTCGATGCCTTCGTCGCGGTGGGGGGTGGGTCGACCATCGACACGGCGAAGGCCGCCGACCTCTACGCCACGTACCCGGCGGACTTCCTCGACTACGTCAACGCGCCGATCGGGAAGGGCAAGCCAGCCCCCGGGCCGCTGAAGCCGCTGATCGCGGTCCCCACCACGGCGGGCACCGGGAGCGAGACCACCGGGGTCGCGATCTTCGACTACACGCCGATGCACGCGAAGACCGGCATCGCCCATCGGCGGCTGAAGCCGCTGCTGGGCATCCTCGATCCCGAGAACACGCGGAGCATGCCGCCACAGGTCGCGGCCACGAGCGGGTTCGACGTGCTGAGCCACGCCATCGAGTCCTTCACCGCGCTGCCCTTCCACCAGCGCCCGCGGCCTGACCGCCCCATCGTCCGCCCGGCGTACCAGGGCTCGAACCCGATCAGCGACGTGTGGTCGCTGGAGGCGCTGCGCTGGGTGTCGAAGTACTTCGTTCGTGCCGTGGAGAACCCGGATGACGACGACGCGCGCCAGCGGATGCAGCTGGCGGCGGCCTTCGCCGGCGTGGGCTTCGGCAACGCGGGCGTGCACCTGCCGCACGGGATGTCCTATCCGGTCTCGGGGATGGTCAAGGATTTCCACCCCGAGGGATTCCCGGTTGACCACCCGATCGTGCCGCACGGGATGTCGGTGATCCTCAATGCTCCTGCCGTCTTTCGCTGGACGGCTCAGGCCAATCCCGAGCGGCACCTGATCGCGGCGGAGATCCTCGGCGCAGACGTCTCGCGCGCCAAGCCGGAGGACGCGGGGAAGATCCTCTCCGACCGGCTGGTCAGCGTCATGCAGCGGCTGAAGATGCCGAACGGGCTCAGCTCGGTTGGCTACGGCAAGTCTGACATCCCGGCGCTGGTGCAGGGGACGCTGCCGCAGGCCCGGGTCACGAAGCTCTCACCGCGGCCGGTGACCGAGACCGACCTCGCCCACCTGTTCGAGGACGCGCTGCACGGCTGGTGAGCTGGCCGTTCAGCTCCACGGCGCCCGGACTCGCCTTCCGGGCCGCAGCTCTTCCGGCCGGTAGAGCGTCGAGCGCCACTGCAGCCCTCCCCGGAGCTTCGCGAGCACGGAGGCCCGGAGCAGAAGCACGCCGTTGACGACCACTCCCAGCGGCGAGAGGAGCGCGGAGAGGACGCTCTGGCCGAGGAAGCGGCACATCCACACCGTGCTCCCGAGAAGGAGGGTCGCCCCGAGGAGGCCGAGGACGCGCGCCGCCGGCAGAGGCGCGAGCAGCGCGGCCACGAACGGGCCGAGCTCCAGGAACCCGATCGCTCCCGTCCAGCACAGCGCCGGCCAGAGACGGAAGTCGAACAGCGCCGCACCCTTCTCCGTGCCTCGCGCCAGCTCCGCCAGCGTTCGGTACCAGTGGATGAGCACCAGCGTCCGCCCGTTGACCACCGAACTCCGCGCGCCCGATTCCTTGAGCATCTGCCCGAGCGCCAGGTCGTCGGCCACCTCGAGGCGCAGGTGCTCGATCCCCGGGCTTCGGTCCAGGGCCGACCGGCGAACGAGGCCGAACGCCCCGACGCTCCCGCCGACCTTCGAGCGTGGGTCGGTGACCAGCCACACCCGGCCCATCACCAGCCCGGTGCGGGTGAAGGAGGCGAGCGCCGCATCGACGAGCCAGGTCGCCGGACGGAGGTGGGGAAGGATGGAGAGGTGATCCAGCTGGTGCGCCTCGGCGAACCGCACCGCCCGCTCGAGCGTGCCCGGAGCGAGATGCACGTCCGCGTCGCTGAACAGCAGCCATTCACCGGTCGCGAGGCGCAGGCCCTCCTTCATGGCGTGCAGCTTTCCCAGCCAGCCCGGGGGCAGCGAGCTCAGGTGCACGGCCCGGACACGCGGGTCCTCGCCAGCGATGGCGTCGACCAGCGCGCCCGTGCCGTCGGTCGAGCGATCGTCGATCAGCACGACCTCCAGCGCGGGGTAGCCCTCGGCGAGGCGACTCCGGATCGCCGGGCCGAGGGTCTGTGCCTCGTTTCTCGCGGGGACGAGCAGCGACACGCGCGGCCAGCGCTCGGGGGAAGGGGAGCGGTCCTGGAGGAGCACCGGGACACCGCGCACGACGAGGGCGGTGCCCCAGGTGGCGGCGCAGGCATAGGCGAGGCCGACGACTGGCACGATCACCCAGCAGATCTCGGCGGTCATCATCCGCTCGAGGCTCCATGGCAAGGCCGCCAGCCGGAACCCGGCCTCAGCCGGCGTTGCGCCCGTTTCCTGAGCTACTTCGAGTCGTCGCCCTTCCCGGTCACCTTCTGCCAGGCCCAGCGGAGAGGGTCGAAGAACTCGTCCACCACCCGTTCCTTGAGCGGGATGATCGCGTTGTCGGTGATCTTGATGTGCTCAGGGCAGACCTCGGTGCAGCACTTGGTGATGTTGCACATCCCGAGGCCCATCTTTTCCTTGAGGAGCTGGCGCCGGTCATTGGTGTCCAGCGGATGCATCTCCAGCGCTGCGTAGCGCACGAAGAACCGCGGGCCGGCGAAGACCTCCTTGTTCTCCGGATGGTCACGGATGACGTGACAGACGTCCTGGCAGAGGAAGCACTCGATGCACTTGTGGAACTCCTGAACCCGGTCGATGTCCTCCTGCATCATCCGGTACTTCCCGTCCGGCGGACGCGGCGGAGGCTTGAACGCCGGCACCCGCTTGGCCATCTCGAAATTGAACGAGACGTCGGTGACCAGATCGCGCATCACCGGGAAGGTCTTCATCGGCGCCACGGTGATGGGCTGGGTCGTGTCCAGCGAGCTCATCCGTGTCATGCACATGAGGCGCGGCTTCCCGTTCACCTCGGCGCTGCAGGAGCCGCACTTGCCGGCCTTGCAATTCCAGCGCACGGCCAGGTCGCCGGCCTGAGTCGCCTGGAGCACGTGCAGCACATCGAGGAGGACCATGCCCTCCTCCCACGGAACGTCGTAGTCGCGGAGCTGCCCTCCCGATGCGTCACCTCTCCAGATCCGCAGCTTCGCCACCCGCGCCATCCGTCACCCCTCGAGCAGAGCCTTCAGCTCCGCAGGCATCTCGGGAATGTGCTCGGCCGAGACCGACAGCGCCTCGCCGCGCTTGCGCACCACCATGTTCACCTTGGCGAAGGCCGGATCCGGCTTCGGATAGTCGTCGCGCGCATGACCCCCGCGGCTCTCCTTCCGCTCGATCGCCGCCCGGGCCACGGCCTCGGCGCAGACCAGGAGTGAGCGCAGGTCCAGCGCCAGATGCCAGCCGGGGTTGAACTGCCGGTGCCCCTCCACCCGGACCCGCTTCAGGCGGCCTCGGAGCTCACCGATCTTCTCCACCGCACGCCGGAGCTCGTGCTCGGTACGGATGATGCCCACGTCGGATTGCATCGTCTTCTGGAGCTCCTGGTGGAGGGTGTACGCGTTCTCCGTGCCGCCGGGATCGAACGGGGAGAGCGCCTCCCGGGCGAGCGCGTCCACCCGCCGATCGTCCACCGACGGCCGCCCGGTCAGCGACCTCGCGTACTCGGCGGCAGCGATCCCGGCCCGCCGTCCGAACACCAGGAGATCGGAGAGGGAGTTCCCACCGAGCCGGTTGGCTCCGTGCAGCCCGCCGGCGACCTCGCCCGCGGCGAACAGGCCCGGGACCGCGGTGGCCGAGCCCTCGCCGCCCACCCGCACGCCTCCATTCATGTAGTGCGCGGTCGGCCCGATCTCCATCGGCGTGGTGGTGATGTCCACGTCCGCCAGCTCCTTGAACTGGTGGTACATCGACGGGAGCCGCCGCTTGATGGTCTCCGGATCGCGGCGGGTGGCGATGTCGAGGAACACGCCGCCGTGCGGGCTGCCTCGGCCCGCCTTCACCTCGGCGTTGATTGCCCGGGCCACCTCGTCGCGGGGCAACAGCTCGGGTGGGCGCCGGTTGTTCTTCTTCTCCGTGTACCAGCGGTCCGCCTCGGCCTCGGTGTCCGCGGTCTCCTTCTTGAAGAACTCGGGGATGTAATCGAACATGAAGCGGCGTCCGCTCGAGTTCCGGAGCACGCCGCCGTCGCCCCGCACGCTCTCGGTGACCAGGATGCCGCGCACGCTGTGCGGCCAGACCATCCCGGTGGGATGGAACTGGTAGCACTCCATGTCGATGAGGTCGGCACCGGCGTCCAGCGCCATCGCCACGCCGTCCCCCGTGTACTCCCAGGAGTTGGAGGTGAACTCCCAGGCCTTCCCGATGCCGCCGGTGGCCAGCACCACCGCCTTGGCCTTGAAGACCACGAACTTCCCCGTCTCGCGCCAGTAGCCGAAGGCGCCGCACACCCTGTCGCCGTCCTTGAGGAGGCTGACCAGCGTGCACTCCATGTAGACGGCGATGCCCTTGTGCACCGCGTGCTGCTGGAGCGTGCGGATCATCTCCAGCCCGGTGCGATCGCCGACGTGAGCCAGCCGCGCATAGCGATGTCCGCCGAAGTCACGCTGGAGGATGAGCCCGTCCTTCGTCCGGTCGAACAGCGCGCCCCATTCCTCGAGCTCCAGGACCCGGTCTGGCGCCTCCTGGGCGTGGATCTGCGCCATGCGCCAGTTGTTGAGGAGCTTCCCGCCCCGCATCGTGTCCCGGAAGTGGACCTTCCAGTTGTCGTCGGGCCAGACGTTGCCCAGAGCGGCGGCGATACCGCCCTCGGCCATCACCGTGTGCGCCTTGCCGAGCAGCGACTTGCAGATCAGCGCGGTGTCGGCGCCCTGGGCGGAGGACTCGATCGCCGCCCGTAGCCCCGCTCCGCCGGCGCCGATGACCAGCACGTCGTGCTCGTGCGTTTCGTACTCGGCCATCAGAAGAGCCTCAGGTCACGGATGGTGCCCATGGCGACGAGGCGGACGTAGACGTCGGTCAGCGCCACCCCGAAGAGGCTCACCCAGGCGATCTGGGAATGCCGCTCGTTCAGGACGGTGAGCCGCTTCCATAGCCGGTACCGGGTGGGGGACTTCGAGAACCGATCCAGCCCGCCTCCACACACGTGGCGGCAGGAATGACAGGACAGGGTGTAGAGCGTGAGCAGCGCGGCATTGGCCAGCAGCACCAGCGTGCCCACGCCCATGCCGAACCCGTCCGGGAACTTGAAGGCCCGGAACGCGTCCCACCAGAGGAAGACCAGGACCGGAATGGAGAGATAGAAGAAGTAGCGGTGGATGTTCTGGAGGATCAGCGGGAACCGGCTCTCGCCGTAGTACTTCGCCCGCGCGTCGGGAATGGCACATGCCGGGGGAGCCCAGACGAACGCGCGGTAGTACGCCTTGCGGTAGTAGTAGCAGGTCAGCCGGAATCCTCCCGGGGCCCAGAGGATGAGGATGGCCGGCGACCACTTCCACCAGTCGCCGAACAGCGTCACCTCGCTGTGCGCGCAGTTCGCCGCCAGGCACGGCGAGTAGAACGGCGAGAGGTACGGGTCGGCCCAGTAATAGGCGTTCTGCAAGCCGGCCCAGGTCGCGTAGACGACGAAGGCGGCGAGGACGACCACGGTGAGGACCGGCGTCACCCACCAGGCGTCGACCCGCTGGGGCGCACGCGAGGCGATCGGGGTGGGCGACGCCTGCGGTGCGACGGCCGACATCAGACCTCCGGCAAGCGGTGAGAAGTTCGCGAAACGACGGCGCGAAAGTCTCCGGGGGCCGCCCCGGGGGTGTCAAGGAATGAAGAGGTCTTCTTCCGTCTATTCGAGCCGCAGCTCGCCGGCGTCGTACTCGGTCGCGGGACGGAGGTGCGGATTCTCCATCAGCACGCGGGCGCAGGAGTTCCAGCGAAGGATGGCGTCGTCATTCCCCGACGGCCGGAGAGCCTCGGCCTCGGTGTACCACCGCATCGCCCGGGAGAACCCGTCGAACGCCTCCTGCGGAGCGAGCGGCCCGCCGGACTCGAGCTTCGCCCGCGCGAGGCGCTCCTCGACGATGCCGGCGTAGTAGCAGCGGTCGTAGTCCGAGGAGAGCTGATCGAGGAGCGCGCGCGCCCGCCACACGTCCGGCGCATGGGTGGGCCGGAAGGTGTCGGTGATCGCCAGCAGGTAGAGGGTGATGGCCTGCTGGTTGCCCGGCTGGGTCCGGAGCACGTCCTGGCAGATGCTCTCCGCCTGTTCGGGCTCGTTGAGCAGGCGGTAACGCTCCGCCTTCGCGAGGGCAGCGGGAATGGCCTCGGCGCGCAGCGGCTTGAGCTCGAACACAAGCGCCTCCTCGGTGGTGACGGAGCGGCTGCCGGAGTTCTTACCACGGCACTGCGGGACCGGGCTGGGCCCATCTTCCGTGTCGCGGACCCGATCGGCCGGTGGGGCGCCTGCCTCACGGCTCCGAGAGCCGCTCCAGGCCGACGCCCCGCGTCGTCACGGCTACGTGGGCGGGGCCCCCACACGGAGCTCGGACAGGATCTGGTTCCGGACGTCCCGGAGCAGCCTGAGCACCGTGGCCTCGGCGACCCGGTGCCCCGCGGCCGCGTCGATGACCGTTCCCAGCGCACCAAGCGGGGGCTGGTAACGACCCTGCAGGTCGAGCTGAGTCTCGTCGGGTGCCAGCGGGTAGGTGGTCAGGGTCGCGTCCATCCTGGGGAAGAGGCCGGCCTGCTGCGTCGCCTCCCAGGTGAAGTCGAGGCGGGTCCGCGGGTCGCCGGTGGCGCCGACCTCGTCGGTGATGCCCTTGACGTGAAGCTGGACGTCGACCCCCACCTCCACCGCCCCCACGTTGAGGCGCAAGGTGGCCAAGAGCTCGCGAGCGCGCTCGGTCACGATCGCCGTTGCGCGGGAGAAGATCGCGACCCCGTCCGAGTGCAGCAGCTTGCGGACGCGCTCGTGGCGCACGGGCACGTAGTCGTAGCAGCGCACCTCTCGTGACTCCGACTTGGTCGGCGGCATGGCGTGCGGCCCGGTCGTGGAGATCCGTCAGGCCGTGCGGCGCTTCGCCATCCGGTAGATGGCCAGGACGATCAGGGCGCCGATGATGCTCCCCACGATCCCCGCGGGCTCGAGGCCTTCCCCCGCGGGCCGTCCGAAGATCGCGCCGGCGAGAAAGCCGCCGACGAAGGAGCCCACCACGCCCAGGACGATCGTGGCTATCCACCCCATCGGGTCCGCTCCGGGCATGATGGCCCGGGCGATGAGTCCGGCGATGAGTCCCACGATGATCATCGAGATGATTCCCATGGTCCGTCACCTCTCTGAAAGAGCGCGCGCACCCTGACGCCATTTCGCATCGATGCGCAATGGGACCTTTCGTCCCGGGGAAGCGCTCCGGAAAGCCGCCGAAACTCGGGGAGTTCCGGCACCCGTCAGCTCCAGCGGATCTCCAGCCGGTCGCCCAGACTCGCACCGAGCGTGCTCCGTGCGTCGCCCCGGTGGACGGCGACCTCGACGAATCCGTGGCTCCCCGCCAGGGCCAGCGGCTCTCCCGGCGGAACGTCGGCGTAGGTCCGGCGACCGGGGAAGGTGCGGCCGTGGATGGACGCGCGCCACTCCGCGCCTACCGGAAGGAGGGTGGCCGGGATGTTGGAGATGAGGTTGCCGAATCGGTCCGTTGCCTGGACCGTTCCCTCCACGCCACCGGCGCCAGGGGTCGGATGTCGGATGTCGAGCGTCACCAGGGCGTCCGGTGGAATCAGGGGACCGAGGGCCTCCAGCTCGACGCCTCGGGCGAGGTGCGCCGCGACCGGCGCGAAGACGTCGCGTCCATGAAAGGTCGCGCTCGGGTTATCCGTTCGCCAGAACCGCGGCTCAGCCAGCTCCACCACCGCGTGCGCTGGATCGGCGTCCAGCGCGCCGGAGAGGAGGCCATTGTCCGGACCGACGAGGCAGGAGCCGCTCCGGCACCGGATCGCCAATGCCCGGCGCGCCGTCCCCACGCCCGGATCCACCACCGCCAGGTGAATCGTGCCCGGGGGAAAGAACGGAGCCACGGTGAGCAGGCGGAAGCGAGCGAAGGCGACGTCCTGCGGTGGCACGAGATGGGTGACGTCCACCACGCGTGCATCCGGTGCGACGCCAGCGATCACGCCCTTGATCGCCGCGACGTATCCATCCTCGAGGCCGAAATCGGTCAGAAGGGTAATGACTCGCATCGGGAGCTTCCACGGCCTAGCATCGCACGGAGCACGTCGCGAAGCCTCTCCGCACTCTCGCCTCGCGTCCGCGGCGAACTCGATGCTGCCCGGGTTCTCAGCGAGCGGCGAGGTCGATCACCACCACGTCCGAGCTCTCCTCGATGCGCTCGAAGACGATCTCCCGGCCGTCCGGCGAAACGTCGAAATCGCCGATGAGGATCTCCCGGCCGAACCGGGTGAGCTGCCGGAGTCCGTTGGTCGCGATGTCCCAGACCCAGAGATTCCGGTGTCCGATGTCGCCGCGGAGGAGAAGCAGCGACGTGGTGTCGGGGAGGAACCGGAGACGCCGCGTCCCCGGTCCTCGGCTCAGCGTCAACCGTTGAGGAAGGGCGTGCGGCTGCCCGGTCGTGGTCGCGGCCTTCAGCGAGAAGGTCGTTCCGACATCCGTTCCCGTGTAGACGAGGAAGTCACCCCGAGGAGCCCAGCTTGGGTCGAGCGAGTAGTCGTCGATGAGCGGGACCGCGGCTCCGGTCTCGGGCGAGATCCGGAAGAGGCGCGGCCTGCCGGCCTCCAGCACCGCAGTGACGATCGAGGCTCCGTCGGAAGACCATTCCACCCCTCCGCGAAGCTCGCGCCCCTCGCTCGCGACCGTGGGCCCGGCTCCGTCCGCCCCGATCACCAGGAGCCGGGTCTGGCCACGCTCGAGGACCGAGAACGCGATCCGATCGCCGCGGGGAGAGATCGCCGGGCCGCCGACGACCCGGGCCTCCTCGGCGGACCAGAGCTCCGTGGCGGACTTGCCGACCAGCTTCCACAGCTGCTCGGTCCCTCCGGTCGCCGAGACGTAGATCATGTAGTCGGGTCCGAGCCTCGGCCTGCGGCCCTGCGCGGTGGGAAGGGTGATGCGCTGCGCAGCCGACGGCTCCAGAGGACCGCCCGAGACCTCCAGCCGCCAGAGCGAGCGGCGTGAGTTGTCGGCCGTCGCGACAAGACGGCGGCCATCCGCCGAGGCCGAGAGCGACGTGTAGCGCTGGATCCCGTCGCTGACGCGCCGGGTGGTTCGCCGGTTCAGATCCAGCGCGTAGATCCAGGGCCCCGACCCGTCCGAGCCGCCGGCGAGATAGAGCAAAGTTGATCGGTCGAGCACTATGGGGTGACTGACCCGAGCGCTGTGGAAGGTGAGGCGCTCCGGCTCCCCGCCGACGTCCGGGCGGATCCTCCAGAGGTCCATCGCCTCGGCGGGATACCCCCGGACGAAATAGATGAATCGGTCCTCCGGTGACCAGATCTGATAGTGCGCGTGCTGCGGCGGGGGGGCGGTGTACAGCGGCCGTGCCGGGCCACTCCCTTCCTCGAGAAACATCGGGTCTCCAGGGTCGGGCGTGTGAAACACGAGTCGGCGCCCGTCGGTGGACCAGGCAATCTCGGCCCCGTTCTCCTTGAAGGGGCGCGGCTCGCCGTCGCCAGTGGCCGGCACGGCCCAGAGGGCAATCTTCCGTGCGTGCCGGACGTCGGACACGCCGACCCAGAAGATCACCTCCCCGGCATCGGGCGTGAACTGGACCGTGCGGACTTCGAAGTTGGAGAGCGGCTCGGGGACGCGTCCCCGGGTGCGGTTCTCGAACCGGCCCGTTCCGATCCGGGTCACCCAGATGTCGTCCTGGCCTTCGTGCCGCGAAATGAGGGCGGCGAGCTGTCCGTCTCGCGACACCGCGGCCGAGTGCTCGGTCCCCTCGAACGCGGTGAGGGTCTGGAAGCGGGCACCGGCGAGCGGGTTCCGGGCGGCGTCCGCGCGGCGCTGGACCCACCAGATGGCGAGGACGAGTAGCACGAGAAGAAGCGCGGCAACGCCGATCCTGGCGGCTCGCTCCGCCGGCGAGAGCGGTGGAGGCCGTTGCTCGACCGTTCGAACGGGTTCGAGATCCGCGAGCAGCGCCGCCGCCGACGGGTAGCGATCCTCGGGATTCCGGCACAGCGTTCGGTGGAGCACGCGGAGCGCGGCGGGTGGGCTCTCCGGAGGCAGGCCGACCCGCGCAGCATCGGGGGCGAGCCGCTGCGGCAGCCGGCGGAAGAGCAGCTGGTGGAGGATGACACCGACCGCCCAGAGGTCGGTTCGTGCATCGGTGCTCCGCTGCTCGCCCTGTTCCGGCGCCATGCTCTCGGGCGTACCGCCGGCTACACGCGCCACGCTTCCGGGGAGGTCCTCTCCCCAGTCGAGTCCGGCCAGGCCGAAATCGAGGACCTTCACCCGGCCATCGCGAAGCAGGAATACGTTCCGCGTCTTGAGATCCAGATGGAGCACGCCGTGTCCGTGCGCGTACGCCAGCGCCTCGACGATATGGGCGACGATCTCCCACGCGCGCTGCTCGTCCACCGCTCCACGTTCGAGCGTCTCCTGCAGTGACTCGCCATCGAGCAGCTCGAGCACCAGGAACGGCGTCTCGTTCCACACACCCCAGTCGTGGGCGGTGACGATGTTGGGGTGGTTCAGTCGAGCGGTGGCGCGCGCCTCGCGATAGAAGAGCTCGAGCTCCGAGTCGTTGAGCCGGCGCCGCCGCTTGAGGAGCTTGATCGCCACGGGCCGGAGTAGCACCCGGTCACGGGCCTCGAACACGCGAGCGAAGCCGCCACGCCCGATCTCCCGGACCAGCTCGAACCGCTCGGCGACCACGATGCCGGGGACGAGATCCAGGGCGGGGATCAGCTCCGGCGTGCCCGGGCCGTGGGCCACCCTGCGGAGGAGGGAGTCGAACGCCGAGGATTCCGAGCCGACCAGGAGCGTGGTCGATTCGTCGCTGGCCTTCGTGCTCTCGCCACTCGTCGACATCGCTCTCCCAGGATGCAGGTTCGGTCCAGCGTCGCATGCTACGTTTCCGCCGTGGAAGACCTCGAGGCGTCAATCAGTCGGCTGCTCGAGGCGGGGGAGCTGTCGGCGGCCGCGTCGACCATCCTTCGCGGATATGGACCGGCGATCCTCGGCTATCTGACCGGACTGGCCAGGGACGAGGACCGAGCGGACGACGTCTTCTCGCAGTTCTGCGAGGACCTCTGGCGAGGCTTGCCCCGCTTCCGGCGGGACTCCTCGGTCCGCACCTGGGTCTACACCCTCGCCTGGCACGCCTGGCTCCGGCAGGAACGTGACGCGTTCCGTCGCCGGGGCCGCCCGTTGACGACCGAAGAGCTCTCCCGCGTCGCGGCAGAAGTCCGCAGCACGACTGCCCCCTTCCTCAGGACCGGGGCGAAGGATGCGGTGGCGCAGCTCCGCGAGCAGCTCACGGCCTCCGAGCAATCCCTGCTCGTGCTCCGAGTGGATCGGAGCTTGTCCTGGTCGGAGGTGGCCCAGGTGATGTCCACCCCCGAGGAGCCCCTCGACCCGCGGACCGCGGCCAAGCGGTTTCAGCGGGTGAAGGACAAGCTCCGACAGCTCGCCGAGGACGCAGGGCTTCTGCAGGGCCGGTAGGCATCGAGTGTCACATCCGCGCCGAGCCGTCTCTGCCTGGAAGGCGGTGGCCGGGGACACCTCCGCCCGAAAGCGGAGGACGATCATGTCGAAACGTTGTTGGTTGGTTGCAGCCCTGACGTTGCTGGGGGGAGTGGCCTGCGGCCTTTCCATGCCCCCCCTGGGAGGAGCAAGTCAGTCCTCGGACCTCGTACCTGCTAGCCCGGACGTGGTCCTGCAGTGGAACGAGATCGCGGTGGCCACCGGGATCGACGCCGGGGCCGGTCCCGTTCCTCAGGTGAGGTTCGCGGCCATGGCCCAGCTGGCGGTCTTCGAGGCGGTGAACACGATCACCGAGAAGTACGAACCGTACCTCGGAACGTTCGCCGCTCCCGATGGGGCCTCTGCCGAGGCCGCCGCCGTCGCCGCGGCTCACAAGGTGCTGGTGACGAACTTCCCCCCCAAGGCCGGGGCGCTCGACGCGTCCTACCAGGTGTCCCTGGGCGCAATCCCGGATGGGAAGCCGAAGGACGACGGCGTCGCGCTGGGAGAGGCGGTCGCGCAGGCGGTCATCGACCTCCGTGCTCACGACGGGTCCTCGCCGCCGAAGACGAAGGTTCCGGGCCGAGCGGTCCCGGGCGAGTACCAGGCGACCCCCGGCTGCCCCACCGACCCGGTCAGCGGCGTCAAGATCGGTACGTTCTTCCACTGGAAGGACGTCACCCCCTTCGTGATCGCCACCCCGACGGACTTTCTCGTGGATCCACCGCCGGCACTCGACAGTCGCCGGTACGCACGGGATTACCTGGAGGTGCTCACCGTCGGCGCCGCGAGCAGCACCGAGCGGCCTCAGGACCGGACGGACGTGGTGCGGGTCTTTGCCACGGGGGGGCCGGCCCACCTCATGAACTCCACGGCGCGCCAGCTCGCTCTGGCGGCCGGTGGGTCCCTCAGCGAGAACGCTCGCACGCTCGCGCTGATGAACATGGCCATGGCCGACGGGTTCGTGGCGAGCTTCTTCAACAAGTACACCTACAACTTCTGGCGACCCGAGACGGCGATTTCCGCCGGGGAGTCCGACGGGAACCCGCGCACCCCCGCGGACCCGAGCTTTGTTCCGTTCATCACGACGCCGTGCTACCCGAGCCACCCGTCGAACTTCGGGACGGAGGTCAACACCGCGATCGGGATTCTCGGACGCATCTACGGCAAGCAGCATCATGACTTCTCGCTCTCCTCGCCTGCGGTGGCCGGGGTCACGCTGAAGTACACGCGGCTCGGGCAGCTCTCTGAAGACGTGGCCGATGCGCGCGTCTATGGCGGGATTCACTTCCGCTTCGAGCAGGAGGCCGCGAAGAAGCTCGGCAAGCGCATGGCACGGGCCGTTTACGGCGCGGTGCTGCAACCGGTGCACGGCCCGGACCGGGACGACGACGACGACGACGACGACGGGGCCGGGAGCTGGGACTACTAGAGGGTGACGACGAGAGGGGTGAGGCCGGGGTCAGGCCACCCGCTCCGGGTGGCCGACCTCGGTCCACCACGTCGGACCGAACTGTCCCTTCAGCCAGTCGATGAAGCGACTGACCTTGGCCGGGAGCAGGCTCGGGGAAGGATAGACGGCGTGGATCTCCTGCGAGGGGAGCGACCAGCGCTCGAGCACCGGACGGACCGACCCTGCCCTGACCGCCGCGCTGGCCACGTACCAGGGCAGGATGGCGACTCCCAGCCCCGCCTCGGCCGCCTCGAGCAGGGTGGAGAGGCTGTTCGATCGCAAGAAGCCCTTCACCGCAACCACCGCCAGCTCGTTCCTCGGCCCGGTGAAGTGCCAGCGCGCATCGCCCTGGACCGTCGTGTAGATGAGCGCGTCGTGCGCGGAGAGTTCCGCTGGTTCGCGCGGCGTTCCCTGTTTGTCGAGGTAGCCGGGTGAAGCGACGACCGCCCAGGGATTGATGCCCAGGTACCGGGCTCCCAGCGAGGAGTCCGCCAGACGGCCCATGCGGATCGCCACGTCCACGCCCTGCTCGACGAGGTCGACGTATCGGTCATCGACCGTGAGATCGACCTGCACCCGAGGGTTGAGCTGCATGAAGCGCATCACCAGCGGAGCGAGCACGCTCTGCCCGAAGCCGACCGAGGTGTTGACCCGCAGGGCGCCCTGGACCTGGGTCTGGAGCAGGGTGGCCACGCTGTCCGCCTCCTCGACGTGGTGGAGGATCAGCTTGCACTTCTCGTAGTACAGCGCGCCGATCTCGGTCGGTGTCACCCCGCGCGTGGAGCGGTAGAGCAACCGCGCACGGAGCTGCTTCTCCAGCTGCGCCACCTGCTTGGTGGCGGAGGGCTGCCCGATTCCCAGGTCCGCGGCGGCCTTGCTGAACGAGCCGAGGTCGACGACGCGAATGAAGAGCCTGAGGGCTTGAATCCGATCCATGGGACCTCGCCGCGTTCGGCGCGTGGAGCCCGGGGGTCGGGGACTCGTCCCGCGGGCCCATTCCCGCACGGAATACTCGAAATTCGCCGGGGACGTCTTCCGCGGTGCGCCCCGCCGGGGCGATCTTGCCGCCGGATCGACGGAGGAGCTCATGGCCCGGATGAAGGCCGCGATGGCGGCCGTGCTCGTGATGGAGAAGGAAGGCGTCACCCAGGCGTTCGGCGTCCCGGGGGCGGCCATCAACCCGCTCTATGCCGCGCTGCGCCAGCGACAGTCCATCGCCCACATCCTCGCGCGTCACGTCGAGGGTGCGTCGCACATGGCGGAGGGCTACACCCGGGCGCGCGCCGGCAACATCGGCGTCTGCATCGGAACGTCCGGCCCCGCCGGGACCGACATGATCACCGGCCTGTACTCGGCGATTGCCGACAGCATCCCCATCCTCTGCATCACCGGGCAGGCGCCGCGCGCCCGCCTGTACAAGGAGGACTTCCAGGCCGTCGACATCGAATCGATCGCGAAGCCGGTCACCAAGTGGGCGGTCACCGTCCGCGAGCCGGCGCAGGTGCCGCGGGCCTTCCAGCAGGCTTTCCACCTCATGCGCTCCGGCCGGCCGGGCCCGGTGCTGATCGATCTGCCCTTCGACGTGCAGATGGCGGAGATCGAGTTCGACATCGACACCTACGAGCCGCTGCCGGTGTACAAGCCGGCCGCCACGCGGAAGCAGATCGAGAAGGCCCTGGACATCCTGGCCGAGTCCAGGAAGCCGCTGATCGTCGCGGGCGGCGGGATCATCAACGCCGATGCGAGTGATCTCCTGGTGGAGTTCGCCGACCTCACGGGCGTCCCGGTGATCCCCACCCTGATGGGCTGGGGCACCATTCCCGACGATCACCCGCTGATGGCGGGAATGGTCGGCCTGCAGACCAGCCACCGGTACGGCAACGCGACCATGATGGCGAGCGACTTCGTGCTCGGAATCGGCAACCGCTGGGCCAACCGGCACACGGGCTCGCTGGAGGTCTACTGCCAGGGGCGCAGGTTCGTGCACGTGGACATCGAGCCCACCCAGATCGGGCGGGTCTTCATGCCCGACTTCGGCATCGTCAGCGACGCCAAGGCAGCCCTCAAGCTCTTCGTCGAGGTGGCTCGTGAACGCCGCGACGCGAACCAGCTCAAGGACTTCAGCGCCTGGGCCGCCCGCTGCGCCGAGCGGAAGAAGCTGATGCTCCGCAAATCGCACTTCACCGAGACGCCCATCAAGCCGATGCGCGTCTACGAGGAGATGAACCAGGCGTTTCCGCGCGAGACCACCTACGTCACCACCATCGGTCTGTCGCAGATCGCCGGGGCGCAGTTCCTTCACGTGTACGGGCCCCGCCAGTGGATCAACTGCGGCCAGGCTGGCCCGCTGGGCTGGACCATCCCCGCGGCCCTCGGGGTGGTCGCGGCGAATCCCGGCCGGCCGGTGGTCGCACTCTCCGGCGACTACGACTTCCAGTTCCTCATCGAGGAGCTCGCCGTCGGTGCACAGTTCCGCCTCCCCTACGTGCACGTCCTGGTCAACAACAGCTACCTCGGGCTGATCCGCCAGTCCCAGCGCAACTTCGACATGGACTTCGCCGTACAGCTGGCGTTCGAGAACCAGAACATCCCCACCGAAGAAGGTGACCTCCGAGGCTACGGCGTGGATCACCAGGCGGTCATCCAGGGTCTGGGGTGCAAGGCGCTCCGGGTGACGGATCCGGAGAAGATCCGGCCCGCGCTCGTTCAGGCGCAGGCCATGGCTCGCGACTTCCGGGTCCCGGTGGTCGTGGAGGTAATCCTGGAGAAGGTGACCAACGTCGCGATGGGGACCGAGATCGACAAGATCATGGAATTCGAGGACATCGACTGTCGCCACCCCGAGGGCACGAAGGGCCTGGAGATGGCCGGGCTGCTCGAGTGAGGCCTGGCCCAGGAGCCGAGGAGAAAACGATGCCGCGTTTTGCTGCCAACCTGACGATGCTCTTCAACGAGGTGCCCTTCCTCGACCGCTTCGAGCGTGCCGCGCGGTCCGGATTCGAGGCGGTGGAGTTCCTCTTCCCCTACGCCTGGTCACCGGCGGAGATCCGGCAACGGCTCGACGCCAACCGCCTGCAGCTGGTCCTCCACAACCTTCCGGCCGGAAACTGGGACGCCGGTGAGCGCGGGATCGCGTGCCACCCGGATCGGGTCTCCGAGTTCCGCGCCGGGGTAGGGAAGGCCATCGAGTACGCCCGGGCCCTCGGTGTGCCCCGGCTCAACTGCCTCGCCGGCAAGAGACCCTCGGGAGTGGAGGACGGGGTCCTGCGCAGGACGCTGGTGGAGAACCTGCGCTTCGCGGCCACCGAGCTGAAGAAGGTGGGCCTGAAGCTGCTGATGGAGCCGATCAACACCTTCGACGTTCCCGGCTTCTTCGTCAGCCGGACCGATCAGGCGCTGGCGATCCTCGACGAGGTCGGCGCAGACAACGCCTTCGTCCAGTACGACATCTACCACGCGCAGCGCATGGAAGGTGAGCTCGCCTCGACGGCGCAGAAGAACCTGGCGCGAATCGGCCACGTCCAGGTGGCGGACAACCCCGGGCGGAACGAGCCGGGGACCGGCGAGATCAACTATCTGTTCCTCTTCTCCCATCTCGACCGCATTGGTTACGACGGCTGGATCGGGTGTGAGTACAAGCCGGCCACGACCACCGAGGCAGGCCTCGGCTGGCGGCAGCGGCTGGTGAATCCCCACTGACAAGGAGCGCATCCCCATGAGTCCGCAACCCCTGAATCTCGGTTTCATCGGCCTGGGAATCATGGGCACTCCGATGGCCGGCCACCTGCTCAAGGCCGGGCACCGGCTGTTCGTCCACACGCTCCACCGCTATCCGCCCTCCATCGCCGAGAGCGCCGCGGTGAAGTGTGACTCGGCCCGTGTGGTCGCCGAGCGCGCGGACATCGTCTTCACCATGGTCCCGGATACGCCGGACGTGGAGAAGGCGCTGTTCGGACAGGATGGCGTCGCCGCGGGACTGTCGAAGGGAAAGACCGTGGTGGACATGAGCTCGATCTCGCCCATCGCGACCAAGGAGTTCGCCCGGAAGATCAACGCGCTGGGGTGCGATTACCTCGATGCGCCGGTCTCGGGTGGCGAGGTGGGCGCGAAGAACGCCACGCTCTCGATCATGGTCGGTGGGGAGGAGGCGGTCTTCGAGCGGGTCAAGCCGCTGTTCGAGCTGATGGGCAAGAACATCACTCGCGTCGGTGGGAACGGAGACGGCCAGACCGCGAAGGTCGCGAACCAGATCATCGTCGCCCTGACCATCGAGGCCGTGGGCGAGGCGCTGCTCTTCGCCGCCAAGGCCGGCGCGGACCCGGCCAAGGTCCGGCAGGCGTTGCTGGGAGGGTTCGCCTCCTCGAAGATCCTCGAGGTCCACGGGGAACGGATGATCAAGCGCACGTTCGATCCCGGGTTCCGGATCGAGCTGCACCAGAAGGACCTCAACCTCGCGCTCTCCAGCGCCCGCGCGCTGGCAGTCTCCCTGCCCAACACCGCGACCGCGCAGGAGCTGTTCAACGCCTGCGTCGCGCACGGCGGAAAGGCCTGGGATCACTCGGCGATGGTGCGTGCGCTGGAGACGCTCGCCAACTTCGAGATCGGGCAGACGCCGAACCAGGGCTGAGCGCCCGGCGGTCCGCGGGGCGAGCGTCAGATCATCCCGTTCTCGTTGGGCGAGGCCTCGGGGATCGGCTGACCTAGATCCCACAGCTCGGCGACCCGGTTCCCGTCGAAGCGGAAGATGTGAACCACCACCGCGCCGAACTCCGCAGGTCGCTGTCTGACCCGAGAGTGGACCGCGACCAGGTCGCCCTCCTCGATCGCCCGCAGCACCTCGAGCTTCTTCTCCGGATTCTGGGCTGCGTTCTCGTCCATGGCGACCATGAGGCTCTCCGCATCGCCGCGGAACCAGGGATTGTGATGACGGAAACCCGGGCCCACGTGGGAGCGAAACGCCTCGCGCGCCTTGCCCGACGCGGCGAGACGCAGAAACGCGATGGCGCTCTCCTTCCGGCTCATGTCTTACGCCTCCGGCGCCCAGCAGCGCTGGTGCTTCGCCCCTTCTTCGGCTTCTTCGAGGCTCCCCGGCGGGTGCTGCCGCCCGGGCGAGGTGCGCCCCGGCCCGATGACTGCCGCCCCATACGCTTCGTGTACCGCGGCTCGTACAGCTGGACCCGGAGTCCGCCCGGTGCCTCGAAGTAGGTCACCAGCCCGTAACCATGGTCCTGGACCGGACCGGTGAAGCGCACCCCGCGAGACTCGAGATCCGCGACGGTGCGTTGGATCTCGTCGCAGTAGAAAGAGACGTCGTGGGTCCCCGGCTCGCTGCCCTCTTCGACCGGGTGGACTCCGAGGTCGCCTTCGGGGAAGTCGAAGATCCACCAGCCCTCTCCGACGTCGGATCCGGGGAGCCGAACCTGATCGCGGAAGAACGCACGCGTCGCCTCCGCATCGGACGAATACAGCAACCCATGGATACCGCGGATCATCGCCGGCCCTCCGCGCTCGAACGCCAGAGCATTGGAGCCGATGCACGGGCCCATCGCAATCGTTCGCCGTTCAGCGCGGTGAGCGAGGGACGAGGCGCAGGGACGTTGGGCCGGGCCCGGAGCCTGGGACCGGCGCTTCCCGTCCGGTCTCCCGTGCGCACGTTGCTCCTCGAACTTCTGCGCAGAGGCCGGATCATGAGAGCAGTCGTCTACGAGAACAAGACCGATGTCCGTGTCCAGGAGGTGGAGGACGCGCGCATCGAGCAGCCTACCGACGTGGTGGTGCGGATCACCTCCAGCGGGATCTGCGGGAGCGACCTCCACATGTACGAGGGTCGCACGGGGATGGAGAAGGGCCAGGTCCTCGGCCACGAGAACATGGGAGTCATCGAGGAGGTCGGTACGGCGGTGAAGGCGCTGAAGAAGGGCGACCGGGTGGTGGTTCCGTTCAACATCTCCTGCGGGACCTGCCTCAACTGCGTGCGGGAGCAGACCCATGCTTGCCTCACCGCGAACCCGGAGGCGCCCTCCGCTGGATACGGGTACGCCGGAATGGGTCCGTACCGCGGAGGCCAGGCGGAGCTGCTGCGCGTCCCCTGGGCCGAGTTCAACTGTCTGAAGCTGCCCGGGCGGCCGGGAGACTCGCTGGAGGACGACTTCCTGCTCCTCTCCGACGTGTTCCCGACCGG
Source organism: Myxococcota bacterium (assembly GCA_046732375.1). Lineage (GTDB taxonomy): Bacteria > Myxococcota > Myxococcia > Myxococcales > Myxococcaceae > RPRB01. The sequence goes on from JBKPMY010000428.1 coordinate 21,897, forward strand.
GTACCACGGGACCGAGCTGGCCGGTGTCCGTCCGGGAAGCACGGTGGCGGTGTTCGGTGCGGGTCCGGTGGGGCTGCTCGCGGGCTACAGCGCGCTCCTCCGCGGCGCCGCGGAGGTCTACGTGGTGGACAGCGTCCCGGAGCGGCTGGAGAAGGCCCAGCGAATGGGCGCCGTCCCCATCGACTTCACGGAGAAGGACCCGGTGAAGCAGATCAAGGAGCTTCGCAAGCGTGACCCCATCCGCGGCGCTCTCCGTCCTGGCGAGGAGAAGATGGACGGCGTGATGTGCGGAATCGACGCGGTGGGCTACCAGGCGCGCGACGGGAAGGCCTCCGACGCCTATGCCGGTCCGGAGAATCCCACCCAGGTCCTCGACTGGCTGATCGAGGTGGTCAATCCAACGGGAGCCATCGGCGTTGTCGGCGTGTACCTGGCGCCGGACCCGGGGGCGAAGGACGAGCAGAGGAAGCAGGGCATCTACCCGTTCTCGATGGCGAGCATCTTCGAGAAGGCGATCTCCCTCGGCACCGGTCAATGCCCGGTGAAGCGCTACAACGCCTACCTGCGAGACCTCATCATCGCGGGGAAGGCGAGGCCGAGCTTCATCGTGAGCCACCGGGTGAGGCTCGACGAGGCTCCCGAGGCCTATCGCCGGTTCGACCAGCGGCGCGACGGATACACCAAGGTGATCCTGAAGCCGGGGAGTGAAACCACCGCGCGGGCGTAGAGCAGCGACGCCGCCTCACCGCGCGGCGGGCGCCACCCCTGAATCCGGTGCCGCCGCGGGCATCGCGCTCTTCCGGCGGTAGGTGAGCGTGTAGTCGACGGGACGCTGCAGGTGCTTGCTGGTGATGAGCACCTGCATCCGGAGCGTGTCGCCGTCGGGCAGGAGCGTCCACACCACCTTGCGCGATCCGCCGTCGCCGCGGAACTCCTGGACCAGTGTCTCGCCCAAGAAGCGCTGGCTGAGCTTGCTGGTCTCGCCCAGCTTGGTCCTATGGTCCACCTCCCGGCCATCGTCCGGGCTCACGTCGGGCAGCTGGCAGGAGCCCCCGACGGAGATGGTCCCGCCACCGAGCGCGAGCGAATAGCGTGAGCAGATCTCGCAGTTCTTGAGCAGCCGGTCGTAGGCGATGCCCCGGGCGATGAAGAACATGCCGTCCACGGAGCGCTCCACTGCGGCCGGGACCAGGGCTCGCTCCGGAGCGCTGCCGACGAAGAGGTACTCGCCGGCGAAGCGGCGCCGGAGCTCGTCCGCGTCGGTGGCGGCCCCGGCGGCCAGGGCCCCGCGGAGCGCGATCGCCATCACCGCCAGCACCGGGATCCAGAGCGCTCGACGTCCACGCGGCAGCGCGATGCGCGGCGAAGTCATGCTCACCACGTCAGCCCCGTTTCCACGGGAGGAGCGCCGGGGTCGCGCGCATCCACTCGGCCCAGCGCGGGTGGCGAGAGAGCATCCGCCGATCCATCCACGGGATACTGACCAGGACGAAGAGCAGGGTGATGGAAACCGGTCCGACGATCGTCCATGCGGCCCAGCGCGGGTCGGCCGCGAGGCCGAAGAGCCAGAGGCCCCACCAGAAGGTGATCTCCCCGAGGTAGTTCGGGTGGCGCGAGAGGCGCCAGAGCCCGGTGTCGAGCACCGCGCCTGGGTCCTGCCGCGAACGGAGGAAGCGGCGTAACTGGAGGTCCGCGACCGCCTCGAGGGCGATGCCGGCCGCGGTCACCGCCGTGGCGAGGACGTCCAGCGTCCCGGGTGCTCGCCCGGTGCCGGAGAGCGCGGGCCAGGTCGGAAGGAGCCCCAGGAATACCCAGGCCGTGGGCAGCAGGTGGATGCCGAGGAGGCTCGCCGGCCAGTAGAGCCGCCCCGTCCGGGCCCGGATCTCCGCGTAGCGAAAGTCCTCGTCTCCGAGCCCGCGCCAGCGCGCGACCCAGTTCGCGGTGAGCCGTACGCCCCAGACGGCGACGAGGGCGACCACGAGGCCCCCGCGCAGCTCCGGCCCCGCGGGCGCGCCGCTCGCCCAGAAGAGGACGATCGGGAGAGGAGAAAGGCTCCAGTACGGATCGTAGAGGCTCGAGTTGTCGTGCCTGACGCTGATGCCGAAGACGACCAGGGTCGCCGCGACGTCCGCGACCGCCGCGACCTCGATCGGGCCGTGGCCGCGCAGCACCCATCCGGTGACCAGCGCGACGGCGAGGCCTGCCCCGTAGGCGAGGCCCACGGTCACGAGCGCCCGGCGAGGGGCAGGGAAGAGGAGCGCGGCGGGCGCGGACATGGAGCGCGGGCAGCTTGACGATAGAGCACGCCCCCCGCGTCCCGGCGATGGAAAAGATGAGCAGCTCTAATGCCCCGACTCGACGGCTGGGGGACGGAGCAGCTACTCGACCGCGCACCTCTTCGACCGGGGCCTGAGCCGACGCCCGGGTTGTGATCCCCCCTGCCATAGATGCCCGATTCGCCGTCGTCGCCCCCCCTCCCCATTCCCTGGGAAGAGTTCTTCAGCCACGCCCCCCTGCCGATGGGAGTTCTCGCCCGGAATGGTGAGGACGCGCGCTTCCTTCAGGCCAACGCCGCGAGCGCTGCCCAGCTCGGAAAGTCCCCCTCGGAGGTCTCGGGCAGGAGCGCGCTGGAGCTCGGGCTCCCACCCGCGCTGGTGCAGGGATGGCTGATGTCCCTGGACGCCGTCCACCAGCTCGGGAAGCCGCTGGACGTGCGCTGGCAGCTCTCCACCCACCACGGGCTGCGCACCTTCACCAGCCGGATCCTTCCGCTCCCCGATCGCGGGAGGTCGACGCTGCACTTCGGCTACATCAACCAGGACTGGACCGGAGCGCGGGAGCTGTCGGTCGACGACGCGACGGAGCGGGAGCGCCTCGCAGGCGCGCTGGCCTCGGCCCTCGCGGAGGAGATCGAGGCTCCGCTGGGGCAGCTCCTCGGGCTCATCGGGATCGTCGCCGACGAGGTGGGGGCCCTGGCCGACACGGACCCGACGCTGGAGCTCGAGGAATGCGGCCGCGTGCTCGCCTCGGCGATGCTCCTCGCCCGCCGGGCGCACCTGCCGATTCACGAGCTCCGCGAGTTCCTGCGCCCGGTGCCGTACTCGCCGGGACCGGTCGATGCCGGCGAGTGCGTGCGGAGCGCGCTCCGGCTGGTCAGCTCCCATGTGAAGCGCTCATGCGGGATCCGGACGGACGTCCTGCCCGCGACGTTGGTGCAGGCCGACGAGCCACGGCTGCGTCACGCGCTGGCCCGCGTGCTGCTCGAGACCGCTCGTGGACCGGGACTGGCCCACGCCCGGCTCGGAGATCTGCTCGTCTCGGTGACCCGCGAGGTCTCGGTGCTCGAGCTGGCCATCACCCGGACCGATCGCTGCCCGTTGCCGCAGGGGGATCTCGAAACCTGCGAGCGGCTCGTCCGGGAGGCCGGAGGACTGCTCCGGGTGGAGTCCGGCATCGGTCCCGGATTCCGGGTGCGGATCGCGCTGCCGCTCGTGCAGCTCCGCGGCTGAGGTGGCGCTAGAGCCGGACGACGACCTTTCCGAAGTGCGCGCCCGAGGCGAGGTGGCGGTAGGCCGCCGGGACCTCCTCGAAGTCGAACACCCGATCCATGACCGGCCGGATCTTGTTGGCGGTCAGCACGCGCACGAACCGCTCCAGCATCTCGACCGAGCCGACGTAGACGCCCACGATCCGGAGGGCGTGGTGGAAGATGGCGTAGGTGTTCACCGGGCCGCTGGTGCCGGTCAGCACTCCGAGGATGCTCATCGTTCCTCCGTAGCGAAGCGCAGCCGTGGACTGGTCGAACGTTCCGGGTCCGCCGACTTCCACGACCAGATCCACGCCCCGTTCGCCGGTCCATGCCTTGGCCGCCTCCCCCCAGCTTGGCTCGGTCCTGTAGTCGATGACGTGATCCGCTCCGAGCTCCTGTGCCCGCCGCCGCTTCTTCTCCGAGCTCGAGGTGACGATCGCCTGCGCACCGGCAGCCTTCGCCAGCTGGAGCGCGAAGACCGATACCCCTCCCGTGCCCTGGACGAGAACCGTCTCTCCCGGCACGAGCGAGCCCGACTCGAAGAGCGCGTTCCAGGCGGTGAGTCCCGCGCAGGGCAGGGTGGCTCCCTCCTCGAAGCTCAGCTGCTCCGGTAACCGGACCCAGGCGGTCTCGGCCAGCACCACCTCCTCGGCCAGCATTCCGTCCCGTCCGCCCCCGAGCGCGTTGGCGTGGTGGAAGTCGGAGAGGGGTCCGGACATCCAGGTGGGGAAGAAGCTGGCGATCACCCGATCGCCGACCTTCCACCGGCTCACCTCCTTGCCGATCTCGATGACCTCTCCGGCTCCGTCGGAGACGGGGATGACCGGTGCCGACCGCTTCACCGCGCTCCAGGCGACCCTCAGGTCGCGGTAGTTGAGCGAGACTGCCCGCACGCGGACCCGGACGTCGGAGGGCCCGAGCGGCGGCGAGGGACGCTCGACGCGGGTGAGGGACTCGAATTCGGGCCTGGGGCGGAGCTCGTAGGCGCGCATGCGCTCCTGATGCCGGTTTGCCTGCGCCGGCGCAACAAGCGTCGACTCCCGGCCATGGGGCCAGAGGTCCGGGAGGCGATCTAGCGGTTGCTGAACAGCGGTCCGGGGCGGTGACACGCCCCTCTGCTGGCGCAACCGCTCGTCCTGAGCGATGGCTCTTCGCCGACGACGGAGCGGACCATGCCGGATTCGAGCACTGCCTTTCTCTTCGACCTCGACGGGACCTTGGTCGACAGCGTGTACGAGCACGTGCTCGCCTGGCACGAGGCGCTGGACTCCGAGGGAATCGACCTCGCCGTCTGGCGAATTCACCGGAAGGTGGGAATGAGCGGTGGCCTTTTCACCAACATGCTGCTGCGCGAGACGGGCGTGGCGCTCGAGCCGGAGCGGATCGAGCGGATCCAGCGTCGTCACGCCGAGGCATTCCGGAGACGGGTCGGCGAGATCCGCGCACTGCCCGGGTCGCGGGAGCTGCTGGAGGCGCTGAGCGGGGCGGAGATTCCCTGGGCGATCGCCACCAGCGGCCGTCTCGAGGATGCGGGGCCGCTCCTGACGAAGCTGCAGATCGACCTCGACCGTGTTCCGGTGATCACCCGGGACCAGGTGAGGCACGCCAAGCCCGACCCCGACCTGTTCCTCGCTGCGGCGGAGCGGCTCGGGGTGAACGCCGAGGACACGACCGTCGTCGGCGACGCGGTGTGGGACATGCTCGCCGCGCGTCGGGCGCGGGCGCTCGGCATCGGTCTGCTCTCGGGCGGCTACGGACTGGACGAGCTCGAGCGGGCGGGGGCGTATCGGGTGTTCGAGGACCCCCGAGACCTCCTCCGACACCTGGACGAGGTGGGTGGCCGGCGCTGAGGCTGATTTTCTCGGAGTTCGTGGAGGGCCTGGGTTCGATAGGCTCCGCGCATGCGCGCACTCCTCTCGCTCTCGCTCCTGGCAGCGCTGCTACTCGGTTGCTCCTCCACCGGGGAACAAGGTCCGAAGGGAGACCAGGGTCCGGCAGGTCCGGCGGGCCCTGCCGGCGTCGCGGGACCGCCCGGTCCGACGGGACCGCCAGGCCCGCCGGGGTCCATCGATCCGAGCGTCACCGCCTTCATCGGCAGATTCGGCGACGGAGGAACGGACTCCACTTTCTCGGGAACAGGCTGCTTCCTGGATGGATACATCGGACAGGTGTTTCTCTTCGCGGGGAACTTCCCGCCGAAGGGAACCGCCTTTGCCCACGGCCAGCTGCTTCCGATTGCGCAGAACCAGGCCCTGTTCTCACTGCTGGGCACGACGTATGGAGGCAACGGGACCACGAACTTCGCGCTCCCCGACATGCGCGGCCTCGAACCGGCGGGCGTGAACTACGTCATCTGTCTCGGCGGAGTCTTTCCGTCGCGGAACTGACGGACCGACGCCTCGCTGGCCGCCCCATCGGAGGCCAACCCAGGACGAGCTCGATCACTGCACCCGCGACGTCTCGCTCGTTCACCGGCCGGTCGTCCGAGCCGCCCCGAGCCGTCGCGCGCCGAGGGGCCGGACCGGCGGGAGATGCGAGGGACCCTCCGGCGCGGTAAGAGGCGAGCCGCACCCGCCTCGAGCGGCGTGGACCCCCCATGGCCCATCGTGCAGCCCGCTGGCCCGTGATCCTCTTGCTCGTTTCACTCGTGCTCGCGCCGCTGCCGCTCGGCGCTCCCTCGGGCACTGCCGCAGCGGCGCAGGCCAGCGCGGGCCGCCCGGACGCAGGAGCCGCACCACCCCGGATCGCGATCGACATGCCTTCGGTCGGGCTCGAGCCGGGCGGCACCTTCGTCTTCACCGCCCTCGCGGGCGGGAAGCCTGCGCGCAGTGGGCAGGCGCCGGCCATCACCTGGTCGGTCCGGGAGGGCGGGGCCGGAGGCACGATCGACTCCGGTGGGAAGTACACCGCGCCAAGGACCGAGGGGACCTACCAGGTGACCGCCGCGCTCGGTCCGGGCGCGAGCGCGCGCGCCACGTCGACCGTCACGGTGAAGGCGCTGAGCGCCCTCGGAGACGACCGGCGCACCGTCTGGCGGCCGGGAGTGATCGGGGGAATCCCGACGAGGAGCAAGACCTGTCGGACGGTCGACGCCTCGGCCCACGGCAGCGGAGCCAGGGACGCCACCGCCGCGATCCAGGAGGCGATCGACGCCTGCCCACCGGGTGAGGTCGTGCTGCTCTCCCCGGGCAAGTTCACCATCGACGGTGGGCGGTTCCTCCTCGTCCCCAAGGGCATCACGCTGCGTGGCGCCGGACCGGGGAAGACCACGCTCCAGAAGAGAGATGGAGCGAAGCCCGACCAGGAAGCGACCGGGCCGAAGCCATCACCGCTGGTGGTCATCGGGCCGTCTCGAATGAAGAAGGAGGGCGAGAGCCCGACGGCCGATCTCGCGGCCGATGCCGTCAAAGGAGCCCGGGAGATCGTGGTGCGGAGCGCGGCGGGGTTCAAGGCCGGGCAGTTCGTGGTCCTCGACGAGCTGTCGGGCGCCATCTGGCAGAAGGATCCGGCCGGTCGCGGTCAGATCTGGGCCTCGCCCGACTTCCGGGTGGTCTGGCAACGCCACATCCCCAAGCAGGAGGTGACGGACGATCCCTTCCCGGACGCGCTGACCTGGTTCTCGAGGGAGGACCGGCCCACCGCCGAGGTCAAGCAGATCGATCGCCTGGACGGGAACACCATCGTCTTCACCACGCCCGTTCACATCACCTACCGCACCTCGCACACTGCCCAGATCGCTGGATTCACCCAGCCGTTCACCGAGAACGCCGGGATCGAGGATCTGACGCTGATCGGAGGCGACCAGGGCAACCTCCGGTTCCAGTGGGCCGCCAGCTGCTGGGCAAGCCGGGTCGAGAGCACCGTCTGGCACGACGAGGGAGTCGCGATCGAGAGCTCCTTCCGCATCGAGATCCGCGACTCCTACGTTCACGATGCCGCGTGGGCCCAGCCTGGTGGAGCGGGCTATGCGATCAGCCTCTCCCGCGGCAGCTCGGAGTCGCTGGTCGAGAACTCGATCATCGTGAAGGCGAACAAGGTGATGGTGGCCCGCGCTGCCGGCGCCGGTTCGGTGTTCGGGTACAACTACGTCGACGACGGGTACATCAACACCAACGCCACCTGGATCGAGGTGGGCCTGAACGCCTCACACATGGTCGGCTCGCACCACGTCCTGTTCGAGGGAAACGACGGCTTCAACTGGGACTCGGACAAGACGCACGGCAACGCCATCTACCACACGGTGTTTCGCAACTACCTCCGGGGGTTCCGCAAGAGCTTCGACGATTCCTCCGCCAGCCACGGCCCTCACCGCGCCGCCGGAGCGATGTACTACTCCTACTGGCACAGCTTCATCGGAAACGTGCTCGGAGTCCCGGGCCGGATGGAGGGCTGGGTCTACGAGTCGGGCGCGCTCACCACCGCGGCCATCTTCAAGCTGGGCTGGGACGACTGGCCTCCCTACCCCGTGGATGCGCGGGTCGCGGCGACCGCGGTCCGCCATGGCAACTATGACTACCTGACCAGCTCGGTGAAGTGGGATCCGGCCTTCGCCGAACGAACGTTGCCCACCTCGCTCTATCTCACCCGGAAGCCCGCGTTCTTCGACGGCTACCCCTGGCCCTGGGTGGATGCCTCGGGCGCGAAGCAGCAGCTCTACCAGCTCCCGGCGAAGGTCCGCTTCGATGCCGGAGCTCCGTTCGGTCCTCGCTGAGGAGAAGGCGCGCCGTCACTCGAGGTCGAGGGACTGGAAGACGCCCCCCGCGTCGAGCACCGTGCCCCAGACCTTGTGTGACGCCTGGTGCTCGGACATCCCGAAGCTCAGGGGCACTCCGAGCCCGACATCCAGGCCGCGGATCGTCTCCAGGGCGTTCACCAGCTCCTCGGTGGAGAGATTCTTCCCAGTGCGCCGCAGGCCCTCGACGAGCAGGTTGCCGGAGACGTAGCCCTCCAGCGACACGAAATCCGGCTTCTCTCCCGGAGCGTACTTGCCGAGCGCCTCCCGGTAGCGGATCCCGACCGTGCTCTGCCCGGTGGGAAGGGGCACGACCTGGGTCACGATGACGCCCTGGGGATAGCGGGGCCCGAGCTGGACCAGCTCCTCGGCGAGCGCCTGGCTCCCCACGAAGGAGACGTTGCTGAAGATCATCCCCGGGCGCTGGTCCCGGACCTTCTCGATGAAGCGGGCCGCCGGCCGGTAGGTGGCCACCATCACCACCGCCTCGACCTTGCCCTTCTCCTCGAGGATGCGGTCCACCGCCTCGACGACGTCCGCAGTGTTGCGCTTGTAGCTCACCCGCAGGATGGAGCCCGGGGCCCGCTTGTAGTGCCGCATGGCCTTGGCCACGCCCTGGAACCCGGCCTCGCCGAAGGCGTCGTCCTGCGCGAAGACCGCGATGTGCTCGGGCCGGATCCGGCGGGTCTCGACCAGGTAACGCACGGTCGCCGCGGTCTCCTCGACGTAGCTCGCCCGGTAGTTGAAGACGTACCGGTCGGGCGGGTCCTTGCGCAGGAGCGACGCGCCGGTGAAGGGCCCGAAGAACAGCATCTTCCGCTCGAGCGCGTAGGGCACCGCCACTGCCGCGGTCGGGGTCCCGACGTTTCCCACGAAGCCGAACACCCCGCGCTGCTCCGCCAGCTCGCGCATGACCTCCTGCGTCCGGGTGGGCTCGTAGCCGTCGTCCAGCGCCAGCAGCTTCACCTTCCGGCCGTTCACTCCACCGGCCGCGTTGGCCTGCTCGAACGCAAGCTCGACGCCGATCCTCATCTGCCGGCCGAGCTCCTTCGAGGCGCCGGTGAGCGGGGACGCCATCCCGAGGGTGACCTCGGTCTCCGTGACTCCGGCGACGATCGGAGCCGCGGAGGAACGCGCCGGACCCGCTGCAGGCGTCGGCGCGGCCGCTGCAGGTGCTGAATCGGAGGCGCGGAGTTGCTGGATCAGCCCGAGCTTGCTCGCGGCCGCGGCGAGCCCGCCTCCGACCACGATCGCCAGCAGCACCAGAAGCCCGGTGCGCATCGCCGGGTTCGGCTTGCCCTCGTGCCGGATGCTGGAGAAGGGAGCGGTGTGGCGGCCCGAGCCCTCACCGGTCGCGTGGGGACCGGTCTGGGGCCGCGTCCGTGGGCCCGAGGGATGGGTCGGCCGTGGAGCGGGAGTCGCGGGGGCGCTCACCGGGAACTCGGCGCTGTCGGGACGCCGTGCCGTCGCGGCGGCGGTCGCCGTTCCCCGCGGTGGGGGCGGCGGGTGGATCGGCGACACCGGACGGGCGACCGCGGGGCGCTCGCCGCTCTGAGGTGCCGGAGGCGGCACCGCTCGGGGCGCGGACACCTGAGGGGCGGGGGGAGGCGTGCGGACGGCCTCGACGGCGCGGAGCGTGGGCGGCGCCGCCTTCGCCGGCGTGATCCCGAGCGAGGCGGCGAGAGACGGCCAGGGCTGATCGATGGTGCGACGAACGCTGCGGGGACCGACCTCCACCTCGTAGCGGCCCTGGAGG
>JBKPMY010000429.1:0-6775 GCA_046732375.1 Myxococcota bacterium
GCTCTGGTGCCCGCGGCCGGCGACGAGCTGGCCGAGCTCGCGCTGTCGCTGTACGCGGGCGGCTCGCGGGCCGAGGCGCTGCCGCTTCTCGAGGCGGTGGTCGCCGGTCTCGATCGGGGGCAGCGGACGGGCCGCGAGGCGGAGGTGCTCCTTGCCCACGCCGATCTCCTCGCGGAGGCCGGAGAGCTTCCCCAGGCGGAGGCCACGCTCCGGCGCCTCGCAGACCGCCCCGACGCACCCGCCACCGCCGTGGAGCGCCTGGCCGAGCTCCGGTCTCGCACCGACCCGCGCGAGGCGATCGAGCTGCTCGCGGCGTACCAGTTCCGCCAGCCGGCATCCGAGGAGGTGGGACGTGCGCTGCTGAAGCTCGGCGAGCGCGCCCGGGTGGAGCTGGCGGATCCCGAGCTGACCGAGAAGCTCTTGCTCGGGGCCGCGTCGGCCCTCCCCGATCCGCTCGCCGCACATCAGGCTCGCGCTGCCCTGCACCGCGAGACAGGGCGCAGCGGCGCGCTGCTGGCAGCGCTGCAGGCCACCGCGGACGCGGCGCTCCAGGGCGGCGACGTCCCGCTCGCCTCACGAACGCTGGAGGAGGTGGCCGAGGTCGCCTCCCGTTCCGACCGCGCCGACGAAGCGCTGGAGGCGCTCTCCCGCCTGCGCGCCACGCTGGAGGGCGCCGGCCGGAACGCGGATGCCGCTGCGGTGGAGCGACGTCGGGCCTCGCTCTTCCTCGAGGTGCGCGGCGACGCCACCGCCGCCAGCGCGGCGCTCGCCCGGGCCTTCGAGCTGGCTCCGGACGTGGAGACCGCGGCCCAGCTCGCGGATCTCGCCGCTCGCCGGGGTGACACCCGGGCCCGCGCGGGGTGGCTGAAGCGGACCGTGCCGCTGCTGTCCGGCGGTGAGGCGCAGGCGGCCGCCCTGGTCCAGGTGGCCGAGCTCCACGCTGGTCCGCTGGGTGACGAGGCCGAGGCCGAGTCGCTGGTGCGCGATGCGCTGTCCGAGGTCCCGGGCCATCCGGCCGCCGAGGCTCTCCTGGTCCAGCTGCTGGAGCGCTCCGGCCGAGGCGCCGACCTCGCCGCCTACTACGTCGCCGCCGCGCGGAGCCGGACCGAGGGCGCCGCGCGGGCGTACCTGCTCCGCCGCGCCGCGGGGCTGTACCGCGCGCTGGGCAAGTCCGACCAGGCACTGGATGCGCTCTCCGCGGCCCATGGCTTCGCCCCGGCGGACGCCTCGATCACCGCCGAGCTGGCGGACCATCTCTTTTCCAGGGGACAGGACGCCGACGCCGCGCCCTTCGACGCGCTCCTGCTCCAGACGGATCCCTTCCACCCCGCGTACGCACGACACGTGGCCCAACTCCAGGCGACGGGCGACCGCGTGGCGCTTGGCCGGCTCGAGGCTGCAAGGGCCGAGCGGCAGGTCGGCGCCGAGGCCGCCCGGACCTGGCTGCGCGCAGCGGAGGCGCTGCGCGCCGGGGGTCGCGAGGACGACGCCCGGGCCGCCGAGGATCGCGCCTTCGATCAGGCCCCAGAGCTGGACGTGGCCTTCGCTGCCCGGCGCGCGCGGGTCGAGGGCGACGTGCGCGCCCTGGCGGAGCTGCTGGCGCAGCGCGCACGGGCCGTTCCCACCGAGGCTCCGGCCCTGCTCGCCGAGCGCGCGGATCTCCTCACCCGCGCCGGGGAAGCGCTCCTCGCCGCCGAGGCCTGGGACGAGCTGCTGCGCGTCAGCCCGGACGACGTGAAGGCGCTCCTCGCCCGTGGCGACCTCGCCGCGGCCGGCGGTGGGCCGGTCGCGGCACAGCCCTACGATCGGCGCACGGTCCAGCTCGCCCCCGACCTTCCGACGGCGCAGCGGGCGCGGTTACAGCTACGGCTGGGGAACGCCGCGCTCGCCGCCGGCGCCCTGCACGATGCCGCTGATGCTCTCGAGGCCGTCGTGGCCGCCGACCCGGACGGCGAGCGTGGCCGCGAGGCGCTGTCGCTCCTGGCCGAGGTGCACGGGCGCCGCCAGGACGCACCGGGACTGTTCCGGACCTCGGTGCGGCTGGCGCGCATCGCGCGTCCCGAGGAGGCGGAGGCGCTGTACCGCCGCGCCGCCGCGCTCGTGGAGGACCCCGCCGAGGCGCTCGAGGCGCTGCTTCCGCTGGCCGAGCTCCGGCCCGCGGAGTCCTCGGTCGTCGACCGTGCCGTGGCCGGGCTGCGCACCGTCTCTCGCCACAAGGATCTCCTCTCCCTCCTCGAGCGCGCCGCCCAGGCGAGCGGTGGCCCCCGCGCGGCCGACCTCCTGGTGCAGGCTGCCCAGCTCGCCACCGAGGTGTTCCAGGACGACGCACGAGCGCTGTCGCTGGTCGAGCGCGCGCACCAGGCAGACCCCGGAAACGTCGTCGCGCTCCGCGCGCTCGCGGAAACCCATCGCCGCCGGGGTGAGGCCGAGGAGCTCGTGCCGGTGCTCCGGGGCCTGGTCGCCGGAACGCCGCAGGGCGAGGAGTCGGCCCAGCTGAAGCTCGAGCTGGCGCGCCTGTTGCTCCAGCGCGGGGAGACCGACGAGGCCCGGGAGCTGCTCGAGCCGCTCGCCGCCGGCGGACGTTCCGGACCCGGATACGCCGAGGCGCTGGATCTCCTCGTCCCCTTGCTCCAGGGCGCCGGCGACGCTCTGGCCCGCTCCACCGTGCTCGCCGCCCGCGCCGAGATGGCGCAGGGATCCGAGCGCGCGCGGCTGCTCTACGAGGCCGCACTCGCCGCGCAGCAGGCGGGTGACGAGGCGCGTGCAGCACGGCTCGCCCGGGCATCGGTGGCCACCGAGGCCAGCCAGGACGCGCTCCTCCTGCTCGCCGGCCTCATGCGCGACGCGAGCGAGCTGGCGAAGGCCGCCGCCTCGCTGACCCAGGCCGCCCAGCTCGCGCCCCCCGCGGACCGGCCGAGGCTGCTGCTCGAGGCCGCCGAGGCCTGGGAAGGTGCCGGGGATCCGGCCGAAGCACAGGAGCTGCTCGAGCGGGTGGCTCGCCTCCACCCGGAGACCCTCGGTCCGGGCGCCTGGGCGGCGCGTTTCCTCCGGCTCGGAGCCAACGCCCAGGCTCTCGAGCACGGCTACGAGCCGCTCCTCGCCCACGGGCAGTTCGCCCAGGCCCTGGAGATCGCCGAGGCGCTCGAGGACGCGCCACGCATTCGCCAGAGCCTCTGGGGACTGGCCCAGGCTCCCTCCGGTGCCGACGCTCTCCGGCGCCTCGCGACGCTGCTCTTCCGGGAGGGCACGGCCGCCGAGCGCCAGGCGTGCGCCGAGCTGGCCGACTCACGCCGGGCGATGGACCTCGCCGTGGCGCTTCACCAGGCGATCCTCGTCTCCCCGCCGGGTCAGGCCACCGACGAGGAGCGGCTGCGGGCCTTCCAGCGCCTCCAGGCGCTGGGCGAGCTCCAGGGCGCGGTCTTCAAGGTCCTCGACCAGGTGGACGGGGGCACTGCCCCGGCGCTGGTCGACGCGCTGCTCCGGCACCTCCGGAGCCGCCGGGGCGCGGAGCGGGAGCGCGGGCTGCGCCTTCTCGCGGCCCGTGTGCCGTCCCGGGCCGCGCAGCTGTGGCAGGTCCTCTTCGAGCAGGCCCGCGACGACAACCGGCTCGAGGACGCGGCCTCTGCCCTGTCGTCGTGGGTGGACGCCACGCCGGATCCGGTCCAGCGCGCGAGCCTGAGAGTTCAGGCCGGAGATCTCGCGCTCGCCATTGGCCGGACGGACGTCGCCCGCGCGGCGTGGGCGCAGGCCGCCGCCGAGGATCCGACGTCGATCGCGGCCATCGGCAAGCTGCTCGCGCTCACCTCGGCCGACGAGTCCCCCGAGGAGTTCGCCGACCTGGCCGAGCGGCTGACCTCGCTGGCCGGACCCGAGGCCATGGGCGGCCGGCTCGACGAGCTCGTGCATGCCTACGTCCGGCTGGGCCGGGCCGCGGACGCGTTGTCCGTGCTCCCACAGCTCCCGGCCACCGAGGAGCGGATCCGCCTCCGCGCCGAGCTGGCGGAATCGCTCGGTCGAAGCCAGGAGGCGCTCGCCCTCCGCGAGCAGCTGGCCCGCACTCCGGAGGAGCGAGAGGCCCTGGCGCTCTCCGCGGTCCGGGACGGCCGGCACGCCGACGTGGTGCGCATCCTCGGGCCCATCGAATCGCTGGACGCCCTGTCGCCCGAGGCGCAGCGCACCTTCGCCTCGGCGCTGGCCGGGACCGAGGTCGGCGCCACGCTCGCGGTGGAGCTGTGGGCGCTCCTCCTCGCCCAGCACCCGGTGGACGCCGAGGGTTGGGCGCTGCATGCCGAGGCGCTCCGCCATGCCGGCCGCCCGGATGCCGCGGTCCGCTCTGCCTCCTTCGGACACCTCTTCGCCGGCGAGGAGACCGTCGCCTCGCCCGTCCCGCTGCAGCCGGTGGCCCGTGGCCCGGTCCGCACATCGGTGACGCTCCCCGGCGGAGTGCTGGCGGTCACCCCCGAGGAGATGCCGAATCTGAGGGCGGTGCTCGACGAGTCGCTCGACGCCCTGGGGGCTCCCGGGCTGCAGATCTGGCTCGACCCCGGTGGTGCTTCGGAGGCGTGGCTGGCCAGCCCTGGGGACCTGGTGCTCGGCGCGGGTGCGCTCTCGGTCTTCGGCCCGCTGGAGGTCACGTACCTCGTGGCGCTCGCCCTGGCGCTGGGGGACGAAGGACAGGCCCTGGCCCAACCGGGCGAGGTGGCCGCGCTGGAGGCCGCCGCGGCCGAGGCGTTCGCTGCCGTGCCCTCGCCGGCCGCCGCTGCGCGGGTGCTGCTCTGGCTCGACCCGGCGGCGCGTGGCGCTGACCTGGATACGGTCGACCCGGTGGCGGTGTTGACCGGAAGCGCGGCGCTCGCTGCAGTCGTCCAGCGCGCGCTGCGGCTCGTGTAAGGTCGCCGTCGTCCGTGATCCGTCCCGCGTCGCTCGCCCCCCTGGCCCTGCTGGGCGTGTCCCTCGTCGCCTGCAAGGGCGAGGTGCCGGTTCCGGGCAAGGAGCGGGTGGGGACGTACCTGCTTCAATCGGTGGGCGACCCTCTGTTCAATGACTGCGCTCCGGCCATCTTCGATGCCGGCGTAGACGCCGGCGTGAGCGGGGGATTCTTCGTCGATGCGGGCGTCATCTTCTCGGTCACCTTCAACCAGACCACCACTCCGGACGGCGGGACGCGCTGGCCGGATGGCGGGCCGGTCACTCCCTACGACGCCGGGTACCTCACCTTCATCGAGGGATCGGGCTCCCAGGACGGCGTCATCGTCGGCCAGGTGATCGACGTCTCGGCGGTCGCGCCGCGGGTGTTCGCCGCCTGCAACTGCTCCGGTCTGGATCCGCCGGACATCCAGGTGCTGGAGCGGAACGTCATCGCCCTGCTGAGCGCCACGCAGGCGGCTGCGCTCGGCTCGACGACCATCTGCGCGCCACCCTCGGTGGTGCTCGACGGCGGAATCCCTCCGGTGGGTGGGGGAATCATCGGGCCCCGGGACCCGAGCGGCGTGTGGAGCGTGCCGCTGGTCTGCGGGGTGACCGAGGAGCAGGTGCAGGTGCTGAACCACACGCCGGACGCCGGATGCAGCCCGGAGTGCCAGTCCTGCACCATCCGCTTCTCGGTGCAGGGGAGGACGCTGCAGCAATGACCGATCGGCGCGCGGTGGTTCTCCTGTCCGGAGGGCTCGACTCGGCGACCGTCCTGGCCATTGCCCGGAGCGAGGGCTTCCTCTGCAGCTGCCTGCTGGTGGACTACGGGCAGCGTCACCGGGTGGAGCTGGAGCGCGCCCGGCTGGTCGCGCGGGCACAGGGAGTGGAGGACGTCCGGGTGGTCCAGGTGGATCTCCGGGCCATCGGAGGCTCGGCGTTGACGGCGGACATCGAGGTCCCGAAGGACCGTCCGGAGTCCAAGAGGGGATCGGGCATCCCGGTGACCTACGTGCCGGCGAGGAACACGCTCTTCCTCGCCCTGGCGCTGGGAATGGCGGAGACCCTCGGCGCGGCCGACCTCTTCATCGGGGTCAACGCGGTCGACTACTCGGGGTACCCCGACTGCCGGCCTGAGTTCATTCGCGCCTTCGAGGCGCTGGCCAATCTCGCGACCCGCGCCGGGGTGGAGGGGGCGCGCTTCCGGGTGCACGCTCCGCTCTCGGGGCTCCGCAAGGCGGAGATCATCCAGACCGGTGCCCGGCTCGGCGTGGACTACGCGCTGACGCACAGCTGCTACGACCCGGACCCCCGCGGTCGCGCGTGCGGGCGCTGTGACAGCTGCCTTATCCGTCGCGAGGGCTTCCGGACGGCGGGCGTGCCGGACCCGACGCCCTACGCGACGTGACCGCCGGCCTCCTCAGCGTTCTTGGCGCGCTCCTGGCCGGGGCGGACGCAGGCACTGCCGCGAACCTGGTCGATGCGAGCACCCGCGTGCCCGGCCTGGTGGTGGAGCTGCCGTACGCGACCGAGGACAACTTCCTGGGAAAGGCGGTCTACCCCGAGGACGCGCGGTGTCTCCTGCTCCCCGGCGTTGCCGAGCGGCTGGCCCGGGCGGCGCGGGCGCTGGAGGGCCGGGGCTTCCGGCTGAAGGCCTGGGACTGCTACCGGCCGATCCACGTCCAGTGGGCGATGTGGAAGCTGGTGCCGCGCAAGGGCTACGTGGCCGACCCGCATGCCGGAAGCAACCACAACCGGGGCGCGGCCGTGGACGTGACCCTGGTCACGCTCGACGGAGCGGCGGTGGACATGCCCACCCGGTTCGACACTTTCAGCCCGGCGGCGCATCACGGGAGCAGCGCCGGAA
>JBKPMY010000430.1:0-3912 GCA_046732375.1 Myxococcota bacterium
GTGAAGGACTCCGGCTTCGTCGCATCGGCGGCGAAGTAGAAGATCCGCTCGGAGAGCGCACCCCAGGCCGCGCGCATCGGCTCGCTGGACAGCGATTTGTCCTCGGGCTTCACCTCCTCCCGGAACTGGGCATTGCTCATCTGCGACCGGGCGACGCCCACCACCGCCAGGTTCCGCGGGAGGAAACCCCCGTTCTGGAGATTCAGCACCGCGGGGATCAGCTTCCGCCTCGTCAGGTCACCCGAAGCTCCAAAGATGACGATGATGCACGGATCGGCGGTGCGATTGTGCGGAGGGGTCAGCGCCGTCTCGAGCTTCTGGACCATGGACCTGGGCTCCCGGCTCCTACTTCTGCTCCACGTGACCGCCGAACTGCATGCGCATCGCCGAGAGGAGCTTCTCCGCGAAGGTGTGCTGCTGCCGGGAGCGGAAGCGGACGAACAGCGCCGCGCTCAGCACGTCCGCAGGGACCGCCTCGTCGATCGCCGCCTGGATCGTCCAGCGCCCCTCGCCCGAGTCCTCCACATAGCCCTCGTAGGCCTCGAGCTTCGGGTCCTTGGCCAGCGAGATGCTCGTCAGGTCGAGGAGCCAGCTCGACACCACGCTGCCCCGGCGCCACAGCTCGGCGATGTCCGCCAGGTTGAGGTTGTAGCGGTAGTCCTCCGGAAGCTGCGGGGAGGCGGCGTTCTTGAAGATGTCGAAGCCCTCGGCATACGCCTGCATCAACCCGTACTCGATGCCGTTGTGGACCATCTTCACGAAGTGGCCCGCGCCCGACGGCCCGCAGTGGAGGTATCCCTGCTCCGCGGTGCTCTTGCCGTCCCGCCCCGGCGTGGCCGGGATGTCGCCCTTGCCCGGAGCGAGCGTCAGGAACACCGGCTCGACACGGCTGACCGCCTCCTTCGGCCCGCCCACCATGAGGCAGTAGCCGCGCTCGATGCCCCACACGCCGCCGCTGGTGCCCGCGTCGATGTACTGGATGCCCTTCTTCCCGACCTCCTTCGAGCGGCGGACGTCGTCCTTGAAGAAGCTGTTGCCGCCGTCGATGATCGTGTCGCCGGCTTCGAGCAGCTTCGCCAGTGACTGCACCGTGCTCTCGGTGGGGTCGCCGGCGGGGACCATGATCCACACCGCGCGAGGCTTCTGGAGCTTGGACACCAGCTCTTCCAGGCTCTTCGCCGGCGTGGCACCCTCCTTGCCGAACGCGGTCACCACGTCAATGCGGGGGTCGTAGACCACGCAGCTGTGCCCGCCCTTCATCAGACGGCGGACCATGTTGCCGCCCATCTTGCCCAGGCCGATCATCCCGATCTGCATCGCTGTCACTCCTGACTGCCGACTGCCCGGTGAGGAACTACCTTCTCGTCACGGTGCTACTGGACCGCCCGGTCGGCGCTGATCCGCTTCACCTTCGAGTGGACCTCGGAAGGATGCTGCGGCGCGATGCCGTCACTTCCGGCCTCCCCCGGCCTTCAGCCGGCTCTCCACCGCGGAGATGAGCTCGGCGAAGCTGTCGGAGAACGACTTCACTCCGTCCTCGACCAGCTGGTCCGTGACCGACTTCATCGAGATGCCGGACTGCTCCAGCTTGCTCATCACCGCGTTGGCCTGGTCGAGCCCCTGATCGAGCGTCCGCCGGACCTTGCCGTGGTCGCGGAAGGCATCGAGTGTCGCCGGCGGGATGGTGTTCACCGTGTCCGGTCCAATCAGCTCCTCGATGTAAAGGACGTCCGAGTACTTCGGGTTCTTGGTGCCGGTGCTGGCCCAGAGCACGCGCTGGGTCTTCGCGCCCTTGTCGGCGAGCTTCTGCCACCGGGGACCGGAGAAGAGCTGCTTGTACTTCTGGTAGGCCTGCTTGGCGTTGGCGATGGCCACCTTTCCGGTGACCTCGTCGAAGAGCGCCCGCTGCTGCGGGGTGGCGGTCCTCTCCCGGCTGGCGATGGTCTTCTCCACCAGACTGTCGATCCGGCTGACGAAGAAGCTGGCCACCGAGGCGCTCTTCGACACGTCCTCGCCCCGGCCGGCACGCTTCTCCAGGCCGCGGATGTAGGCCTCTGCGACGGCGACGTACGCGTCCTGACTGAAGAGCAGGGTCACGTTGATGTTCAGACCGTCGGAGACGCACTGCTCGATCGCCGGCACGCCCTCGACCGTGCCGGGGATCTTCACCATCACGTTCTGGACGCCGAGCTTCTTCCACAGGCGATGCGCTTCGGCCACGGTCCCTGGCGTGTCGTGGGCCAGCGTGGGCGTGACCTCGATCGAGCAGTAGCCGTCGCGGTGGCGGGTCTGCTCCCACACCGGACGAAAGATCCGCGCCGCGTCTCCGATGTCGCGAATCGCCAGCACCTCGAACACGTCGCCGGCCGACGCGCCCCGGGGCGCCCACTCGCGGAAGAGGTCGTCGTAGTCCTCGCTGCCCTCGACCGCCTTCTGGAAAATGGTCGGGTTGGAGGTCAGGCCCTTGAGCCCGTCGTTGTCGATCAGTCGCTGCAGCTCCCCGCTGGTGATCAGGTTCCGCCGCATGTAGTCGAGCCAGACGCTCTGTCCCTGCTCGCCCAGCTCCTTGAGAGGATTCATGACTGCTCCTTGCCCAGCCGCAGTTGGCGGCATCTCTTGATGTTGCGTGCGATGCGCATGGCGTCAGACGCCCTTCCGCCCGAGCTGCTCCTTCGCCGCGGTCACCACGTGCTCGGTGGTGAAACCGAAGTGCGGCAGCAGATCCTTGATCGGCGCAGAGGCGCCGAAGGTCCTCATCCCGAGGACCTTCCCGGTCGGGCCCACGTACGCCTGCCAGCCGAACACGGCCGCCTGCTCCACCGCGACCCGGGCGGTGACCGTCGAGGGAAGCACCGACTCCCGGTAGTCCGGCGACTGCTGGTCGAAGATCTCCCAGCAGGGCATGCTGATCGCCCGGGCACGGATGCCGTCCGCCTTCAGCCTCTCGTAGGCCTCGAGGATCAGGCGCACCTCGCTCCCGGTGGCCATCAGCAGCACCTCGGGCTTTCCGCCCTCGGCGTCGGCGAGGACGTAGGCTCCCTTCCTGGCGCCGCTCGCCGGCGCGTACTTCGTCCGGTCGAAGGTGGGGAGCGCCTGCCGGCTGAGACTGAGGATGGAGGGATGGAGCCTGCTCTCCATCACCGCCCGGTAGCACTCGGTCACCTCGTTCGCGTCCCCGGGCCGGAACACCAGGAGGCCCGGGATGGCCCGCAGAGAGGCGAGCTGTTCGATCGGCTGGTGCGTCGGCCCGTCCTCGCCGAGGCCGATGGAGTCGTGGGTCATCACGTGGAATGCCGGGATCTCCATCAGAGCCGAGAGCCGGATCGGCGCGCGCATGTAATCGGTGAAGGTGAGGAAGGTGCTACCGAACGCGCGCAGCTTGCTCAGCACCATCCCGTTCACGATCGCGCCCATCGCGTGCTCGCGGACGCCGTAATAGATGTTTCGTCCTCCGGGGTGCTCGGTGTCGAGGTTCGGCTCGCCCTTGATGGTCACCTTGGTCGAGCCGCTGAGGTCGGCCGCGCCGCCGAGGAGCCAGGGGATCTTCTTCGCCAGCGCGTTCAGCACCTGGCCCCCCGACTCGCGGGTGGCCATCCCCTTCGGGTCGGCCGGGAAGGTGGGCAGCTCGGCATCCCACCCCGGCGGGAGCTCGACCCGGTCGATGAGGTCCAGCTCCTTCGAGAGATCCGGGGCTTCCTTCCGGTACCGCTCGCGGGTCGCTTCCCAGTCCTGGCGGACCTTCCGCCCCCGGGTGCCGATGCCCTGCTGGAAATGCTCGCGGACACCGTCGGGGACGAGGAACTGCGCGTCCTCGGGCCACCCGTAGAACTTCTTCGCCGCGCGGACCTGGTCCTCGCCGAGCGGCACACCGTGTGCAGCGCTGGTGTCCTGCCGCTTCGGGCTGCCGTAGCC
>JBKPMY010000431.1:0-5194 GCA_046732375.1 Myxococcota bacterium
CGGCATAGCTGCGCACAACGCGGTCGAAGGTTTCCGGGCCCACCTGCTGCTCGAGCAGCGCCAGTGACGCGGCCGCGCGACCGTAGGTGCTCCGGCCCATTTCCAGCCCGTTCTTGAAGCGCCAGCCCGGCCTGGCGATCGACGAGTCGAAGCGGGGAGCGGTTCCCGCCGGACGGATGTCACGCTCGGGGATGCGCGAGCGGAGGAGCGGTCCGAGGAACCACCGCGTCCCCGGGGCGAGGAACTGCGCGAAATCCCAGTCGAGCCCGACGGCGTTCATCACCTGGGTGGTCGCCCAGGTGGCGAACCCCTCGTCGAGCCATGCCTCCTCGAACTCGTTGGAGGCGACCATCCCCTGCCACCAGCCGTGTGCGACCTCGTGGATCGCCACCTCCCAGAGCAGGACGTCGCGCGGGCTGGCCGGGTGGGTTCGCGAGAAGACGGTGGCGAAGGTGGGGTACTCCATCCCGCCCGACTCGAGATTCGCTCCGATCGGCGGCGCCACCAGGGTGAGGTGCGGATAGGGGTACGGCAGCCAGCGCCGACCTCCGTGCTCGAGGGTGGCCTTGGCGGCGGCGAGGACCTGGGGCGCGGCCTCGCTCGCCCCGGGCGGCGCGAGGACGGTGAGGGCGACCTCCGGAAGCCCGTCGCTCTGGAAGACGTCCCTGGATTCCACCGCGCCTTCCCAGGCGACCCAGGCGAAGTCGATGACGTCGTCCTGGTGAAAGCGATGGGTGACGGTGCCGTCCGGGTTCTCGGTCCGGCCCGTGCGGACGCCGGTCGCTCCCACCGCCATCGCCCGTGGAACGGTGAGGGTCGCGTCGTAGCGACCGAAGTCGGCGTAGAACTCGGTGGTGGCGTGGAACTGATGGCAGTTCCAGGTGGCGGCGCGCACGCCGCGCTGGGGAGGCACCTCGAGCACGCCGATCTTCGGAAACCACTGGCCGAAGAGCGTGTACTTGCCGTGCACGCCCGTGCGTGCAGCGAGCTTCGGCACACGTGCATCCCAGGCGAGATCGAGCGTCACCTGGCCACCTGGTGGAACCGGCGTGGGCAAGGTGAGGGTGAAGACGGTCTGGTCGGCCCCGTTGCCGTCGTCAGGTCGCTCCCAGCGCAGGGTGGAGCGCACGTCGGTCCCGTCCGGAAGCCGCGCCGAGCGAAGCTCGGTCCAGCCCCAGTCCTCGCGTCCGTAGCGGCCGGTGCCGCCCCGGGCGCTTCCTCCCAGCCTCTGCTCGCGGGCGAAGGTGCTCTCGCTGTTCTTGAATGCGTTCCAGTACGCGTGGAACCAGAGCGTGCCCTGGGGGACGTCGGAGCGGTTGATCCAGGTGAGGCGGGCGTTGCCGGCGACCTGTCGCTTCCCCGGGTCGTAGCGCGCGTCGAGCTCGTAGCTCGCGGTGCGGTTGCTCAGGGGTGGGCCGATGCTTCGCCCGGAGTGGTCGAAGCGAGGCGGCGCGGGGGTGACGCCGACCGCCAGAAGAAGAAGGGGGGCGAGCATGCAAACCATGTCTACAGGCCCGGCGGCGGCAGCTGCGTCCCGTCCATCTCCAGCCCCGGCACCTCGGCGAGCCTCCGCGCCACCTGCGAGACGCGGGTCTCGTCCACGTCGGACCGCACGTCGAGCGTGAAAGTGACCTCGTCATGCCGGTGCCCCGGACGCACCCGGAAGCGCGGGCGCGGCACCCGCTCCAGCCGGCCCACCAGCCCGTGCAGGCCCGCGTTCCACTCCTCCGCCAGCTGATCCAGCGGTACCCCCTCGACCCGGAGCCGGTAGGCGTCGTTCGGAAGGTCCTCCACCAGGATGCGCCCCTCGAGGGCGTGGCCCTTCCGGCGGAGCTCGGTTCGCTGCGCCTCGGTGAGGAACTGCTCGGGGACCGGTGGTGCAGGGACCGCGCCCAGCGTGTCGAGCAGCTTCGTGCGCACGGACGCGGTCCGGGGCGCGCGGGTGAAGGCCGTCCACTCGCTCGCGACCCGCGACTGCCAGCCGGAGGCGGCCGTGCGCCAGCGAGCGACCTCGGACTTCTGCGCCGGGGTGAGGAGATTCAGCGCCTCGGCGCCGGCGATGGCCTCGGGCAGGGCGGGCGGTTCGTTCCCCCCGGCGAGGGGATCCGTGGAGAGGAAGGCCAGCACCCCGTGCTCCTTGCCCTCGGTCAGCAGCCCGGGCGCGACGGTGAGCCGGAGCCTCGCGGCGGGGATGACGGCGCGGAGCTCCACCGGTTGCCGCTGCTCCACCCTGCGGCGCACGGCCTGCGGAGGCAGCGGCCAGGTCATCCATGCGGCGAACGGGGAACCGGGGTCGATCTTCGCCGGGAGCCGCTCCTCGTGCCGCACCACCTCGGCGGAGCCCGCGCGGCCGACCCGGGTCACCGGGGTGCAGACCCCGGGCTCGAGGCACACCACGTCCGGAGAGGAAGCTGCCAGGACGACGAGGACGGCGACCAGCACTGGACCGGGGACGGTACCAGGGGTCGCTGCTGTGAAGACATGTTTCCGCCGTGCCGGGGTGCGAGCCCGGGCGGTAGGGTGGGAGTGGATGACCGTCCCCGAGCACATCTCCGTCGTCTACGTCGAGGACGACGAGCGGCTCGCCCGCCTGACCCAGCGCTACCTCGAGTCGCACGGGGTGCTGGTCACGCTCGCCGGCGACGGGCGCGAGGGGCTGGCTCAGACGCTCCGGGTGTGGCCGGACGTCGTGCTCCTGGATCTCATGCTTCCCCACGTGGACGGCGTGGAGCTCTGCCGGCAGCTCCGCGCCCGGGCTGACGTCCCGATCATCATGGTCACCGCCCGCGGCGAGGAGGCGGACCGCGTGCTGGGCCTCGAGGCCGGCGCGGACGACTACGTTCCCAAGCCGTTCAGCTCGCGAGAGCTTCTGGCGCGCATCCGCGCCCAGGCCCGCCGCTCCCGCGGCCGCGCCGGTCCTTCCAACCGCCCCATCACCGTGGGCCCGCTCACCGTCGACCCGGCGGCGATGCGGGTCACGCTGGGGAGCGTGGAGCTCGGGCTCACCACCTACGAGTTCCAGCTGCTGAAGGCCCTGGCCGAGCGCGCCGGGCGGGTCCTCAGCCGCGAGCAGCTGCTCGACCTGGTGCACGGGAGCGCCGAGGAGGCGTTCGACCGGAGCATCGACGTGCACGTCTCCCACCTCCGGGCGAAGCTCGGCGACGATGCCCGGTCCCCACGCTGGCTGATCACCGTGCGCGGCGTGGGCTACATGCTCGCCGCGGATCGGCCGGCGTGAACGGGGAATCCCCGGCCGCCGTCCGGCGCGCACCACTGGTGGGGCGGCTCGTGGTCCGCATCTACCTCGTGTGCCTGGCTCAGCTGGTGGTGGTGATGATCGGGGTCGCCGTCCTCGTGCACCAGTCGCGCATCCCCGAGTCCTGGCTCCGCCGGCAGGGCGAGTACGTGGTGGAGCAGATCCTCCCCCTGCTACAGGACCGGACGGGCCTCGAGCGCGCGCTCACCCAGCTCCACGAGACCGCCGGCGCGCGGATGACGCTCTACCGTCCCGACGGGACGAAGCTGGCGAGCAACGTCGACCCCCCGCTGGCGCTGCCCCCGGACCCTGCCGCCGCGTCCCTGCAGCCGACGCCACCGCTGTTTGTCCTCCCGCTGGCGCGTCCCCCGCGCGGGCCGCATGGCCTCGCCTTCCGCGTCGGTCCCCCTCCGCCGGGCCCTCCGGGTGCCGACCAGTTCGAAACAAGGAGGCCGCCTCCGGGAGCTCCCGGCCCGCCGGAGGTCATCCTCCATCTCCCGGGAGGCGCCGAGCCCGGTCCTCCTCCGGGCCCGTTCGGGGTGGCGTTCGCCACACCACCAGAGAGGCCGCCCCGGGGTCCTCCTCCACCACCACCACCTCCCCCGCTGCTGGGCTGGGCGGTGCTGGACTTCCGTCCGCCGATGCCTCCGCCGTGGCAGCTCGCGGCCGTGGCCGGTCTGGTGCTCGCCTCGGTGGGCATCAGCTCGGCGCTCCTCGCGCGCTCCATCTCCCGTCCGCTCGGCACACTCTCCGGGGCTGCGACCCGGCTCGGCGCCGGAGACCTCGATGCTCGCGCGGCGCTCGCCCGGAACGACGAGCTCGGCGAGGTGAGCCGCGCCTTCGACGGGATGGCGGACCGGGTGGTGGCGCTCCTCCGGTCGGAGAAGGCTCTGCTGGCCGGGGTGTCCCACGAGCTGCGCACGCCGCTGGCACGCATCCGGGTGGCGCTGGAGCTGGCGGAGGAGGGTGACATGACCACCGCTCGCGCCGCGCTGGCGGACATCACCGACGACCTCGGTGAGCTGGAGCGGCTGGTGGACGAGCTCCTCACCGCCGCGCGCCTCGAGCTCGGACAGTCGGCCCCCGGTGCGCCCGCGCTCCGGCCCACGACGGTCGAGGCCGCCGCGCTGGCCGCGACCGCTGCCGAGCGCTTCCTCTCCATTCACCCCGAGCACCGGCTCGACGCGGCGGTCGCAGATTCCGCCGGACGGCTCGAGGCGGATCCGGGGCTCGTCGGCCGCGTGCTGAACAACCTCCTCGACAACGCTGCCAAGTACTCGGCCCCCTCCGCGGGGTGGGTGCGGCTCGGGGTGGAGGGGACGGCGAGCGAGGTCACCTTCACCGTCGAGGACCATGGGGCCGGCATCGCGCCCGAGGACCTGCCCCACCTCTTCACTCCCTTCTTCCGCGCGGACCGCAGCCGGAGCCGGAGCACCGGCGGATTCGGGCTGGGGCTGTCGCTCGCGCGGAGCATCGCCGAGGCGCACGGGGGCCGGCTCGACCTCACCTCCGAGCAAGGCTCCGGGACCCGGGCGGTGCTGTCCCTTCCCCGGTCCGTCCCGTTCGACGGACGGAAACATGGCGGCAACGACGATGCACGAGCCGCGTGAGACGGGTGGCTGTCCTCTGCCGCGGGCCCGGGCGACCGGGCTGCCGAGCGTCGGCGATGCCTCGCTGCCGTTCGAGGAGGAGGCTATAAGGGCACAGGGCGGCACGGGGTGGGCCGAGGGGGCTCACCGGCTGCCGGGGCTGCGTTCGCCGGGCGCGGTCGGAGGAGTCACTCGATGGGGCTGATCACCGCGCTCCTGCTCGCTGCCGCGCCAGCGCTTCCCGCGCCCGTGGAGTCCAGGCCGGTGGCCCCGGTCGCGAAGCCGGCGGAGACCGCGCTCTCGGTGGGACTGGGACGGGTGCGTCAGGGCGGCGCGCTCGGGGCCGGGC
>JBKPMY010000432.1:0-7499 GCA_046732375.1 Myxococcota bacterium
TGCTGAAGCTCACCGTCACGCCGTGGTAGGTGCGCTTCGCCTTCGGAAAGGTGTCGCCGATCCCGTCACCTGGATTTCCGATGAAATAGGTCACGCCGTCGTTCAGCGACATGTCCTCCACCGTCCGCACCAGGTTCCGATAGGTGTAGGTGATTCCGGCGCGAGCGTTGGGAAGCACCTCGTATTCTCCTCCCGCCACGACCTCGTCGTTGGCCGGTGACTTGAGATCCGGGTCCACGCTGGATGCGAACGGTCCTCCGGAGATGAACGTCCACTGGCGGAACGCGCCGATCCGGCCGTTGGCGCCACCGGCGATGTTCACGTAGCCGTCGAAGCGAGTGTTGGCGTCGCATCCCTGCCGGCGTGCTACCAGCGGGTCGCAGTTGTGGGTCCCGGAAATCTGCGTCTCGCCGGCGAGCGAGCGCGAGGCGATGTCCAGGGGGATGTACTCGTAGTAGCGGCCATAATTGGCGAACAGCTTGGCCCGTCCCTGCTGGGTGGGATCCCAGACCACTCCGATCCGTGGGCTGATCTGATCGGTGAGGGAGATCCCGGTCACCCCGTTGGGGCCCTTGATGGTGAGCGCGTCGTAGCGGAGCCCGATGTTGAGGGTGACCTTGTCCAGGATGCTCCAGCTGTCCTGGATGAAACCTCCCAGGATGACCGAGTCGACGTCGTAGGTCGGGTGCGGGGCATCGACGATGGTGTCCGCGCCGGAGAGGCTCCCGAAGCGCCGGTAGTCGAAGACCGTCCCGGCGGGCAGACCGAGATCCTGCCCCGAGCGGTAGGCCACCCCGCCGGAGTAGGCCTGTTCGTGTGAGTACTTGTTGATTTGCCCGTCGAAGCCAGCCTTGAGCACGTGGTGGCCGAGAGCGGTCAGGAGATAGGTCATCACCGCTCGACCCTGGTAGCTGTCGAACTTCTGGATCTCGAGGAGGGGCGTGGGTCCCCCGAACTGGAAGGCGGTGATCCCGCAGTTGGTGTCGTTGCAGACGGCCTTCACGCTCGCCGGAACCTGATCGTCGAGCGTCGCCACGTTGGTGTAGACCAGGGCCGGCGAGCGAACCGCGGGGGTACCAGCAAGGGTGGCCCGGTTCTCGACGTCGAGGCCACTGCCGTCTCCGGGGAGCCCGGAGTCGTTCTGGTGATGCCAGCCCACTCGGACATCGAGGAGCAGCTTCTTGTCCAGGAACGAGCTGTGGAGCTCGCCGGTGATGTCCAGGCTGTCGAAGCTGGACTCGATGTGGAAGGCATTGAAGGTGCCGGTCGCCCAGTTGAGCCCGGAGAAGATCCCTCGCTGCGTGGAGCGGGTTCGCAAGGGGAAGGAAGCGTCACCACCACCCTTGGTGGGCGTTCCGGTGACGGTGAGGCTGAGCCGATGATCGGAGCTCGCCAGATAGGTCAGCTTTCCGATGTAGTTGATGCTCTGCTCGTCACCGAACCGTCGCTGCTCCGAGTTCTCGATGGGCACCACCGTGGTGCCCTGCAGCTGGTTGAAGGAGCGGTAGTAGACGTAGCGCTGCTTCGCGAACTGGAACCCGGCGAAGAACCACAGGCGGTCGGGGAGGATGTAGCCGCCGAGCGTGGCCCCCACGTCCCCGATGTTTCCGATGTCCCGCCGGGCGTTGATCACCGGTGTGTTACTGGGAATCTGTCCCGAGGCTCCGGTCAACGAGCCGGGGCTGAAGGTTCCGAACACCGAGCCGTGGAACTCGTTGCCGCCCGACTTGGTCACCGCGCTGATCGCCCCGCCCGTCGTCCGACCGTACTCGGGCATGTATCCGCCGGTGACCACGTTCACCTCGTCCATGAACTCCGCGGTCAGCGGCGTCCCGAGGGTTCCGTACCCGGGGTTGTTCACCGACAATCCGTCGATGAGGTAGAGGTTCTCGGGCGAGGTGGCGCCGTTGATTCCCACCCCGTACACGTCGGGATTGGCCTGGGGCGCGGTCTGCGCCAGCGAATCGAAGGAACGATTTGCCCCACCGAGTCCCCCCGGCCGAGCGACGGCCAGGTTCTTCACGAACTCCTGGCTCACCGTCGTTCCGGTGGCGCTGGACCCCACGTCGATCGTCGGCGCCGTCCCGATCACCGTCACCGTCTCGGCGCCGGCGACCTCGGGGAGCAGCTCCACGTTGAGCCGCAGGGTGCGGTCCGCCGCGACGTCGATCTGCTCCCGGCTGTAGGGGCGGAATGACTCTTTCTCGAACCGCAGGGTGTACAGCCCGGGCGGGAGCTGAGGCACCCGATAGAGGCCGGTGGCATCGGTCACCACCACCTGCTCGCCCTGCAGGCTCGGCGAGGTGGCGGTCACGACCACGTCGGGGACCGGTGCCTTGGTGGACGCATCCACCACGTTGCCGATCAGGACCGAGGTCGCGCCCTGCGCCAGCACCGCCGATGGGAGCAGCACCGAGGCGAGCAGCCAGAGCCCAACGCTGTCTCTACCCGAGCATCTCACTGAGCATTCCTCCTCCTTCGAGACGCTTCGATCTCCCCCGGTGAACAGGCGGCACTCACCGGCGCCCGGAGTTGCGCTGCGCGCTCACACCGCGCCTGTGGCTCGAGAACGGGCGAGGGACGTGCCTCGAGCTCACGCCGAAGCGGCCCTGTGACCTGCGCCGCGACGGAGGCCGGCGGACATGGACCGAGCTCGGTTCGCTCGATCGACGCGACGGACGGTGGAGAACGACGATCCACCAGCGCAACAGCCCGGGCCTCGTGCCGCCTCCTCTCGAGCGGCGAGATCCCGCGCTGTCTGGGAGACATCTGCGAGACGAACGATGTTGCGCGCGCGCGGCGGACTTTCATCTGGGCGCAGCCAATCGTGCGCGCACCAGTCGATTCGCCGGGACTGCTGTCACGATCTTCGGAACTCGAAGTGCGCCGATCGACGGATGCGCGATCTCGTCCGACGAGCGCCGTCCGTCGTCGCGACATCGGCGGACGCCGTCGTCGGGTCGTCGTCGTCGTCCCGAGCGTTCTTCATCGGCCAACCCGACGAACGCCCCGTCAGGTTCACTCGGAGGAGCGCCGAACGGTGGTCACTCGCCGGACGTCGACCGAGACGGTGGGGAAGGTCGGCATCGCGCTCGAACCTGTCGCGTCGCCCGCCGATTCATGGTTCTCTCCCCCGCCACCAATGGAGACCTGGGACACCATCATCGTCGGAGGCGGCCACAATGGGCTCGTGACCGCTGCGTATCTCGCGCGGGCCGGACAGAGAACCCTCGTCCTCGAGGCGCGCGACCGCGTGGGTGGAGCCGCCGTCACCGAGGAGCCATGGCCCGGCTTCCGGGTCTCCACCGCCGCATACGTGGTGAGCCTCTTTCGCCCGGAGATCGTCCGCGACCTGGACCTCGGGCGCCATGGCTACCAGCTCCTCCCTCGCGACCCGTCGTCGTTCACCCCCTTCCCGGACGGCCGCTACCTCCTGATGGGACCCGACCCGCAGCTGAACCACCGGGAGGTGTCGAAGTTCTCGGTGCGGGACGCGGAACGGCTCCCGGCCTACGAGGCGATGCTGGAGCGGATCGCCAACGCCATCGAGCCGACCATCCTCGAGACTCCTGCCGATCCGTTCTCGCGCCGTCCGGGCGATCTCTTCCGGCTCGCGCGGATGGGCCTGCGATTCCTCCGCCTGGGGAAGGACGGACCGAAAGCCCTCGAGATCCTCACCGCTCCGGCGAGGACCATCCTCGATCGCTGGTTCGAGTCCGATCAGCTCAAGTCGGCCCTGGCCACAGACGCGATCATCGGAGCGATGGCGTCCCCGTCGACGCCGGGGACCGCCTACGTGCTCTTTCACCACGTGATGGGCGAGTGCAACGGGGCGAGGGGCGTGTGGGGCTACGTCAAGGGCGGGATGGGCTCCTTGAGCGAGGCGATCGCCTCGGCGGCTCGCGCCGCGGGAGCGGAGATCCGCACGGGGAGCCCCGTGGCGAAGGTCCCGGTGAAGGACGGCCGTGCGACGGGCGTGGTGCTCGCGGACGGCACCGAGCTCTCCGCCCGGAAGGTGGTCTCCAACGCCGACGCCACCGTGACCCTGCTCCGGCTGGTGGGTGCCGAGCACCTACCGGGCGACGTCGTCGACGCGGTCCGCGGCATCGACTACTCGAGCGCGTCCCTGAAGATCAATCTCGCCCTCTCCGAGCTACCGAGCTTCACCGCGCTCCCCGGCCACGCTTCAGGGCCCCAGCATCGAGGGACGATCCACATCTGCCCCGACGTCGACTACATCGAGCGTGCGTACGACGAGGCCCGCGCCGGCCGCCCGTCGTCCTCGCCCGTGCTCGAGTGCACCATCCCCTCGGCGGTGGATCCGACGGTCGCTCCGCCCGGGAA
This sequence comes from Myxococcota bacterium, assembly GCA_046732375.1. GTDB lineage: Bacteria > Myxococcota > Myxococcia > Myxococcales > Myxococcaceae > RPRB01. The sequence continues at coordinate 4,345 of JBKPMY010000432.1, forward strand.
GCACGTGATGCAGATGTTCGTCCAGTACGCTCCCTATCGGCTGGCCGAGGGGAGCTGGGACGAGCGCAAGGAGGCATTCGCCGACCGCTGCGTCGAGCTGGTGGAGCAGGCTGCCCCGGGTTTTCGCAAGAGCATCATCGGCCGCCAGGTCCTCTCCCCGGTGGATCTGGAGAGGCGTTTCGGTCTCACCGGGGGAAACATCTTCCAGGGCGCGATGGGCCTCTCGCAGCTCTTCTTCATGCGGCCGCTGCCCGGATACGCCGACTACCGAACACCGATCGAGGGGCTCTACCTCTGCGGCGCGGCCACTCACCCCGGCGGCGGAGTGATGGGCGCCTGCGGATACAACGCCGCGCGGGAGATCCTCCGCGACGTGCGTCGCGATCGCTGAACGCCCGCTCGAGCCGTCACTTCTTCCTCAGCCGGAGGTCCCCCCTGGCGCTGGTCGGGGCTCCACGGTCCACCCTGATCCAGGCGCGCGGGCATGGTGGCCGTTCCTGTTGCCGGGTTCAACGAAACGCCGCGACCCACGCGGCCACGGGAACACACGCGGCAGCGACCGCGAGACACGCCTGGGCCGCCCGGTTCTGCAGCGGCGGAAGGATCGATACTGCCGCGCCCGCCAGTACCCCGGACACGAATCCGCAGAGATGGCCGGCGACGTCGGCGCGCTTCGCCGTTCCGAGAAGTGCAAGCAGCGCCATCCCGCCAACGACGGGCATCCAGACGCGACGGCTGTCCCGCGGCAAGGCTGCCAGCGTGCCCAGCGCCCCGAACACGGCCGTCGAGGCGCCAATGGAGACGAAGTCGTGGCGGGTGAGGGCCGCGGCCGCGAAGGTCCCAGCGGCGCCCGAGAGCAGCAGCGCCGCGCTCGCCATTCCTGGCCCGATGGAGCGTGCGAGCAGCGCCAGGAGGATCCCGCCCAGCACGGCATTGCCCGCGACGTGGGCAGCGTCGGCATGCAGGGTGAGCGCGGTGACCGATCGCCACCACTCGCCGCGGAGAATCGCAGCCGCGTCCGCGCTCCCCCGCTCGAACCACGGGGAGCGCGCGGACTCGGGACCCGTCCGGAGATACATCGCCAGGAGCCCGAGGGAGAACGCCACGCCGCAGACGACCGCTCCCGTGGTCGGGTAGACCACCGCGCGATGGCGCACCGCCGGCGGGTTCTCGCGCTCGAACGCGGCGATTGCTGCCTCGGCCCGCGCGGCGTCGTTGTCGGCGATCTCGAGAGCCCAGTGCGCGTCATCCACGCGGCGCAGCTCGTGAGGGATCCCCTCCTGTTCCAGCACCAGCGACAGGTCCATCGCACGGCGGAAACCGCTCGAAAGGCTCAGGAGCACCGGGGGCAGCCTACACAGCCCGTGGACGAGCAGGTGAACGCGCCGCAGCTGAGCGCCCTCGAGGCTCGAAGGCTTGCAGGAGACCAGGAACCTCAGGCAGGCGCCGTGTACCTGGCCTCCACCGCCTCCCGCAGGCGAGCCCGGGCATCCGTGGCGGAGAGATCCTTCCCCAGCTCGATCTGCCGAGCCTCCTCGGCGAGCGCGTTGTCCTTGATCACCTCGCGAAACCAGCGGGAGTAGTCACCGCGGCGGCGATGGTGCTCCCAGGTTGCTTCGTCGACACCGTCGGCGATCTGCAGGAACAGCTGCAGGTTCTGCGCGCGCAGGTGCAGCCGGCCTTCGGGGCCAGTGAAGAAGAAGCTTCCGTCAGGGCCGAGATCGCCGTGAGCGTACTTGCGTACGTGACGCTGCCGCTCGGTGCGTGGCGGAATCACTTCGAGCTCCCGCGCCTCCGCCCCCGGGTGCGGGATCCACGCAAGAGTGTGTCCGGTCGCAAGGGGCTCCGCCTCGACCGCCGGCGGCGTCCAGCCATGAGCCTGCGCGACCGCGGCGATGATCGACGCCGGCTCGCGTCCGATGCCCAGAACGAGATCGACCGCGCGCAGCACCGGAGCAGCGAGCTGCTCCGGGTGCACGGTGATGAGAACGGTGCTGCGCAAGTCCGCGCGGATGGTCTCGTTGCGTGTGACCGGCAGAAGGTGGTGCGCCTCGTCCAGAAGAATCCAGTGTGGCCGCCCGAGGCGCTCGCGGATCTCGAGCAACGCGGCCCAGAGGGTGGCGAACCATGAGGGACGGTCCTCGAGCTTCACGCCGAGCAGATTGACGACGAGGTTCGTCTCGCGCTTCGCGAGCACGGACTGCACCTCGGTCAGGGCGGGCACACGCTGCGGATCGCCGAGCACGATGGTTGACTCGAGAGCCGTGTAGTCACCCTCGGGGTCGACCACGCAGTACTGATACTGCGCTTCGATGAAGCGCTCGATGAGACTCGTCGCGAACGTCGACTTTCCCGAGCCCGAGGTCCCCGCGAGCAGGATCGCGGGTCCGTACGAGGGCACCTCGACGTTGTGACCGTCACGGGAGCGCGCCACGGCGATGCGGGGAGCGAGGCGCGGCTCGAGCGATGCAAGGTCGTCTGCGAGGAGCGCGTCGATCAGCTCGATGACCCCGGCGCCATGGTCGGCCCTGGTGGTCCAGGCCGTGGCCTTCTTGACCGCCTCGAGCGCGTTTGCGACCGCGACCCCGCATTCGCAGAGGGCGAGAAACCCGAGATCATTCTCGGCATCGCCCACCCCGACGACGTTGTGTGCCGAAAGGTGCAGGCGTTCGAGCGCCTTCGTCAGCCCGCTGGCCTTGTTCACACCGCTCGGCAGCACCATCACGGCGCCCTTGTTGAAGATGACCTGGCGCTCGAGACCGAGCTCGTGAATCGCGTCGAGCACGGTGTTCTGGTGCGGCTCCCAGGTCGCGATGATCACCCGACCGACCGAGAGCGGCGTCACGCCCCGCAGCTCGAGGGCAGCGACCAGTTCAGCGGGCGGTGGCTCGGCGAGCGTGATCGACTCGCGCGTGCGCGGCTCGTACAGCACCGCGCCGTTCTCGGCGACGATCAGATCGAATGGCTCGAGGTCGGGACAGACGCGTCGCAGATCATCGAGCTCTCGACCCGTCACCATCAGCAGGCGCCGGCCGGACTTGCGCAGCCGATCGAGCGCTTCACGCGTGCGGGTATCGACCCGCCCGTGATGGGCGAGGGTGCCGTCGTAGTCGCAGGCGAGCGCGAGGTACCGCATACGGTCCAGGTAGTAGGAA
>JBKPMY010000433.1:0-5616 GCA_046732375.1 Myxococcota bacterium
ACCAGCACCCGCCGCTTGCTGCGGGCGAACCCCTGCTGGATGACCCCGGCCACGGCCTGGACGATGGTCTCCTCGTCGCGCTTCTGCTCGCGGAAGAGCACCGCATCCGCGCCCGCAGCCACCGACGACGCCATCGCCAGATAGCCGCACGCACGGCCCATCACCTCGATCACGAACGCTCGATTGTGCGCACGAGCGGTGTCGTCGATGTTGTCACAGGCCCGGACGATGGTGTTCAGCGCAGTGTCGGTTCCGATGGCCAGCGCGGTGCATCCGATGTCGTTGTCGATCGACGCCGGCATGCCCATCACTCTGACACCGTGCTCGCGGGCGAGCGCATGCGCTCCGGTGAGCGAGCCGTTGCCGCCGATGACGACCAGCCCCTCCGCTCCCGCCGAGCGAAGCACCTCGGCAGCGCGGACACGTCCAGCAGGCTCGCGGAACCGGGCGCTCCGCGCCGATCCGAGCACGGTGCCGCCCTGACCTCCGAGCACGTCGAGTCCCCCTTCCCCGAGGAGCGCGCAGGGCCCGGGAACCACTTCCACCATCCGCCCGTCGATGAGTCCCTCGTAGCCATCGCGCACGCCGAGCAGCCGGACGCCACGCGCCGCGCAGGTCTTCGCCACCGCGCGGATTGCGGGGTTCATCCCCGGGCTGTCGCCACCGGAGGTCAGAAGGGCGAGCGTCCTCATCCGGCCACTCCCTTCTCCGCCGCCTGCTCGTGGCGGTGCCTGCGTCGGTGCAGGAGAAGCGCGGCGCCGAGCACCGCGGCGGAGAAGAAGTAGGCGAACGGGAGATAGCGCTTCCCCAGGTGCAGCTTCTCCAGCCCCTCCGTCACCAGCACCACCATGCCCAGCAGCTCTACGGCGATCTCCGCGATCGGGGGCTGGGAGCCGGGCGCAAACTGCTCCCAGCCCACCAGGCCCAGGAGCAGCACCGCTGCAATCCCCGCCACCCAGGGGAGCGAGCTGCCGCCCTGGTCCCCACTCAGCGCGAGGTACGCGAGGCTCAAGCCCGCGAGCGCGTGGCTCACCGCCTGGAATCGCCCGACCCGCTTCCGTGCCTGGCTCTGCATGGCTCGGGCGGACTCTGCCACGCTCCCGGGCCGGGTGCCGCTCCGGTAGGGTGCCGCGCACGATGAGCGAGTTCCAGGAGCGGGGCGCGGTGGTGACCGGAGCAAACCGGGGAATCGGTCGATCGATCGTTCTCGCCTTCCTTCGCGCGGGGTGGCCGGTCACCGCCGTGGCCCGGACCGCCGCGAGCCTGGACGGCCTGCGTCAGGAGGCCGGAGAGCTGGCCGCTCGCATCCGGCCGCTGGCCTGCGACCTGTCCCATCCGGCCCAGCTCGAGGCGGCGGCGGATGCGCTGGCCGCCGCCGAGCCCGTGCCGGCGGTACTGGTGAACAACGCCGGCATCTCCCTGTCCGCACCACTGCAGAGGACCGGCACCGAGGATTTGCAGCGGGTGATGCAGGTCAACGCCGTGGCGCCGTACGTGCTCTGCCGGGCGCTCATCCCGCGGATGGCGGAGGCAGGCGGGGGGCGGGTGATCAACATCGGCTCGATCGCCTCGCTGAAGGGCATCCGCTACACGTCGGCGTACTGCGCGAGCAAGCACGCCCTGCTCGGCCTCACCCGCGCGCTGGCCGTGGAATGGGGAAAGAGGAACGTGACCGTGAACGCGGTCTGTCCCGGCTGGACCGAGACCGACATGTTCACCCGCGCCCTCGAATCCGTGGTCCACAGGACCGGACGGAGCCCCGACCAGGCGCGGGAAGCGATCCTGGCCAGCAACCCCATGGGCCGGCCGGTGCGCCCCGAGGAGGTGGCGGAGCTCGTGCTCTACCTCTCATCGCCGGCAGCAGCCGGGCTCACGGGGGCGGCACTACCAGTGGATTCCGGTGAGTCTGCATGAGCGACTCTTAGGAACGGTTGCATGAGTAACCCACGGACGCTAATACCGGCCGTCATCCGAATGAGGGTGCCTCATGCAACTCGAGTCGCTGAAAATGTTCTGCGACGTCGTCGAGACCGGCTCCTTCTCGCGCGCCGCCCAGCTCAATCACGTCACCCAGTCCGCGGTGAGCCAGCAGATCCGCGCGCTGGAGAACCGCTACGAGCAGAAGCTCCTCAGCCGGAGCGCCCGCCAGGTCACGCCGACGCCTGCGGGTGAGCGCCTCTTCCGCGGCTGCAAGGAGATCCTGGCTCGCTTCGGCGAGGTGGAGCAGGAGATCCGCGAGCAGTCCGCGGAGGTGGTAGGCGCCTGCACCGTCTCCACCATCTACTCGGTGGGCCTCCACGAGCTGCAGACCATTCAGAAGCGGCTGCTGAAGACTCACCCCAAGGTGAACATGCGGCTCATCTATCGCCGCAGCGATCAGGTCTACGACGACATCATCCTCGGCGCCGCGGAGATCGGGGTCGTCGCCTATCCGCAGCCCCGCGCCGGCGTCGACATCATTCCGTTCCGCGACGACCGGCTGGCGCTGGTCTGCGCGCCCACCCATCCGCTCGCCGCCAAGTCCAAGGTGTCGCTCACCACGCTGGCCGACACTCCCTTCATCGCCTTCGACCGCGAGGCGCCCACCCGGAAGGCGCTGGACCGCATCTTCCGCGAGAAGGGCGTGGAGCTCGAGCCGGTGATGGAGATGGACAACGTGGAGACCATCAAGCGCGCCGTGGAGATGGGCGTGGGGGTCTCCATCCTCCCCGCCGCCACCGTGTCCCACGAGCTGGCCCAGGGAACGCTGGTGGCGCGGCCCTTCGCCGAAGGCACCTTCACCCGGCCCATCGGTCTGCTGGTGCGGAAGGGCAAGTACCTCGACCGCGCCTCGCAGGCGGTGCTGGACGCGTTCAAGGACGCGGCGGGCGCCGAGGACTGACAGCGGAAACCAGCCTGCTCTCCGCTGCGACCCGCCGGTCCCGCAGGACCGGGCACTACTGGTTGCCGGCTCCCTGCTGCTTCATCATCTCCTCGACCTGCTTGCGCTGCTCGGGAGTCAGCCGCTGCAGCATCTGATCGCGCATCTGCTGCTGTTGCGGGGAGGAGCTCGGCCCCGGGCCCATGCCCGAGCCTCTCCCCTCGGTGTAGCCGGCGGGGACCTTGAACATCGAGTCGGGGACGGACTGCGCCTTCACCGAGGTGGCTTCCCAGGTCATCCCTGTGTCCCCCTCGTGCTTCGAGACGACCTTCAGGGGAACACCGGGGACCCCGGCTTCCTTCAGCGCCTTCCACCAACCTCCTGCGCGCCGATCCCCTGCGGCGAACGCCTTCTCCAGATCTCCCGACGAGACGAGCTTGGTGTCCACCCACAGCTCCATCGGGTTCTTTCCCTGTTGCGAGACCTCCACGTGTTCCGTGCTCCGCCCGGCGATGGTCTCCTTTCCGAGCTTCTTGACCGTCCACCTGGTCTCGCCGGTGGGCTGCTCCTCCTTGTCCGCGCCGATCTTCTGGTACGTCCGGTTCCCGTCGTTGACGATGTAGGTGACTCCCTCGTCGCTGCGGTGAATGACGACCTGCTTCATCGGGCCGCTGCCGCCGGGCAGCTTCATCTCCTGCTCCATCCGGGAGTTCAGGCCCTTGAGGTAGATCTTCCCGTTGCCGGTGATCGACATTCCCTGCGCGCTCGCCGATCCGGTCGCGTTCATCTTCGTCTCGATGACGCCCTCGAAGGCGAGCGCGGGAAGGGCAGCGAGGCACAGCGCGGCGATGAGCGCTCGGGTCATGGACGTCTCCTGGCAGGGGCGGGGCATTGTGCCGACTCCAGACGCAGCGGGGGCACGAAAAATCACCGATCAGGCAAGACGACGGAGCCGGGCTGCGTAGAAGCCATCCATTCCCTCGGGACCAGGCAGCGTGCGCAAGGCCCCCTGCACGAGGGGCCAGCCGAGTCGCTCGGCGATCGACGGCGGCTCGAGCGTGAAATCCGGATGGCTCCGGAGGAAGAGCTCCAGCTGGTCCTGCCCCTCCTCGGGCTCGGTGCTGCAGACGGTGTAGACCAGCAGTCCCCCGGGCGGCACCACGGCCTGGCATCGCTCGAGGATGCGCCGCTGCAGCGTGGCCAGGCGTGCCAGGTCCGGCTCCTCGCGGCGCCAGCGGAGCTCCGGATGGCGCCGGAGCGTGCCGAGGCCGGTGCATGGCGCGTCGAGCAGCACCGCGTCCACCGGCCCGACGGATTCGGGGAACGGCTCGGTCGCGTCGTGCGCGAGCACCTCGATGCGGTCATCGAGCCGGAGCCGGCGCGCCTCGGAGCGGATCTTCTCCAGCTTCGCCGGATAGAGGTCGACGGCCAGCACCGGGTGCGTCTCGGCCTGGTGACACGCCTTGCCTCCCGGTGCCGCGCAGGCGTCCAGCACCCGCGCTCCCTCGGGAATGGCGGCGTAGAGGCCCACCAGCTGCGCGGCCTCGTCCTGCACCTGGAAGCGGCCCTCGGCGAACCCCACCAGCTCCTCCACCGGCCCGGGGGAGGGCAGACGAAGCCCCACCGGGGAGCGCTCGGTGGGAAAGGCGGCGAGGCCCGCCTCCGCGAACAGGCCCGCGAGGGCCTCGCGCGTCCCGGCGCGAGCGTTGGTCCGGACCGTCACTGCCGGCGAGTCGTTGCTGGCCGCGAGCATCGTCTCCGCGGCGGCGCGGCCGTACCTGCGGAGCCAGCGCTCCACCAGCCACAGGGGGTGGCTCTCGCGCACCGAGAGGTGCTCGGCCAGATCGGACTCCGGGGGAAGGGGGATGGACTCCACCCCCGCCACCTTCCGGAGCACGGCGTTGACGAAGCCTGAGGCCCGCGACAGCCCGAGCTGCTTCAGCCCTTCCACGGTCTCCGAAACCGCCGCCCGCCGAGGAACCCGGGAGAAGAAGATCTGGTAGCTGCCGACGCGGAGCGCGGCCAGCACCCGATCCTCGAGCGCCGCCAGCCGCCGATCGGAGAACGAAGCGATGACCCGGTCGAGGGAGAGGCGCCGCCGGGTCGCGCCGTAGGAGAGCTCGGTCACCAGCCCCGCATCGCGCGGGTCGCGCAGCGACGCCTCGGCGAGCCGCTGATCGAGCACCACGTTCAGGTAGGCATCGGTGGCCTCGACGCGGGCCAGCACGTCGATGGCCACGGCCCGCGCGTTCATTCCAGCGCCGCCATCCACTCCACCAGCTGATGGTCGCTGAGCGCTCCCCTCGGTTGCACGGCGAGGAAGAGCGCCTGGAGCACCTCCTCCAGCTGGTCACGCCGACCGGCCTCGACGGCCGCTCCGCGCTGCAGCGCCACCCACTCTCCTCTCGCCCAGGTGGCGAGCCCGGCCGGGCTGAGACGCCCGGCCAGCCGGTCGGCGATGCGCGAGCGCACCTCGCCCCGGGTGAGACCTGCGCCCGGACGGCGTGTTCCGGGCGCAGGCTGGGGCCCGGCACGACCCAGGGTCTTGGCCCCCGTGGCCGGGGCGATCGCCTGGGCCGTCTTTGGCGCGCCCCGTATCGGCGCGGCAGCGGAAGGCTCTCCGTTCCGTACCCCGGCGTCCCGCCCCGTGGGCTCGGGCCGCGCCGGGCCGAGCGTCTTCGCCCGGGCCGCCGGCGCCGCTGGCGCGGACCGGCCGGAGGCGCGTGCGGGTGCAGAGGGCGCGGGTGGAGCAGACC
>JBKPMY010000434.1:0-16366 GCA_046732375.1 Myxococcota bacterium
GATCCGGAAAGCGTGCCGCGAGCGCTCCAGACACCGCCTCGGCGAACGCCAGCGCCTGCTCGTGAGTGTGCCCCGGTCCGAGCGGCACGAAGACGTGCAGCCCACGCTTCCCGGAGGTCTTCGGAACCGAGAGCAGCTTCAGCTCGTCGAGCAGCCCCTTCAGAGCTCGGGCCAGCGGGATGATCTGCTCCCAGCCTGTGGCAGGGTCGAAATCGAACGCCACCCAGTCCGGGTTGTCCACGGTCGCCGCGCGACTCGAGGTCATGTGGAGCGTCAGCGCCGACTGGTTGGCGAGCCACGACACCGTCTCGGGCCGATCCACGACAATGTGCTCGAGCGGATGATCCGCGTGTTGCACCGTCACTCTCGGGATCCACGCCGGAGCGGTCGTTGCGCCCTGTCGGAAGATGCCCGGCTTGCCGATTCCCTGCGGCCATTGCTGCATCGAGAGCGGCCGCCCCCGGAGCGCGGCGATCAGCGCCGAAGCAACCGCGTCGTCATACGCTCGCACATCGCGCTTGGTGATCTTCGACACCGGGAAGAGCACCTTGTCCGGGTGACTGATGGCGACCTCGGCGGGAGGCGGCTCGGCGGCCGGTAGCTCCGCCGGTGCTCGGGGCGCCGGCGCCTCGGGGGCCTCGCCGCGGTTCGAGTGCCACGTACCAAAGCCCTCCGCTGGAGCGGTGCCGAAGAATCCCGTCGCGCGGTCCGGCTCACCGTCCCCGGCGTCGGGGCCGGACGTCCGGGACTTCCTCGAGCCGGCTCGGCGGCCGCTTGAGTCCTTCCGGCTCTTGCTGCCCCGACCCGCCGAAGTGGTCGTCGTCGGCCTCGACCGTGCCGCCGAGACCGAGCGTTCCGCGGCCCGACGTCCCGAGCTGGATGCCTTGGAGCTCGACCCTGATCGCCGCCTGGCCTTCGAAGGTCGCTCCTGGTCCTCGCCGATCTCGGCCGGCCCCTTGTCTTCTCGAAGCCCCTGGAACGAGGGGTGCCGGAGCTTTCCGTCCCGCGTCCACTCGGTGAACTGCAGCTCGGCCACGTGCCGCGGCGTCACCCAGTGAGCGTCGCGCATCCGCGGAGCGTCCTCGACCGCCGCCCGGGGAACCTCGTCCTTCTTGAGGAGGCTCAGGAGCCGGCGACGCATCGTTCGATCGAAGCCTGTCCCCACCTTCCCCGCATAGACGAATCGGTCGTTGCGCCGCGAAGCGACCAGGAGCGCTCCGATCTCCGCTGCACCGTTGGAGATGGGGGTCCAGCCCGCGATGACCAGCTCGTCGGTTCCGAGCACCTTCAGCTTCAACCAGTCGGAGCTCCGGGTGCTGACGTACGGCGAGCCACGGAGCTTCGCCAGCAGCCCTTCCCACCCACGCCGCCTTGCCTCGGCAAGCGCGGACTCCTCGTCTCCGCGCACCCGCTGCGACAGCTCGAGTGGTGGGCGAGTGTTGGCCATCACCGACTCGAGCAGCTCGCGCCGTTCCTCCAGCGGTCGCGACCGAAGGTCCTCGCCGTCGAGCCAGAGCAGGTCGAACACCATGTACCGGTGCTCGGCGCTGCCGTCCCCCAGCTTCTGGAACCGCGAGACACCCCGTTCGTCGAGCGCCACCAGCTCCCCGTCGAGAACCGCCTCGCCGACGACGATCTGCGACAGCGCCGGCACGACCCACGGAAACCGGGCGGCGAAATCGAGGTCGTTGCGCGAGCGGACCGATGTCTTGCCGCCCGAGACCGCAGCGACCGCGCGGTACCCGTCGTACTTCACCTCGTACACGTATCGGTCTGCCGGCGCCGGAGTACCCTTGGCCAGCACGGCCAGCATCGGGGGCCACACCCGGGCGAGGAGTGTCTCCGGATCCGGGTGCACGCCGCGGAGGTTCCGCTGCCGCTCGGGTCCACGGGTCAGGCGGCGGCCGCTCGCCACCGACTCCGGGCGCTCGTCAACGACGTCGTAGCCCGGGCGCTCGGTGCCGTCCTTCGCCTTGAAGAGGAGCCATTGCGCCTTGCCACCCTGAGGGCGGGTACGCACCAGGTGCCAGCCACCCTTGAGCTTCTGGCCGTTGAAGACGACGTGCAGGTGCCCCTTGCGGAGCTGCTCCTGAAACTGTCCCGGCGGAACGGTGTCGTACGTGCCGCGGTCCCAGATGATGCTGTCACCGGCGCCGTACTCGCCGTCGGGAATGCGGCCTTCGAAGTCGCCGTAGGCGAGCGGATGGTCCTCGGTCTGGACGGCGAGCCGCTTCTGTGCCGGGTCGTAGCTCGGCCCCTTGGGGCAGGCAAAGCTGACGAGGACCCCGTGTTGCTCCAGGCGGAGGTCGTAGTGGAGCCGGGTTGCATCGTGCTTGTGCACCATGAACCGAAGCGCCCCGGCCGGCGTGGGGGCAGGCCGCTCCGGGGAAGGCTCGGGAGTGACCGAGAAGTCTCGCTTCTGCCGATAGGTCTCGAGTGGGTCGGTGCGACGCGCCATGGGTCTTTCCGCCTGCCGGGAAGGTCAGCACGCCGCCCCGGGTCGCGCAAAGGGCCGCCGCACCGGGAAGCCGCGCACCGGACGTCCTGGACTCGGGTGCGCGGCCGGCGTCCCCACCCTAGCTTGACCGGCGCATGGCTGGTGGACCTGCGGAGATAGTCGGCTGGGCGAGCTCGGGCCTGCTGGTTCTGACCATCGGTCAGCAAGTCTGGAAGCAGTGGAAGACGGGCACGAGCAAGGGAGTGAGCCGCTGGCTCTTCCTGGGACAGATGACCGCCTCGCTGGGCTTCACGGTGTACAGCTGGCTGGTGCGAAACTGGGTCTTCGTCGTGACCAACGCTTTGATGCTGCTGAATGCGCTGGTGGGTTACGGCATCGTCCTCTACCACCGCCGCCGAGAACGCCGGCGGGTCCCTGTCGAGGCTCCCGCCTGACTAACCCGATGAAGAAGACCGGCGGACCGGGCGGAAACGCCGGGCAAAGAGGTGCCGGCAGAGAGGTGCCGGGCAGGGAGGTGGCGGAGAGGTGCCAAACACCTCGTTACGGGGCTGCTCGCCCGCTCCAGGTGCCCCGCTCGAGGTGCCCGCTCGAGGTGCCAAACACCTCGTTACGGGGCCTCGTTCCGGGCACCACCCGAAGGCCGAACCCGCCGCCTGATATCCCCCGTGCGCGAACGGCGCCTACAACCCGGGCGTCCGGGTGGATGCCGGCGTCCCACCGACGGTCGTGCCGACACTCGCGCCCGCCCTGGAGCCGACCACCCCGTTCGGGAGCTCGCTCGCTCCCCGTGCACCGGACCCGGTCTCGGACTGCATCAGCCGGTCGAACGTCGCCAGGATCAGCAGCGAGGGCACCCACTGCCCGATGAAGTTCGCGACCTTCAGCTTGCCTGCCACCGCGAACGCCGCCGAAAGCGCCATCGATCCCAGCGCCAGCCCCACCAGGAGCGACGGCGGAACCCGCCGGACCTGATTCTCCACCAACCGATCTGCATCCATGGACACCTCCCGAGAAGTTCCTCGTCGTTGGGCATCCCAGGGTGTGCACGTGCTCCACGCGTCGCATCTGCGTTGACGCGTGTGCCCGCCCCCTCGCTCCCGCCACGAGCGCATTGCTAGGGTGCCTCGCAGCCCATGGTTTCCCGCTGGCTCCAGCCCGAGGCCCTCGTCTGGGGGGGCCGTCTCGTGCGCGACGTCGCTCTCGGCATCGCTGCCGACGGCACCTGTGACTCCGTCGCCATTCCACCCCCGGGCGCCCCGGTCGAGCGCCTCCCCGGCAAGCTGCTCCTCCCCGGCCTGGTCAACGCCCACAGCCACGCCTTCCAGCGGCTCCTCCGTGGCCGCACCCAGGCGCCCGGAACGGGCCGGGTCCAGGACGACTTCTGGACCTGGCGTGAGACCATGTACCGCACGGCCGAAGTCCTGGACCCGGACGGGCTCACCGTCGCCTCCCGCCAGTGCTTCCTGGAGATGGCCCACGCCGGCATCACCACCGTGGGCGAGTTCCACTACCTTCACCACGCGCCTGACGGCCGCCCGTACGCGGAGCCGCTCGAGCTCGCTCTCCGGGTGATCGCCGCCGCGCGCGAGGTGGGCCTGCGCATCCACCTCCTCCGCGTAGGGTACGCGCGGCCGGGCTTCAACGCCCCACCCGAGCCACGCCAGCGTCGCTTTTACGATTCCAATCCCGACCTCTTCCTCGGCGCCATCTCCGCCCTCGAGCAGCGCGCGAGCGCCGATCCACTGGTCACCGTCGGCGCCGCTCCCCACAGCGTGCGCGCAGTCCCGCGGTCGTGGCTCGAGGCGGTGGCCCGGGCACGACCGTCCACCGTGCACATGCACGTCGCCGAGCAGCCGCGCGAGGTGGAGGCCTGCCTCGCCGAGCACGGGCGCCGCCCCGTCGAGCTCCTGCACGAGATCGGCCTGCTCGACGAGAGCTTCACCGCCGTGCACGCGGTTCACCTCACGCGACACGAGATCCCGCTCCTCGGGCGCTCGAGCGTGTGCGCCTGCCCACTGACCGAACGCGACCTCGGAGACGGAATCCTGCCTGCCGATGGCCTCGCCGCCGCGGGCACCACGCTCTGCATAGGCACCGACGGACAGAGCGAGATCGATCCCTTCGGCGAGCTCCGCGCGCTGGAGGGTCACCTCCGGCTCCAGCGTGAACGCCGCCTGGCCCTCCCCTCGACCGGTGAAGGTCCCGACGCGCTCGCCCGCACCCTGCTCGAGATCGGCACTCACGGCGGAGCGCGGAGTCTCGGTCTCGATGTCGGCCGGCTCGCCCCGCGTCGGCCGGCGGACCTCTGCGCGGTGGACCTCGGCCATCCGGCGCTGCTCGGCGCTCCGGAGGACGCGATCCTCGCGACCGTGCTCTTTTCCGCTCCCTCATCGGCCGTCACCGACACCTGGGTCCAGGGCGAGCGAGTGCTGCAGAACGGGCGCCATCCGCTCGACGAGGTCTCGGCCCGTGAGTTCACAGCGCTGTGCCGGAGGACGTTCGCGTGAGCGAGGTGGAGGGATGGCTGGAGGAGACGCTGCGCGCGCTGGTGGGCTTCGACACCACCAGCCGTCTCCCGAATGCAAAGCTGATCGACTGGATCGAACCCCGGCTGACGGAGCTGGGCTTCCGCTGTGAACGCCAGCGGTACCCCGACGACGCCGGAGTGGAGAAGGTGAATCTCCTCGCCTTCACCCACGGCGCCGGGGAGGTACCCGAGCTCGCGCTGGTGGGCCACACTGATTGCGTGCCCTACGACTCCGGATGGGCCGAGGCGCTGAAGCTGACCCGCAACGGCGATCGCCTCTATGGGCGCGGTGCCTGCGACACCAAGGCCTTCATCGCCTGCGCCCTGCTCGCCGCCGAGCGGACGCGCGGCATGGTCAAGAAGCCGCTGAGCCTCATCTTCACCGCCGACGAGGAGGTGGGCTGCCTCGGCGCGAAGATGCTCCTCGAGGCCCGCCGCGGCGCCGCTCGCAACGCCATCGTGGGCGAGCCGACGTCCCTCCGGCCGATCCGCGCCCACAAGGGCTACTGCCTCGCCGAGATAGAGGTCTCGGGCAAGGAAGGCCACAGCGCCTACCCGGACACCGGTGCCTCCGCCATCTTCCGTGCCGCCCGCCTCCTGAGCCGGATCGAGGCGTACGCCCGCGGCCCGCTCCACGGCGAGACCGATCCGGCCTTCGAGCCGCCCTACACGACGCTGAACGTCGGGCTCATCCAGGGGGGCCGGGCGAAGAACGTCATCCCCGGCAGCTGCAGCTTTACCCTCGAGTGGCGACCCATCCCCGCCCAGTCCGTGGAGGCCGTCCCCTACGCGATCGAGCAGCTCATGTTCCAGCTGCGACGCGAGGAGCCCGGCTGCGAGGTCCGCATGCGCATCCTCCGCACCGACCGCGGCGTCGAGACGCCCGCGTCCGCCGAGGTGGTGACGTTCCTCGAGGCCCAGAGCGGCCAGGGCGCGGCGACGGTCAGCTTCGGCACCGAGGCCCCCCAGATGACGGCGCTCGGCGCTCGCTCCGTCGTCTTCGGCCCCGGGAACATCCAGGTGGCGCACCAAACTGGCGAGTATGTGCCCGTCCCCGAGCTGGTCCGGTGCGAGGAGATCCTCGAGGCCGCCATTCGGCACTTCTGCGGATGAGCGACCTCGTCCAGCACGCCGAGGGCCTCTGGAGCGTCGCGGTCCCCCACCGCTTCTACGGGCTGCACCTCGGTACCCGGATGACGGTGATCCGTCTGCCCGGCGGCGGGCTCTGGCTGCACTCGGTGGTGGCAGTGGACGACATCCTGGCGGACGAGATCCAGGCCCAGGGAACCATCGAGCACATCGTGATGCCAAACCTCTACCACCACGTCTACGTGACCGATGCCATCCAGCGCTGGCCGGCGGCTCGGGTCCACGCCCCCGCGGCGATGCGCCGCAAGCGACCCGAGGTGCGAATTGACGCCGAGCTCTCCGAGAAACCGGATCCGGACTGGGGCGACGTTCTGGTCCCGGTGCACATCGACGGCTCCATGCTCGACGAGACCGTGTTCGTGCACCGCCCCACCCGGACGCTAGTCTGTGCGGACCTGGTCGAGAACTTCGACACCAGTCGGCACCTCCTGACCCGGCTCTACCTCGACGCGGCAGGAATCCGGGGCCGGGTCGGTTTCAGCCGCCTCTTTCGTCCGGTGTATCGGGACCGCCGCGCGACGCGGAAGAGCCTCGAGCGGCTGCTCGCGCTAGACTTCGAACGCATCGTCCTCACGCACGGGCGAGTCCTCGAGCAGGGAGGACCCGCCGCGGTGCGCGAGGCTTACCGCTGGCTGAAGCCCGCAGCCACTACAGCTGGTTGAACAGCTCCTTGTCGTCGTAGAGGGCCGGGTTGTTGCTCAGCGGTCCCTTGTTGGGATCGGTGTTCTTGGTGTCGATGTCGTAGTTCTCCCGGTTAGCAGGGGTCTGGTTCGTCCCCTCCTTTCCGCTCAGTTTGGCCGCCGTGTCTGAGCCCGACCCACCGACGCCGAAGCGCTGGTCGGCGGGAAGCTGGTCGCGAAGCGCAATCCAGCTGGATCGGGCCGCCGAGGCGCTGGCCTTGGTCTGGGAGACCTTCGCTCGCTCCTGCTCGAGCGCCACGCGCGTGTCCTCGACCCGCTTGGCGATTGCCTGCCCATCGATGTCGTTGGCCGCTCGATCCCCCGATGCCTGGACGGCCTTGAACTCGGCCTGTTCCAGTCGGGCGTTGGCAAGGTCCACGGCCTTCTGCGCGGCGCCCACCCGTGCCGCCGTGTACTTGGCGAGCTCCTGGGCCGCGTTCACGTGCGAGTTGGCGACCTGCTCCCGCTGGCGTGCGAGGCCCATGGCGCTCTGAGACTGGCTGGCGGCTGGGTCGTTCCGGGCGTAGTCCGCGGCCTTCTGGGCGGACTCGTTGCGCTCAATTTGAGCCTTGGCGATCGAGACCTCGTTGTTCGCAACATCGATGTAGCGCTTGGCCTTCTCGTTGGAGAGGTTCTCGCGCGCCAGGGTGTCCTTTGCCTTCGCGACTTCCAGACGCGCCTGGTTCACCCCGGCCATCTGGCTGGCAGGCACCCGGGCGAGCACCTCGTCGCTGACAGTGTCACTTCTTGTGCTGCCGTGCGCGCACGCGCCGGCGACGGCGAGTGCGGCTATTCCTGCCAACACACGAATCCTCATGTTCGCTCCTTCCCCTTGCTAAAAAGAATCATTGACGGCGCACAACTTGGGTGCGGGGAGGGCGAGGCGCACGCCCCGTTCGAGCAGTGCGCGCAAGTTCGCGAAAGTCGCCCGCGCGCTCAGCAGGCGGCCCGGCGTCCGCCGGTTTGATGACGGAGCCGTTGAACGGCCTCCTGAAACAGGGGGGGCCGGGGAAGGCGCTGCACCTCACTCTGAGATGGGCTCGCGAGGATCCTGGTGCGCGGGGGGTCAGACACCTCGCCAGCTGGGGAAGGCCTGCGCGAGGGTGCTTAGGAGGGTGCCGACACCTTTACGGGACGCCCCGAGACCGGGTCGTCCTACCGGTTGGTGTCGCGCGGCCGAAGGCGCGGGTCCAGCCGAGGTACCAGACACCTCGTTACCGACAGCTCGTTACCGACCGAGGTGCCGACCGAGGTGCCAGACACCTCGTGAAGACCCGCTCAGGGGGCTCTCTGGCTTCTCGAAGGCCGCTCCGACTCCCCCAGAAACACGACGACCCGCAGCGCGGATGACACTGCGGGTCGGAAAGCTTCATCCCGCCGAGGAGGCTCAGGTCCCCACGGCGACCTGGACGTTGTTGCAGCCGCTCCAGGTGAACTTCCAGCCGACGGCCTCCGAGATGTGCTCGCCGCCGCCGCTTCCCTCCACGGCCCGACCGACCTCGAACGAACCACCGCTGATGCAGTGGTTCGTCGCGTCGACCTGGAGGTTCGCGTTCCAGCCGGTCGTCGCGGCCAGCTCCACGTGCTGCCCCTGGCCGTCCGCGCGAATCGCGAGCTCGCTCCGGCCGCTGCCCTGCACCGTGGTGGAGGTCCAGGAGAGGTTGCCGAACCAGTGGAACATCCCCTTCCCCGACACGCCCTCCATGTCGGCGGAGAACGTCGCCTGGATGTCCCAGTTCAGCGCCGCCGCAGCGACGGAGATGCTGCCGTTGAGGGTCCAGTTGAAGCCCTCACCGCTGTACGAGCAGTTCGAGTAGGTGACCTTGGCGTCCGTCTGGCTGATGCAGTTGCTGGTGCCGACGCTGAGCCCGGAGCTCCGGAAGGCGCGGGCCGCCGACTCGGAGGTCGGAACGGCCAGGCTCCGCAGTGCCGCCTCGGGCGACGGCGCGGACCTCAGCAGCGCCGAGCTGGGCAGGTTCGACGCGAGCTCGTCCGCCAGAGTCGGAGCGGCGGTCGGCGTCACGGCGTTCCCGTCCGTCCCGGAGGCGTCACCGATGCCGCTCTGTGCGGTATTGGCGGCGTTGCTCTGCTGCGGCGAGAGGCTGCTGGTCGGTGAGCCGTAGTTGAACGACGGCAGCGCGGGGGGCGTCGGCAAGCCGCTGCCACAACCCACGAGTGCACCGGCGATGCCGGTGAGAAAGAGAAGACGCTTCATCGTTGGATTCCCCTTGTCGCCCGCTTGGCCAGCGGGGCGAGGTGAGGACGACAGTCTAGAAGCGGCGATTCACGTCGTGACAGGCCGAGTACGCTGCGACCTCGGCGCGAAGGAACGCAGCGGTGCGACACCCTGCGCTCCAGCACGACTCTTCACACCGCTGGCGCGCGTGTCAGGCCGCGGCGCAGGAGGCGAGCTCGCGAAGCACCTTCTTCGCCTCACCGAGCAACGCCGCCGGCTGATCCGGCCCATCGCGCCGAGCGATCAGCTTGAGGTCCGGCGTGAGCCGGTACACGCCCTTGCTCCTCTGCACCAGGGCCGCGAGCTTCGCCCCGTCGAGAAGCGCGTCCTGCCCGAGTGTCACCACCAGCCGTCCCGCTCCGCTCTCCAGCGCACGGAGCCGCAGCTCGCGCATCTCCTGCTTCAGCAGCATCAGCTCGCTCAGCGCGTCCACCTCGTCAGGCAGCTCGCCGAAACGATCGACCAGCTCGGCTCGCAGATCGCTCACCTCGTCGACCGAGCTGACACTGCTGAACCGCTTGTACAACACCAGCCGCTGGTGGACGTCAGGTACGTAGTCGTCCGGGATCAGCGCCGGGACGGGGAGCGTCACCTCCGGCTCGATCTCCACCCGCGGCGGCTCGCCCCGCATCTCGGCCACCGCCTCCTCGAGCAGCTGGGTGTACAGGTCGAACCCGATCTCCGCGATGGTGCCCGACTGGTCATGCCCCAGGAGATTCCCGGCGCCTCGGATCTCGAGGTCGTGCGAGGCGATGCTGAATCCGGCACCGAGCTCGGTGAACGCCTGCAGCACCTCCAGGCGCCGCTGCGCGTCCCGCGTCACCGCCCGCCGCGCAGGCACCAGGAGATAGGCGTACGCGCGTTCCTTGCTCCGACCCACGCGACCCCGGAGCTGGTACAGCTGCGACAGGCCGAAGGTGTCCGCACGGTTGACGACCATCGTGTTCGCCGACGCGATGTCGATGCCGCTCTCGATGATGGTGGTGGAGAGCAGGACCTGGAACTTCCGGTCCACGAAGTCCGCCATCGCCCTCTCCAGCCGGCCCTCGCCCATCTGCCCGTGGGCGATGCCGATGGTCGCCTCGGGAACCAGCTCCCGGAGGAACCGCTCCATCGAGTGGATCGACTGGACGCGGTTGTGCACGAAGAACACCTGCCCGCCGCGCTGGATCTCCCGGAGAACCGCCTCACGGATGGTCGGAGCATCAAATCTCGTAACGAAGGTCCGGATCGCGCGGCGGTCCTGCGGCGGGGTCGCGATGATGCTCATGTCGCGGAGACCGGACATGCTCATGTGCAGCGTGCGCGGGATCGGCGTCGCGGTCAGGGTCAGCACGTCCACCTGCGTGCGGAGCTGTTTGATCCGCTCCTTGTGCTTCACCCCGAACCGCTGCTCCTCGTCCACCACCAGGAGCCCGAGGTCCTTGAAGGCAACCTCGGCTCCGAGCAGCTTGTGGGTGCCGATGAGGACGTCGACCTTGCCCTCCCGTGCGCGCTTGAGCGCCTCGCGCACCTCGGCCGCCTTCCGCATCGAGGAGACCACCTCGATGGTCACCGGATAGTCCGCGAACCGTTTCTTGAAGGTGTGGAAGTGCTGCTGAGCGAGCACCGTGGTGGGCACCAGCACCGCGACCTGCTTCCGGTCCAGCGTGGCCTTGAAGGCGGCGCGCATCGCCACCTCGGTCTTGCCGTAGCCCACGTCGCCACAGACCAGGCGATCCATCGGCTCGGGCTTCTGCATGTCGGCCAGCACGTCCTCGATGGCCTTGACCTGGTCGGGCGTCTCGTCGAACTCGAAGTCGGCCTCGAACTGGCGGAAGTAGCGGTCGGGCGGGGTGAAGGCGAAGCCAGGGTGCGCGTGCCGGGCGGCGTAGAGCCGGAGCAGCTCCGCGGCCATCTTCAGCAGGGCTTCCTTCACCCGCTGCTTGGTCCGGAGCCAGCCAGTGCCGCCGAGCTTGTCGAGCGCGACCTTCGACGGATCGCCGCCGGTGAACTTCTGGATGAGCCGCATCCGGCTCACCGGCAGGTAGATCTTGTCCCGCCCGGCGTACTCGAGGACCAGGAAGTCCCCCGGAACTCCCTGCACCTGCATCTTGGTCAGACCGGCGTACCGCCCGATGCCGAAGTCGGTGTGGACGATCAGCTCGCCTTCCTTCAGCTCGCGGAAGGCGGCGCCGAAGGGCTGCTCCGAGCGCCGCGCCTTGATTCGCCGGTGTGCCCGGGCGCCAAAGATTTCCTCGTCGCTGAGAACGGCGAGCCCGCCGCCCGGGTCCACGAACCCGTGGCTGACCTCACCGGTGAAGAGGTGCGCCCAGATGCTCGGGTCGCGCAGCGCCGGCGAATCCGCGAACGGCTCGGTGTGCGCACGCACCATCACGTTCCGGTCGAGCAGCAGCCTCTTCACCCGGTCCACCTGCCCGGCCGAGCCGCAGGCGATGGCGGTGGCAACGCGCATCTCTCGCCAGCGCTCCAGGCGCTGCACCAGCGGCGTCAGTGCGCCCTCCTCGCCGTGGTGACTGAGGATGGCCTGGCGCAGGTCCGAGGTGGTCCCGAAGGTGAAGGCCACCTGAGCGCCTGACGCCGCGAGCGACAGTCCGCCCCCCTCGAGCACCGGGTAACGGGCAAGTCCCGCGAGCAGGTCGTCGTCGGAGGCGAAGTGCGCCTCCGGGGGGAGCCCCAGGTCCTTGCGCTTCGTGGCCTCGGCCCACACCTGGTCGATCTCGTTCCGGAGATCCTCGGCGGCGCGGCTCACGCCCAGCGGGTCGTCCACGTACACCAGCGGCTCGCGTGCCCAGTGCGGCAGGTAATCGAGCACCGTGGCGAGACCGCCGGAGAAGAACCCGGGGAGCAGCGCCTCCATCCCGTAGGCGGGAATACCCTCGCGGATGCGGTCGAGCGTCTCGCGAAGCCGGCTGGTGGGGATGTCGATGCGCTCGGCAGCGGCGCGCGCGGCGGCCTCGGCAGAGCTCCGCGTCTCGTCGGTGAAGAGCACCTCGCGGGCGGGGATGAGCGTTGCCTCCTTGAGCAGCTCGGCGGTGCGCTGGGTCGCCGGGTCGAAGAGACGGAGTGATTCCACCGTGTCCCCGAACAGCTCGATGCGGATCGGCCGGCTGTAGAGCGGACAGAAGACGTCGATGATGCCGCCGCGCGAGGAGAACGTGCCCAGGTCCTCGACCAGCGGCGACGACTGGTACCCCATCTGGGCGAGGCGCCGGAGGAACGCATCGCGGTCGAGGTCCTGGCCCACGCCGACCATCTCGCTGAGGCGGTCGAGCACGTCCGGGGGAAGGACTCGCTTGTGGAGCGCGCGCCAGCTCATCACCAGCGCCGGGAAGCGCGTTCCCTGGCGGAGGTGGAAGAGCGCTCCGAGCCGCTCGGCGACGACGGCGGCGTCGGGGGTCAGCTCGTCCCAGGGAAGCACCTCGTCGCCCGGGAGCTGGAGCACGTTGGGCTCGACCAGGGAGCCAGGTCCGCCGAGGAAGAACGCCAGGTCCGAGGCCAGCTGCTCGGCCGAGTCCTCGTCCGCCGTGATGCACAGGAGCGGGGTCCGGAGCTCGCGCGAGAGGCGGGCCAGGACGTGCCCTCTCGCCGCGCCCTGGAGCGCGGTGGTCCGGACGCGGGTCCCGGGCCGGAGGTGCGCGCGCACCTGTCCCAGCGGATCGGCCGCGGAGGGCACCACCTCGGGCGTGGGCGGGGACAGCGAGGCGTGAGACTCGGACATCGAGGGAGGGTGAGCCTTTAAGACCGGGACCTGGACGGGTCAACCGGCGTGTCCGGTCGCGGGACGCTTCGTCCCGGGAGCGCTCGGTAGCCCCGGCTGGCCGGTGGTGGGCTGGCGGCGTCGCGCCCGGCTGACGGAGGAGGGATGCCCGGAGAGGTGCTGCCCGGAGAGGTGCCAGACACCTCGTTACCTCGTTACCGAAAAGGCCCCCGGCAGGCAGGGGTGCCAAATGCCTCGATACCGGGCCCGGACCGGAGGTGCCGGGCAGGGGTGCCAGACACCTCGATACGGACACACCTCCTTCCGGAGTTGGGTCCGACCGGTCCCCACGCCCCGGCAGCCTTCTGGCCGGTGCTCCTGGGCGGTGCCAGACACCTCGTTACCGACACCTCGTTACCGGACCTCGTTACCGCAGGCGGTGCCAGACACCTCGTTACCGGACACCTCGTTACCGGACGTCGTTACCCGACCTCGTTACCCGGCCCCCCCCCCGGGGTTCCCCGTTCTGCCCCCCGGCAATGGCACGCCGGTTGAACCGTGGCCCCCCGGCACATGGGCACGTTCCTCCAGGACCTCCGCGACGCCGTCCGCCACCTCCGCACCCGCCCCGGCTTCGCGGCGGTGGTCGTGCTCACCCTCTCCATGGGCATCGGTCTCAACGCCGCGGTCTTCACCGCCGTCGACGCCGCGCTGCTCCGCGCCCTCCCCTACGCCGAGCCCGATCGACTCGTCCACCTCTGGAGCACCCACGAGAGCCATGACCAGCCGCGGTTCGAGCTCGCCTGGCCCACGCTCCGCGAGCTTCAGCAGGACAAGTCCCTGTTCGCCGCGGTCGGCGGCTACAACACCTCGCCGGTCATCTGGAACGACGGGTCGGAACGCTCGCGACTCCCCGCTCTCCGCGTCACCGCCAACTTCTTCGACGTCCTGGGAGTGCAACCGCAGCTCGGCCGGACCTTCCTCCCCGGGGAGGACGCGTACGGTGGTGCCCGCGCCGTCGTGCTCACCGACGCGTTCTGGCGGACCCGCATGGGCGCCGACCCCGGCGTGCTGGGCCGTACCCTCGTCCTCGACGAGCAGCCGCACACCATCGTCGGCGTCCTTCCGCCCAGCTTCCCCTTCGCTCCCGGAGCGGATGCCCGGGTGGCGGTCGCGGTCCAGCCCCGCGACGACATGGAGCGCCGCCGGTCGCTCCACTGGATCAACGGCATCGCCCGCCTCCGCGATGGAACCACGCTCCACCAGACCCGGGAGCGCACGGTCGCCTACGCCGCCGCGCTCCGGGAACGCTTCCCCGACCAGACGCAGGGAGTGTCGATGGACGTGGTCCCGCTCCGGGACGTCCTGGTGGGAAAGGTGGAGCCGGTGCTCGTGCTCCTCTTCGCCTGCGTCACTCTCGTGCTCCTCGTGGCCTGCGCCAACGTGGCGAACCTCCTCCTCGCCCGCGCCCGGACCCGCGAGCAGGAGATGGCCGTCCGTGCGGCCCTGGGCGCCGGCCGTGGCCGTCTCCTCCGGCAGCTGCTGACCGAAAGCCTGGTCCTGGCGGTCCTGGGCGGTCTCTTCGGGCTCCTCGCGGCGCGCCTGAGCCTGCCGCTCCTCCTCGCCGGCATTCCCAGCCGCGAGCAGGCCGGCATGCCCTTCCTCGAGCACCTCGACGTCGACGGCCGGGTGCTCCTCTACGGCGGGGCGCTCATCCTCCTCACCACGGTGCTCTTCGGCCTGCTCCCGGCCGTTCGCGCCTCGCGGCCCGACCTGCACGACGTCCTGAAGGAGTCGGGGTCCGTCGGACGCGCGGATCACGCCCGGCACGGCCTGCGCGGCGTGCTGGTGGCGGTGGAGGTCGCCCTCGCGGTCATGCTGCTCGGCTCCGCGGGGCTCATGGGCAAGAGCCTGCTTCGTGTGCTCGCGACGGACCCGGGCTACCGTCCCGAGGGCGCGCTTGGCGTCTCCGTGGTCGCGCCCGATTCGGCGGTGGAGAAGGACGAGCTAGCCATCGCGCTGCAGGCCCGCATGCTCGAGGCGGTCGAGGCCATCCCCGGCGTCTCCGGCGCCAGCCGCGTGAGCCGTCTTCCCGGCACGGGCAATGGGAACACGCAGCGCTTCCTCATCGAGGGTCGTCCCGCGCCGAGCGGAGCCCAACCCGAGGCCGCCTACCGCGTGGTGGGGCCGAACTACTTCCGCGTGCTCGGCATTCCGGTGCTCGCCGGACGGGCTCCCGGGTCCGAGGACAACCCGCGCTCGACGCCGGTGGTCGTGGTGAACCGCACCTTTCAGCGCCGCTTCTTCCCCGGTGAGGACCTCATCGGGAAGCGCATCCGCCCCACCTACTCGCCCCAGGCGCCGGTGCTGACCATCGTCGGGCTGGTGGGGGACCAGACCTTCGGCGCGCTCGACCAGGCTGCGCCGGCCATCATCTACTACGCCGACGGCCAGTTCCCCGAGAACCCGGTCAGCTTCGTCCTCCGCAGCAACCGCAAGGGCGTCGAGAGCGACGTCCGCCGCGCGCTCCTCGGCGTCCTGCCCGAGGCCACGGTCCTCCCGGTGCGCTCGCTGACCGAGGTTCTCGAGCAGGCGCCGTCGATGTTCCTCCGCCGCTACCCGGTGTTCCTGCTCGGTGTCTTCGCCGGCTTCGCGCTCCTGCTCGCCGCCGTCGGCATCTTCGGGGTCGTCTCCTACGGCGTCGTGGAACGGACCCGCGAGTACGGCGTGCGGATGGCGGTGGGCGCCGAGCGACGAGACATCATCCGGCTCGTGCTCCGACGGAACCTCCCGCCGGTGCTGGCCGGCGCGGCAGCGGGCGTGGTGGGCGCGATGGTGCTCGCGGTGGTCTTCCGGGGGCTCCTCTTCGGGGTCACCGCGGCGGACCCAGGGGTGCTCGCCGCCGTCGTCGGAGTCCTCGCGCTGGTGGCCCTCGCCGCGGCCCTCCTCCCGGCCATGCGCGCCTCGCGTGTCGACCCGGCGAGCGCGCTCCGATCGAGCTGAGCCTCAGCTCGGCCGGCGCCGCCGCAGTGCCCACGGGAGCAGCCCCAGCAGCGACCAGAGCGGGACCGCTCCTCCGCTGCTGCTGCATCCCTTGCTCGGATCCTCGCCGCCGCCGCCGCCCCCGCCCCCGCCCGTCCCGGTCAGCTCCAGCGTGAGGATCCCCTGGTTTCCGTCGGCATTGATGGTCCAGTGATCCGTGGCCGGTCCCGCCTGCTGCGGCTTGAACTGCACGTGGAGGGTTCGCGTCTCCCCGGGCCCGATCGTCGCCCCCTCCTGCAGGTTGTCGGTGTTGGTGAACCCGACGCCGGTCCCGGGCGGCTTCGACTTGGTCACCGTCACCTGCGAGCCACCGGTGTTCGACACCTGGAACTCGAGCACCTTGGTCTGGCCCTGCGCGACCGTCCCGAACTGCAGCGATGTCGGATTGAGCACCAGGTTCCCGGCGATCGCCGCCGACCCGGAGAGCGGCACGGTCTCCTGTCCCGCGGAGGTGTCGACCACCACCTCGTCGCTGAACGACCCCACTTCGGTCGGCGCGAAGGTGAAGGTCACGGTGACCGACTGCCCGGGGCCGAGCGACGATCCGGGAGACGGGACGCCAGTCGCCGAGAAG
>JBKPMY010000435.1:0-11803 GCA_046732375.1 Myxococcota bacterium
GGCACGGACATCCACTGGCGGGTGCGGGCAACGCGGTCCTTGAGCCCCGCCCAGGAGACCTCTCCCAGGTGCAACCCCAGCCCCGAGGCGATGCGGAACGCGGCCTCGGGAGTGTCGAGGCTCACCTTCTCGATCCACAGAAAGAGATGCTCGCCCCGACCGGAGGGCAGGTACGCGGGAATCTCCTCAACCTCGAAGTCGTCGGGCGTCACCCGGAGAAGGCCACCGGTGCCCGGAAGCCCCGCGGTGACCCGGAGCGCGTCGGGAGTCAATCGAGGGTGGCGAGGAGGTCCTTGACCCGTCGCGCGAGGTCCTCGTCCGCGCGCGACTCCAGCAGCTCGCCGGCCTGGAAGAGCAGGAAGAACATGACGTCGGAGAGCGCCTGTCGGAGCGAGGCGACCGGCTCACTCCCGAGCATCGGGCGAGCACGGGTGTACGCGTCGAGGACCTTCCGGGCGTCGAAGCGACCGTCGTGGCCGAGCTTCAGCCCCACCAGCACCGGGGACTCGGACAGGGTGCGGCTCGCGAGCGCGGCGTTGGCGGCACCGAGGAACTCGCGGGCCATGCCCTTGGAGACCACTTCCCGGGCGATCTCCGCGAAGATCTCCTCGAAGGTGGCGATCACCCGGAGAGCAGGCTCGGACTCCGCGCCGCGACCGCTGGCCCGGACACGGGTGGGCACGGCGACCTCCCCGTGCTTCAGCTCGGAGACCGAGGCATAGCCGCCCTCGAGCAGGCGGAAGAGAATCTTGGTGGCGTCGAACTCGCTGAGCTTGGCGGCCTGGGCGAGCTCGAGCACGGTGCGCTGACCGTTGGCCAGGCCCAGGAGGCGGTCCTCGTCCGGATGAAGCTTCCCGTCGCTGGGGCGCTTCTTGTTCACATAGACCCGGCCGTGAGGAATGCGTTGCCGGAAGTGCTGGAGCTCGTCCACCTTCCGGATCGCGTCCATGAGCAGGCTCTGGGTGGAGAGCTGGACGGTGGGACCGGTCTTCTCCTCGGGTTCCTGGTCGACCAGGGTGAAGGTCCCCTCCCGGGCGAGGACGATGGCGTGGAAGATGTCCGAGACCTGCTGGGTGACGCACGCCCAGAGGTCGTGCGGCTGGAGGAGGCCGCGGTCGACCAGCGCGCGTCCCACCCGACTCGGGGGGTTGTCGCGCAGGGCCTCCTCGACCTCCTGGCGCGGGGCGTGGCCGAGGCGGACCAGGACCTCGCTGAGACGGTCGGCGGGGTCCTCACTGCTGGCGCCGTGGATCTCGCCATCCTTGAGGACGACGGTGCGGTCTCCACCGGGGGCGTGGAGGCGCATGGTGCCGCTCCAGCGGGACTGTCCGAGGAAGGCGATGAGGTCGGAGACGGGGAAGCCGGAGGCATCGACGATGAGGACGACCCGGGGGCCCCTCGCCCGTCCACCCTCGGGGGGCTGACGGAGAGCGGCGAGGAGGTCCGGCGAGGTGGGCAGGAGGACGAAGCTGCCGTGACGAGCATCCAGCTCGCCCGAGGCCTCGGCATCGGGAGCGACACGCCCTCCGAACTCCACGCGGATGCGGGCGGTCATGGGGGCGTGATGGGCCTCACCGGTTGGCCGTCGTCCAGGTGCCGCGTGTCTTCTGCCAGTCGAGCTCGTCGTCCACGGTGATGGCGAGGATCTCCGGTGAGGGGACGAGGTCCAGCTTCCTGCCGTTGACGAAGATGGTGGGGGTGGCGTTGACGCCGGCTGCAACGCCGGCGGCCCGCTGGGCCTCCGCCTGGTCCTGGTAAGTCTTGTCGGCGACAGCCTTCTTCCAGTCGGCGGCGGAGATGCCGGCCTTGACGAGGATCTCCTGGATGACGTCCGGGGAGAGGCGGCGCTGATTCTCGAAGAGCGCGTCGTGGACCGGCCAGAGCTTCCCCTTGTCGCGGGCGAGCAAGGTGGCCTGGGCGGCGGGCATGGAGTTGGGGTGCTGACTCAAGGGGAAGCTCATCCAGCAGAGCTCGACCCGCGAGGCGTTGTCGGTGGCGAACTTCTCCAGCACCGGGCGGAGGACGGCGCAGTGGGGGCACTCGAAGTCGGAGAACTCGACGAGGGTGACCGGCCCCTTGCCCCGGCACTGCCGCTCGTCGACCTTGAAGGTGGTCCGGGCGTCCCGGAAGCCCTGGTCGTAGCGCGCGAGCTCGACGCCGATCTCCCCGGAGGTGACGCCCCGGGCCGCCTCGAGGGCGGCGATCTGCGCGAGCCTTCGGCTGTGCCGGCACTCGGCGTGGCTCCGGAGGCACTGGCCGAGCGAGTGCGGAGAGCCGCAGCCGCAGAACTCGTCCTGGAGCACGCGCTCGTACTCGGCACGCGCGCTGGCCGGGAGGGCCGCGGGGTCGGGAGCTTCCTGCGCGGTGGCAGGCGCGATGGCCGTGCAGGCCAGGAGCGCCGCCGCGGCGAGCCAGCGGGAGACGGGGGAGTTGCCCACGGCGGTCCTTGCTACACGTCCGCGCGGAGCAGTTGCAAGGCGCCCGGTGAGGCTGCTGAAACTGGGGGGACACCTCCCGTGCCCACCCGTCCCCGAGTCCTGATGCTGCATACCGGCGGCACCCTGGGGATGGCCGGGGGGCGCCCCTCGGCGCTGAGGCCGGCGCCATTCGCTCGGACGCTGCGGGAGCGAGTGCCGGAGCTGGCCGAGCTGGCCGACATCCGGCTCGAGGTCTTCAGCAACCTGGACTCGAGCGAGATGCAGCCCGAGTCGTGGGTGCTCCTGGCGCAGTTGCTGGCGCGGCGGCTACCGGAGTTCGACGGGGCGGTGGTGACGCACGGAACGGACACGCTGGCCTACACCGCCAGCGCGCTGTCCTTCCTGCTTCCGGGACTGGACCGGCCGGTGGTGCTGACCGGCAGCCAGCGCCCTCTCAAGGAGGTGCGGACCGACGCTCGGTTGAACCTCATCGACGCGGTGACCTCCGCGCTGCGCGGGCCGCCCGAGGTCACGGTGTGCTTCGACAGCAAGCTCTACCGCGGGAACCGGACGCTGAAGGCGGCGATCGCCGACTACGACGCCTTCGAGAGCCCGAACTTCCCCCTCCTGGGGACGCTCGGGGTGACGGCCTCCTTCGCGAAGGGCCTGCCCCCGCGGCCATTGCGGCTGCTGGACCGCCTGGACCCGCGCGTCTTCCTCCTCAAGGTGTTTCCGGGGCTGGACCCGGCACTGCCGCTGGCGCTGCTGGGGCGGACACGGGGGCTGGTCGTCGAGGCGTACGGGGCGGGAAACGTCCCGGTGGATGGGACCGGCGGCAGGTCGTTGCGGCCGGTGTTCCGGGAGGCGCGCCGGCGGGGTGTGGCGGTGGTGGTGGTGAGCCAGGCGCCGCGGAACGCGGTGGACCTGTCGCTGTACGAGGGCGGGTCGGCGGCCCTGTCGGAGGGTGCCATCGGCGGAGGGGACATGACCTCGGTGGCCGCGGTGACGAAGCTGATGCACGTGCTCGGCAGCCACCGCTCGCTGCCGGCGATCCGGCGGGCGATGGAGCGGGTGGTCGCGGGCGAGCGCAGCTGACAGGCGCCTCGGCCCGCGGAGGCCCGTCCGGCGCCGGTCGTCTCGAGCCGATCCTGCGTCGCTTCGGAGCGCGCTGGGGCCCGTCCCTTCAAAGCGCACGACGCAATAGCAACGTCGATGACGTGGCGTGCGAGTCGAGCCCTCGCAACCTCGTAAATGCTCGTGGCCGCTTCACCCCGGGTATTCGGGTGATTGCTATTGCGTCGTGCGCTTCGGAGCTCCTCCCCTGGAGGGTCGGGAGCTCGCGCAGGCCGGCGGTTCTCGGCAGGGCCAGGTCGCTCCACACCGACGTCTCGTCGGGGGCGATACTTTCCTACGCTCGGATCGAGCGCCCGCGTCCGCCTCGAATCATTGGCGGCTCTGCAGCTCGACGCTGGCGGCGAGGGGCCCTCGGCGACGGACGCCTCCTCCACCCTGGCATCGCCCGGAACATGGGGCCGTTCGGCATCCGGGCAGGCCGCCGAGCCCGCCCGACCGTCGACCAGGGCGCGGACAGTTCCGGGATAAGCTGGCTCGCACGTGCGTCGGCGACGGGTGAAGCGCAAGCGGGCTGGAGCCCGTCTGGTCGAGGTGGAGGTGCTCTCCGCGCGCGTTCCGCCCGCGCTCGACGGGGTGCGCATCGGGCACCTGTCGGACCTCCACGTGCGCACCGGCGTTCGGCCGCGGCGTCTCGAGGCGGCGGTGGCCACGCTCAACGCCCTCCGCCCGGACCTGGTGGCGCTGACCGGCGACTACCTGTGTCTGTCCACCCGGCCACTGCCGAGGCTCACCCGCGCGCTCCGAGCGCTGGAGGTGCCGGTGCTCGCCACGCTGGGGAACCACGACCACTGGGCTGGCGCCCGGGCCGTGGTGCGCGCGCTGGAGGCGGCGTCGGTGCAGGTGCTGGTGAACGCCTCCGCGCAGGTTGACGTCCGGGGCGCGCCTCTCTCCGTGGTGGGCCTGGACGACGCGGTGACCGGGCACGATGACCCGGACCGAGCGTTCCGGAACGTCGGGCCGGGGGCCATCGTGCTCTCCCACGATCCGAAGTGCGCGCGCCTGCTCGGTGCCCACCGTCCGGCGCTGGTCCTCTCCGGCCACACCCACGGGGGGCAGGTCTACGTCCGGAGGGTCACGCCGTTCCTGGCGGCGCGGGTGGGCCTTCCGTTCCTGGCAGGGCTCTTCGAGGTGGAAGGAGCGCACCTCTACGTCAGCCGCGGCCTGGGAGCGGCGCTGCCGGTGCGCTTCAACGCGCCGCCGGAGGTGACCGTGCTCACGCTTCGCGCGGCGGCGCTCGGCTCGTCCCGCGCGGCGTGAAAGACCGACCGGGCCCCTTGCATCCGGCGGCGGCATCGGCCATGGAGAGGCCCGCTGTCCAATCCTGACGGAGGGAGGTGATCCCGAGCATGCCTGGAATCCGAGTGAAGGAAGGCGAGTCGATCGAGAGCGCGCTGAAGCGCTTCAAGAAGGCGACCGAGAAGGCTGGCATCCTGTCCGAGATCCGCAAGCGGGAGCACTACGAGAAGCCCTCCGTGAAGCGGAAGAAGAAGGCGCTGGCGGCGAAGAAGCGCGCGGTGAAGAAGCAGCGCAAGTCGTTCTAGAGCCGCGCGCAGCGGTCCCTCGAGCCCGCTGGCCTGAAGCCGGCGGGCTCCCCGAAGAGGATGTCTCCCATGCCCAGCCTGAAGGAACGCATCGACGCCGACCTGAAGGAGGCGATGCGCAGCAAGGACGAGCTCGGCACGAGCGTGCTGCGGATGCTGAAGAGCGCGGTGAAGTACAAGGAGGTCGAGCCGGGCGGTCACGCGCTCGAGGACGCGGGCGTTCTCGCGGTGATCCAGTCGCTGATCAAGCAGCGCCGCGACTCGGTGGAGCAGTTCCGCGCCGGCGGCCGTCCGGAGCTGGCGGACAAGGAGGAGAAGGAGATCGCCAAGCTCCAGTCCTACCTGCCGGCGCAGATGTCCGCCGACGAGCTCCGCGCCGAGGTGCTGGCGGCCATCGCGCAGGTCGGCGCGAAGGGCCCGAAGGACATGGGGGCGGTGATGAAGGCGCTGATGCCCAAGGTGCAAGGCCGGGCGGAAGGGAAGGCGGTCTCCGAGGCAGTGAAGTCGGAGCTCCAGCCGAAGTGAGTCCCGCTCCTGGTGCCTTCACCGGCGCCGGAAGAGCGGTCCGGAGTCACCTGGGAGGACTAGACTCGATCGACCCGCCGTGCCCATCCCCGAGCACACCATCGATGAGATCCTGGAGCGCGTGGACCTGGTCGCGCTGGTGGGCCGGCACGTCGAGCTGAAGAAGTCGGGCAAGAGCTTCAAGGGTCGCTGTCCGTTCCATCAGGAGAAGAGCGCGTCGTTCTACGTGACCCCGGAGCTGCGGCGGTTCAAGTGCTTCGGGTGCCAGGCGGGAGGCGATGCGATCGCCTTCGTGCAGCGGTACCTCGGCAAGACATTCGTGGATGCGGTGCGCGACCTCGCCCGTGAGGTCGGGGTGGACCTGTCCGCGGCCGAGGACCCGTCGGCGCGCGAGCGGCAGCACCTGCGCGAGGTGACGGAGCTCGCGCTCGAGCACTTCAAGAGCCAGCTGTGGCACCCCACCGAGGGGCAGACGGCGCGCGCTGCTCTGACGGCGCGGGGCGTGACCGAGGAGACGGCACGGAGCTTCGGCCTCGGCTGGGCGCCCGAGGCCTGGAGCCGGCTGTCCGACGTCCTCCTGGCGCGGGGACTGCTCGAGTTCGGGATCCAGGCGGGGCTGGTGCAGCGGCGGCCGCGGGGAGACGGCGCGTACGACGTCTTCCGCGGCCGGCTCATGATTCCCATCCGGGCGCCGGACGGCCGGGTGGTGGCGTTCGGAGGGCGGCTGCTGGGGGGCGCTGAGGGGGCCAAGTACATCAACTCGAAGGAGTCACGGCTCTACGCGAAGAGCGACACGCTGTACGCGCTGGATCGGGCGCGGGACGAGGTGCGCCGGCGGAAGAGCGCGGTGCTGGTGGAGGGCTACTTCGACGTCATGGGCCTGCATCAGGCCGGGGTGACGCACGCGGTGGCCCTGTGCTCGACCGCGCTGACACCGGGGCACCTCCAGCAGCTGCAGCGGGTCGAGGCCCGCGAGCTGGTACTCCTGCTCGACGGCGACGATGCGGGACGGAAGGCCGTGGAGCGGCTGTCGCCGGTGCTGCTCGCGGCGGGTGCGTCCACGCGGGTGGCTCTCCTTCCCGAAGGAGAGGATCCGGACACCTTCGCCAGGAGCCGGGGCGCAGAGGCGGTGCGAACCCTGCTCGGCTCGGCGGTGCCCCTCTCCGAGCACCTCTTCCGGACCCTGCTGCCCGAGGGACGGACCGCCAGCTTCGAGCGAAAGATGGAGGCCCTGGGGCGGCTCCGACCCGTGGTGGCCGAGCTCCCGGTGGGGCTGTTGCGGTCGGCGTTCTTTTCCGGGTTGGCGGCGCATTCGGGTCTCCCCGCGGCAGAGCTGGAGGCCGGGCTACGGAGCAAGGGCCCCCTCCTTCGCCCGGTCCCAAAGCCCGGTCCCCCGGCGGCGCCGGTCCGGGTGGAGCGGCCGCTCGATCGGGCCGAGGCCGCCCTGGGGGCGCTGTTCCTGACCCGACCGGAGCTGATCCGAGGGACGGCCGCGGCGCAGGTGCTGGACGAGGTGACCCATCCGGGCCTCCGGGCGGTCCTGGCACAGCTCCAGGCGGGGGCGGCAGCGGCCGACGCGCTGGAGGGGGCGACCCCCCGGCTCCGGGCGAGCCTGGAGGCGGCCCAGGGGCTCCTTCCGCGGGATGCCGGACAGTTCCCCGAGGCGCTCGAGACCCTGGCCAGACGGCTGAAGCTGGCCCGGGTCAAGGAGCGGCTGGACCACATCGCCCGCAGCACGGCCCTTCTCGTGGGAGCGCACGAGCTGGACGAGGAGACGAAAAGGTTGCAGGAGGAGCGGGGAGAATTACTCAGGCTGAAGCGCCTGCTCGAGGCCGCCCCTTCCCCACCCCCCACTGGTAGTTTGTGACCGTGCGCGCTCCGGTGATAAAGCCGCGCGTTCACACTTAGATTTCCCAGATTTCCGGAGTCGTTCCCCGATGCCCACCAAGAAGTCCGCCAAGTCCTCCATCGCCGCCCGCTCGTCCCGGCTGAAGGCTCCCTCGAAGGAGAAGGAGTCGAAGAAGAAGCCCGCAGCCGGCAAGGCGACCGCCGATGCGCGGCGGGCGAAGAAGCCGGTGGCGGCTCACGAGGAGGTGGACCCGGAGGAGCAGGCCGAGGAGCTCGCCGCGGCAGTCGAGGTGGACCCCGACGCGGTGGAGGAGGCGGAAGAGGAAGAGCCCATCGCGGACCGCAAGGAGGTGAAGGACCTCCTGGAGGCGGGCCGGGCCAAGGGCTACCTGACCTACGACGAGGTCAACGACGCGCTCCCCGCGGACATCGTCTCGTCCGACCAGATCGACGACGTGATGTCGATGTTCGGCGACAACGAGATCGAGATCGTCGACGCGCAGAAGGCGGCGCAGGGCTCGGAGACCAAGCCCACCGTCGCCGCCTCGGAGGAGCCGGCCGCCAAGGAGGTCGAGGAGGAGGAGGAGAAGGACGAGGACGACGAGCCGGGCGGCAAGTCGAACGATCCGGTCCGCCTCTACCTCCGGAAGATGGGCTCGGTCTCGTTGCTCACCCGCGAGGGCGAGGTGGAGATCGCCAAGCGCATCGAGGAGGGCGAGAAGGAAGTCCTCCGGGCGCTGCTCGCCTGCCGGCTGGCGGTGGCGGACATCCTCGACATGGGCAATCGCCTCCGGAGCGGAAAGCTCCGGATCCGCGAGGTGGTGAAGGACGCTCCCGAGGAGAACCAGGGCGAGTCCGAGTCGGAAGCCGAGGCCGAGGCCGCCGAGGGCGAGTCCGCCGCGCAGCTGAACCAGAGCGAGCTCAACCGCATCGAGCAGATCTGCAAGCAGATCGAGCGGATCCGGAAGCACGCCGAGGTGGTGGACGCGCTGGAGGAGGAGCTCAGCGGGAAGAAGAAGCTTTCCGAGGCCAAGCGCAAGGAAGTGAAGCAGGAGATCCGCGACGCCCGCACCAAGATGATGGAGGTGCTGGAGGAGATGCGGCTCAACAAGAAGCAGATCGACCGCATCGTCTTCAACCTCCGCGGGCTCATCGAGCGGGTGGAGAAGGCGGAGGACGAGCTGCGGCAGATGGAGCGCTCGCTGGGCGTGGAGATGAAGGAGCTCCGGCCGATGCTCCGCGAGTCCCGGGAGAATCCGGCCACGGCGAAGAAGCTGCAGAAGCGGCTCAACGTCACCCAGGAGCAGCTGGAGGCCATCGACCGCGACGTCCGCACCTCGGTGCGGAAGATCAAGCGTGTCGAGGAGGAGGCCAACCTCCCGGTGGAGCTGCTTCGCCGCAACTACGAGGCGATCCGGGTCGGCGAGCGCAAGGCCGAGCGGGCCAAGGCCGAGCTGGTGGAGGCCAACCTCCGCCTGGTGGTGTCGATCGCCAAGAAGTACACCAACCGCGGCCTGCAGTTCCTCGACCTGATCCAGGAGGGGAACATCGGCCTGATGAAGGCCGTCGACAAGTTCGAGTACAAGCGCGGGTACAAGTTCAGCACCTACGCGACGTGGTGGATCCGCCAGGCGATCACCCGCGCCATCGCCGATCAGGCGCGCACCATCCGCATCCCGGTGCACATGATCGAGACCATCAACAAGCTGATCCGCACCAGCCGCTACCTGGTGCAGGAGATCGGCCGCGAGCCCACTCCCGAGGAGATCGCGGAGAAGATGGAGCTCCCGCTGGACAAGGTCCGGAAGGTCCTGAAGATCGCCAAGGAGCCGATCAGCCTCGAGACGCCGATCGGCGAGGAGGAGGATTCCCACCTCGGCGACTTCATCGAGGACAAGAGCCTGGTTTCTCCCTCGGACGCGGTGATCAACATGAATCTGGCCGAGCAGACCCGGAAGGTGCTGGCCACGCTCACCCCGCGCGAGGAGAAGGTGCTGCGGATGCGGTTCGGCATCGGGGAGAAGTCGGATCACACGCTCGAGGAAGTGGGTCAGGACTTCGAGGTGACCCGCGAGCGCATTCGGCAGATCGAGGCCAAGGCGCTCCGGAAGCTGCGTCATCCGTCGCGGAGCAAGCGGCTCCGGTCCTTCGTCGAGGGCAGCTAGCCGCTCGGCGTGCCGCTGCATCGAGAGGAGCTCGAACGCACCGTGGCCCGGGTGGTGCGGGCCATCCCGCGGGGACGGGTGCTCAGCTACTCACGGGTGGCGGTGCTGGCCGGGCTCCCGGGGCGCGCGCGGCTGATCGGCAAGGTGATGGCCCGCATCGGGTCGCGCCTGCCCTGGTGGCGTGTGCTGCGGGCGGACCGGACGATGGCCGAGGAGGTCCGCCTGGAGCAGGCGAAGCGGCTCCGGGCCGAGGGGGTGAAGGTGCACGACGGCGGGCGGGTCCCGCGCTCGGCCTTCCTGCCGATCGGAGACGAGGCCCTCCACCGGCGCATCCGTCGCGGCCGATGAGGGAGGCCAGCCCGAACCCCGGACGGGCCCGTGCTCAGGCGGTGGAAGCAAGGCCCAGCGACGGCGAGCGGCTCCACCCGGAACGCCGGACGATGATCTCGGCCAGCACCAGATTGGGGACCCAGCACATCCAGGAGACGACGGCGTAGCTATCTTGGAAAGGGATTCCGAGCAGGCCCGCCAGCGGCAGCTCGATCCGCAAGGTCACCGCCGCGAGCGTGAGCAGGAAGCTCCGGGTCATCCACGCCCGATGCCCGGCCACGTCCCCCACCCGGATGCGGAGCCAGGCCGCAGCGGTCGCGCCGATCCAGGCGACGCCCAGCGCCGCGAAGCCCAGGTGGGTCACCCAGCCTCCGTAGGAGAAGCGCGCGAGCGAGAGCCCCCCGATTCCTCCCAGGAGCACGGCGCTGGCGTAGAGCCTCCCGAGGATGCGATGGCGTCCGCGTCGTGGTCCTGGCCCGACGATGAGGAGCGGGCCGATCAGGAGGGCGAGGCCGCCGCCGGCGACGTGGAGCTTCAGGCTCGTGGAGTGTGCGAGAAAGCTGGCCGCGAGGTTGGGTGCATACATCTGCTCGCCCAGCACGAGGAACGCGAACGCATACGCCGCGACGGCGAGGCAGAGCAGCAACAGGAAGAGCCACCCTGCGATCCGGATCGGAACTCGTTGCGCGCGGAGCATGGGACGGCCCGCCCGGCGCCCGGATGAAAAGACGGCGGGCG
This sequence comes from Myxococcota bacterium, assembly GCA_046732375.1. Taxonomy (GTDB): domain Bacteria; phylum Myxococcota; class Myxococcia; order Myxococcales; family Myxococcaceae; genus RPRB01. The sequence continues at coordinate 10,699 of JBKPMY010000435.1, forward strand.
ACGGCGGTCCCGACAGAGGAACGCCGCGCCCGCCGGACGATTGCCTGGGAGGTTGCTTACTTCACCGCGGGAGCCGGGGACGCCTGCTCCGCGCTGCGCTTCGCGGCCTTGTGCCGGGGAGCGGTCTTCTTGGCCTTCTTCTCCGAGTGCTTCTTCTCGGTCTTCGTGGAGCCGTCGGCCTGGGTGCTGGTCTTCGTCTCTGACTTGCTCTCCGACTTGGTCGCCGGAGCCGCAGTGGTGCTGGTGTCGCTTCCGGTGGCGGGAGCTTGAGCAAATGCGGCAAGCGGCAGAGCGACGGCGAGTGCGACGGCGGAGAGGAAATTGCGCTTCATGAGTGTGCTTCGTCCTTTGTGGAGAGAGGGCGAACCATTCGCCCCCTCGTTGCACCACTAGGAACGGAGCGGAGCCGCGCTCATTCAAGATGCCCTAGAACTGCAAACGCAGCATCACCCGGCCGCCCAGGTAGCGATCAGTCGCGCTCCCGGCCGCTTCCGGCTGCCCCTCGTCGAAGGTGAAGGACGTGGACTGGTAGGTGCCGAAGACGCGCAGCGCGACCGGCCCGAAGAGGTGGATGTGGAAGCCGAGCTCGGCCTCGATCGCGTGCCCGCTGCCGGTGAAGACGACCGAGTTCACGCCCGTCGCGTCCTGGACCGGAAGATCCTTGGTGCTCCAGATCATGTAGTCGCCGCCGACGATGATCCAGAAGCCGCTCGAGACCGGGATGTCGACCCGCAGGCCGAACTTGTAGCCCGAGAGGCTGAACTGCGGGAGCCCGTTGAACCCGCTGCCGCTCGGGTCTCCATCGGTCACGAACTTCTGCTTGCCGTAGGCGAAGAAGGGAACGATGGCGAAGTCGGACTCGCTCCAGAAGCGCATCCGCCATTCGATGCCCGCCTGCCAGCGATTGTAGGTGGTGCCCTTCTCGAAGCTGTCGGTGGTGTCCTGGAACTTGCTCTTCAGCCCCAGCGACATCGCGTAGTCCCCGAAGATGCCGATGCCGGCGAAGAACCCGTCGGAGAAGAAGGCGATGGGGAACAGGGACAGCCGGGCCATCGGGGCGAAGAAGAGGTTCGCCGTGTAGGGCCGGAGGATGGAGCTGCCACCG
>JBKPMY010000436.1:0-10397 GCA_046732375.1 Myxococcota bacterium
ACCCGGAGCTGGATGTCCGTGGAGCCGTCGAAGCGCGGCTGCGACAGGTCGATCGCGAGCGAGATCGACTGGGCGGTGGGGCGAATCCCGGCCGGAAGGCGGAAGAGCCCGTCGGGGGGACCCGCCACCGCTCCTGCATCGGCGGTGACGACAGCGGAGGCGGGCGCGGCCGGCGCGGGTGGCACCGGCGCCCGGGCGCAGCTGGAGGCGGTGAGCAGCCCGACCAGGAGCGCACCGTGGGAACGGAGTCGCGTCATGGCCCGTGGATAGGACAGCGGCGGCCCGGGCGTCTTGAACCCAGTTTCCGGGGTGTCACCGAGCTGGCAGGGAAGTGGCCGGGCCCCACTTGGCGCGCAGTCGAGGTTGTTGCTTTAGCCTCTGAGCGTTGTGCAGCCTCGGCCGGACAGCCCTCAGCTTCCCGCGTCCGCGCCGGGCGGAGCAGCGGGGGGCGGCGGCGGTGGCGGTGGTGGCAGCAAGTCGGCCGCTCTGGACGGCAGCTCCTTGAGTCGCGCGCTGTCGACGAGGACCACCCGGCCGCGGTCGTCACGCACGAACGTCCCCGCCGGCTTCTTCGACGAGCCCCCGAGGCTGATGCTGCCCAGCGCCTTTCCGTCCTGCCCCTCGAAGCCGATCGTCCGCGCCGCCGGTCCAAGGCCCGTCGACTTCGGGTCGGCCGGAAGCTTCTCCTCGGTCGCCTCGGAACGGAGCGAGGTGAGGTTGTAGAGCAGCGAGCTGGCCTTGAAGGAGTCCGCGACCGCCCCGGTCGGACCGCCGATGCGCCAGCTCTCCGGTCCACCGTCTGCCGGGCGCTCGCGTTCGACGACGAGCGCCTGGTCACCGGTGCCGATCCGGATCCGGCTCACCTCCTCCGGCTTCGCGCGGAGCACCGAGCGGTCACGGAGCTCGGCCGGGCTCTTCTCCAGCGCCGCCAGCGCCGCTCGCGGCACCTCGGCCAGCGCGGAGCCGTACTGGTCCTCGCGGAGGACGTAGACCGGGTCGGTCGCGCCCTTCCCGGCAGCGAGCCGTACCCGCACCGTCTCGGTGGTCCCGCGCTGGAAGGTCGCCTCGACCACCGGCTTCTCCACCCCGGTGCGCTTGCGCTCCCCAGGGCTGTCCTGGAGGTACTTCGTGGCCTTCGTGCTCCGCAGCGAGCTCAGCCACGAGGAGATGGCGCCGGTGTCCGCATCCTCCTTCACCGGACGGAGGAAGACGTAGGGCTGGCCCGGATCCCGGCCCACCGACCAGTCGCGCTTCTGGCCCCGGACCTCGATGCGGGTGATGCCCAGGTCCCGGACCGCTAGGACGTCGCGGTCGCGCAGATCGAACGTCGCCTTGTCCAGGTTGGTGCGCGTCGATCCGTCGACGGAGTAGACCTTGGCGTCTCCCTCACGCTGGAGGTAGGCGCTCGAGTCGTAGGGATTCTCGACGCCGATGCGAACGGTCAGCGGCTGCACGCCCTCCGCCGAGGCGACGACCTCCACGCCCGGCTTGTCCAGGCCGAAGCGATGGAGGTCCTCGGGCGTCGGCTTCTCCTCCACCGTCGCGCGGATCCGCGCGAACTGAAGCGCGCTGACGATCCCCTCGGCGGTCTGCACGTCGGCGCCGGTCTTCAGGGGACTGGTGATGACCCAGGACTGGTCGGGAAGCCGCGCGAGCTCGGTGGTCTGACCCTTGGCCTTCACCACCAGCCGGTCGTAGCGGACCGTGTCGGTGCCGCCGTCCGGTCGCGACACGGGCTGGACCAGCCGCTCCGCGGCCCGCTTCTTCTCGGCCTCCTTCTCCTCGCCCTTCATCACCCCGAACCAGGCGTAGAGGCCGAGACCCACGGCGATCACCGCCGCCCCCAGCAGGGTCCAGAGGTTCTTGCTCCGGGCGCTCATGTCACTTGTTGCGGCGGTTCAGCCAGATCGCCAGGCCCACCGCGAGCAGGCCGAAGGGCACCAGGTCGGTGGCCAGGAACCGGATCCGGGCCAGCCGGGGCGCGTCCAGGTCGATGGTGGAGATGTCCCGGTCCGGCGGGCGGATGGTGATCTTCTGCACCTGGCTCGTCGCCCAGGCGAAGGCGTTCATCACCATGTTGCGGTTGGGCTCGTCTCCCCAGTTGGGGTCGACCAGGATCTCCGAGTCACCGAAGGCGACCAGCCGCATCTCGTCGTTCCGCTTCCCCTCCGCGGTTCCGACGTTCCGGGTGGCCTGGAGGACGAGGGGGATGCTCCCCGCCTTGGCTCCGCTCTGCCGCTCCGGATTCTCGGTCGGGCTCTTCACCTCGAACCCGTTGGGCGAGGTGGTGAGGACCGTCGCGACGTCGGTCCCCTCGGCGAGGCCCTCCTTGAGCGCGGTCAGCCCGCGCGCGGTGGGGAACTGGAGGTTGTACTGGGCCTTCTTGAGGTCGCGGGCCAGCTCGGTGTCGCCGAAGAAGTGGGACACCACCAGGTACGGGCTGTCGATGGCGTAGACGTCGTCCGCCACCAGCCCAGGGTCGACCTGGACGCCGTACCGGGCGAGCACTGCGTCCAGTCCCGGCTCGGCGGAGGCCTCGGCGAAGTAGAGCATCCGGCCTCCCTGCTCGAGGTACTTCGCCAGCTGGTCCGCCTCGGCCTTGGTGAACTTGCTCCGCGCGCCCGCGACCACCACCAGCGCGGCGACCTTCGGGACCTCCTTGCCGTCGGCGAGATTGAGGGTGCTGGGGACGTAGCCCTCCTGGAGCAACGTCTTCCTGAGCTCGCTCAGGGACCCGGGGTCGCGGGGCTGGCTCGGCTCGAGCGGCCACTCGCCGTGCCCGGTGGTGAAGTAGACCTTCTGCTCGCCGACCGAGTTGAGCTTGATCAGCGCGTTGGTGAGGTCCTGCTCGGTGACCCCGCCCGACACCGAGACCGTGGTGTGGTTCTCCTTGTCACCCGTGCCGCGGGTGAGGACCAGCGTCGTCTGGCCCTCGCGCAGCTGGTACTTCTGCGCCAGGTCCGGGGCCTTCCGCGGGTCCTTGAACACCACCTCGAACCGATCCGGCGCCTGCTCCCGGTAGCGCTGGAGCAGCCGGTCCACCTGCTCGTAATCCGGATCGCTCGGGGAGAGGAAGGCGTAGGCCCGCACCTTCTCCTTGAGCGAGCCGAGGGCGCTCTTGGTCTGGGGGGCGAGGGTGAAGATCTTCTTGGTGGTGAGGTCCCAGCTCTTGCTCTTCTTCACGGCGACGTAGTTCACCGCCACCAGACCGAACAGCACCACCAGGACGGTGGCGATGGTGGAGACCAGGTAGAAGGTGCTCCGGCGCGAGGCGAACTGACCGAACTCACCGAGGTTGGTGGCGAAGTAGGCGCCGATGAGGAGCACGCCCAGCACGGCCTTGACCATCGCCATCCAGGGGGACCCGGTGGTCACGAAGTAGGTGTAAGGGGCGGACAGCAGCGCCACCAGGCCCAGCGCTCCGAGGATCTTTCCCAGGGTACGGGTGTTCATCGGTCAGGCCCAGCGCTGCGCTTCCACCGTGCGATGGGTGAGCAGCAGCGAGAAGAGGATCACCGAGAGGAAGAAGACCAGTGCCTTGAGGTCCAGCACTCCCCGCGAGAGCGTGGACAGCTGCGAGCTGAACGAGAGGTGGTTGGCGATGCTCCGCCACGGCTCGTCGGCGCTCTGGGCCAGGCCGCGGAGCAACATCCAGGGAAGCAGGATGGCGAAGGTGAGGAAGGCCGCGAGCATCTGGCTCTCGGTGAGGGCGGAGACGAACATCCCGACCCCGAGACAGGTCGCCCCCCAGAGCAGGAGCCCCCCGAAGCCGAGGGCCACCGTGCTCCACTCCAGCGCGGTGCCGGACTCGCTGGAACCGAAGAGCGACAGGGTGATGGGGAAGATGATCGTCAGGCCGAGGGTGGCCCAGATCACCCCCACGCCGCCGAGGTACTTGCCGAGGACGATCTCCCAGGGCCGCACCGGCGCGGTCATCAGCAGCTCGAAGGTCCGGTTGCGCTTCTCCTCGGCGAAGAGCCGCATGGAGAGGAAGGGGGCGACGAAGAGGGTGATGACGCCGATGACGTCCCAGAGCTGGACCACGATGCCGTCGGTCAGGTTCTTGAACAGCCCGTACTCCGGCGGCAGCCGGGCCCAGCCGTAGACGCGGGCCAGCCCCTGGACCTCCTTGAAGGTGGCCAGGAGGTTCACGAAGAAGAACGACGAGATTCCGAGCATCGCCGTGAAGACCACGTAGGCCCACGGCGTGCTGAAGTAGATGCCCAGCTCCTTGCGGGCGATGGCCAGCGCGTTGCGCATGCGGGTCGTGCTCCGTTTGCGGCGTCAGGCGGCGGCGGTGAGCTTGAGGAAGATGTCCTCCAGCGAGGTCTGGTCGCCCTGTCCCAGCGCGTGGGCCAGGTTCCGGATCTCGTCGAAGGCCACCATCCGTCCCTGGTTGAGGATGAGTACCCGCTCGCAGGTCATGGTGACCTCCGAGAGGATGTGGGTGGAGAGGATGACCGTGTGCTGCCCGGCGAGGCCCTTGATCAGCTGGCGCACCTCCGCGCGCTGGCTGGGATCGAGGCCCTCGGTGGGCTCGTCGAGGATCAGGACCGGGGGGTTGCCGAGCAGGGCCTGGGCGACGCCCACCCGCTGCCGGTACCCCTTGGACAGGTTCTGGATGAGGCGCTCCATCACCTCGGCGACGCCGGTGGCGTGGGCGACTCGCTCCAGCTCCGCGGCCATCTGGCCGCGCCGGACACCCTTGATGGAGGCGACGAACTTCAAATAGCCCCGGACGGTCATCTCCGGGTAGAGCGGCGGCGTCTCGGGCAGGTAGCCGGTGCGCCGCTTCACTTCGTAGGGCTCCTCGAAGACGTCGAACCCCGCGACCTTCACCGTGCCGCTGGTGGCGGGCAGGTAACCGGTGAGGATCTTCATGGTGGTGGACTTGCCGGCCCCGTTGGGGCCGAGGAACCCGAGGATCTCCCCCTGGGGAACGGTGAAGGTCAGGTCCTCCACCGCGACCCGGTCGCGGTACCGCTTGGTGAGCCCGGTGACCTCGATCATCGCCGTCATTGGACTGTCGTTCCTCGGGAGCGGGCGGGCGATACTATGGTTGGGCACCGGTCTGTCAACACGCGCGGCCCACGGATTCTTTCCGTGGCCTGGCCGGTGCAACGACATCGACCCGACATGAGCGTGATCGTGCAGAAGTTCGGAGGCTCCTCGGTCGCCGACGTGGAGCGCATCCGGAAGGTTGCGGCGCGGGTGGCAGCCAGGCGAGCCGACGGCCACCAGATGGTGGTGGTGGTCTCGGCCATGGGCGACACCACCGACGAGCTGCTCACCCTGGCCAAGCGGATGTCCTCGGATCCCCCCCGCCGGGAGCTGGACATGCTGCTGACCTGTGGCGAGCGGATCAGCATGGCCCTCCTCTCCATGGCGTTGCAGGAGCAGGGGGTGCCGGCGATCAGCTTCACTGGCAGCCAGAGCGGGATCATCACCGACGACGCGCACTCGCAGGCGCGAATCGTCGAGGTGCGGCCGGTCCGCATCCGCGAGGAGCTGGTGAAGGGGAGGGTGGTGATCGTCGCCGGGTACCAGGGCGTCTCGCGGAACCGCGAGGTGACCACGCTCGGGCGCGGAGGGAGCGACACCACCGCGGTGGCCCTCGCCGCCGCGCTCGGGGCCGAGGTCTGCGAGATCTACTCGGACGTGGACGGCATCTTCTCCGCCGACCCGCGGGTGGTCCCGGAGGCCAGGAAGCTGGAGACCCTGGACTACGAGACGATGCAGGAGCTGGCGGCCGCGGGAGCCCGGGTGCTCAATGCACAGGCAGTGGAGTTCGCGCGGAACGCGGGCATCGTCATCGAGGCACGGAGCACGCACGGGGGCGGCACCGGCTCGCGCATCGGCGCCGAGCCCGCACCGGTGAGGGCGGTGGCCACCGACACCGAGATCCGGGTGCTCGAGGTGGGCGACGCCCGGCTGGAGCCGGTGCTGCGCCGGCTCGCCGAGGACGAGGTCCGCCTCCGGCTGGTGGCCGGGTCGCGTGGTGGGACCGAGCGCCTCTTGCTGGTGGTGCCTCTCCAGGACGTGCACGGGGTGGAGGTGTTCGACGTGGGGATGCGGGCGCTCGGAGCCGAGCCACGCCCCGGGCTGGGCACGGTGACACTGGCTGGCCCAGGGGTGGGGACGGACTCGACGGTGCTCGCCGGCGCGCTCGAGCTGGCCGCGGGGCAGGGAATCGCGGTGCACGCGCTGCACGGGTCTCCGCTTCAGCTCACCTTCGTGGTGGACGCGCAACAGGTGGGGGCGCTCGCCCGGGAGCTGCATCGCGCGACGCGGTAGAAGGGACTCGGCCCGGTTCCCGAGGGCCAGGAGGTGCCGTCGGTGCGGACACCGTCCATGATCCGGAGGCTCGGGGGCGGCTTGCTCGTCGGGGTGCTCGCGGGGTCATGTCGGGGGGAGGACTCAGAAAGGGCGGCCGGGACCGTGGCGTCGCTGGGGGACATGCTCGTCCGCCGGTCACAGCACACGGCGACGCTTCTTCTCGACGGGCGCGTCCTCATCGCAGGCGGAGGAACCCCCGAACAAGCTCAGAGCAGCGTCGAGCTCTACGATCCCTCGGCCGGGGTGAGCATCCACGCTCCGGACCTTCTTCAACCGCGCGCCGGACACACCGCGACCCTGCTGGGTGACGGCCGGGTCCTCATCGTCGGTGGGCTGGGTGGGGTGAGCAGCGCCGAGCTGTTCGACCCGGCGAGCGGCGCCTTTCGCCCAGTGTCGCCTCCGATCAGGCCGAGGTCGGATCATGCGGCGGTCCTTCTCTCGAGTGGCAAGGTCCTCGTCCTCGGAGGAGACGTCTCGGGTCTCGGTGCGTCGCCGACGGCGAGCGCGGAGCTGTTCGACCCCCAGAGCGAGCGCTTCGAGGAGATTGCGCCGATGGTGACCCCCCGGCGCCCCTACGGGGTCATCGCGCTGCCTGACGGGAGGCTGCTCATCGCCGGCGGAACGAGCGGCGGGAAGGTGGTGACCACCGCCGCGGAGATCTACGACCCGTCCCTGGAACGTTTCGAATCGGTGTCCGCTCTGGCCACGCCCCGGGAGAAGCATGCGTCTGCGCGGTTGCCGGACGGCAGGATCCTCATCCTCGGAGGGAATCGAGACCCGGATGGAGATGGGCTGAACAGCACGGAGATCTTCGATCCCTTCGAGAACCGGTTTCTCCCCGGCCCCGATCTCTTCCAGGGTCGCTACAAGTTCAGCGCTCTGGGGCTTTCCGATGGCTCGGCCCTCGCCGTCGGAGGAGCGACGGTCTTGGCGGAACGTCTCGACCGCGGGTTGCTGCGTTCTCTTCCGGTCGGCGACAAGGAGGCGATGCGGTTCTTCCCTGCCTTGACGCCGCTCGACGGAGGCCAGGCTCTGATCACCGGCGGCTACACGGCCGGCGGTTCCACGACGTCCGTCTGGAGATTCGCTCCGTAGAGCTCGAAGCCGAAGACCTCCAGGTTCCCCTGCCGGAAATCGAGGTCGGAGCTCCGGCGGAACCCGAGCCGCTCGTACATCCGCCACGCCGTCTCCATCGCCCGGGTGGTGTGCAGGACCAGGCTGGACCGGCCGAGTCCGCGCGCCCGCTCGATGCAGTGGCGGGTCAGGGCCTTGCCGATCCCCTGGCCGCGGGCGGTGGGAGCGACGGCGAGGAGCCGGATGCCCGCGGCGTCGACGCGCGTGGAGGCGGTCCCACCGGAGCCGTAGTGAGCCATGTCCTCGATGAAGTCCGCGCTCCCCAGCAGCTCCCCGCCGGGCGTGACCGCGGCGAGGATCCGGATGGCGGGGTTGCGCACGCGTGCGGCGGCGTCGCGTACCATCGCGTAGTAGCCCGGCTGCTCCTCGGGCCCGGGCATGCCGGGGAGGGCCGCGTAGGCCTCGGCGACCAGGTTCCCGAGCGCGGCGAGCTCGTCGGGGCGGGCGAGGCGAACGTGGAAGGGGCGGGGCTCCATCAATGACCACATAGCGAGGCCCCGGGCGCCCGGTGGTACGAAATCCGTACCGGGGGCGACTCAGCGTGCAGGCGGAACGCCGGCGAAGAGGTACCGCTCGAACCAGCGGGGGAAGGCGCGGACCCACTCCCGCCGTCCATCGACGACCAGCCCGGAGGCCCGCGCCTGGGAGAGCGAGACATCGCCTCGCCACCAGGCGGTGAGCGTCCGGAGCGGCGCCCGGACGTGGAGCTCCACCGGAAAGCCGGCGCTCGCCGTGCAGAGCGACACCTCGCTGCGCCGGAGCAGGAGGAATCGCTCCTCCCGGCGCCGCGGGTCGACCCAGGTCTCGATGCGGGCGACGACCGGCGAGCGGGGGAGCGCATCCCGGTCCACGCGCCGCCGCATGTCGGCGACGAGCGCGTCGGTATCCAGCTCCTCGGCGTGCAGCTCGCGCGAGAGCCAGCGCTGTCCCCACACCCCGAGCTCCCGGAGCGTGCCCTCCAGCTCGCGACCTGCCGGCGTCAGCTCGTAGAAGGGTCCTTCAGCGTCCTGGCCGCGAAGGGCGATGCCGCTGTCGACCAGCTCGCGGAGCCTGGCGGAGAGCATGGTGCGAGAGATGCGCGGCAGCCCGTGCCGGATCTCGCCGAAGCGCCGGCTACCCATGAGGAGCTCCCGGATCACGAGAAGCACCCACCGCTGCCCCAGCACGTCGAGCGCGCGGGCGATGGAGCAGAACTGGCCGTGACTCGTCACGCCCGCTCCTTATCGCGCCCCGCTGCTGCTTGCCGCGGCAAGGTGACGGCCCGGTGATCTTCCGCAGCGACGCGGGCGCGGCAGGCGTGCTCACACCAGCGGACCTGCGTCGGTCAGCGCACGATCTCGCCCATCCCGATCAGGTTCCCTTCGGAATCCCGAAACCAGCAGGCGCGCTCGCCCTTCCCCTTGCTCGGATAGTTTCCTTGGATGTCGGCGATGCCCTCGTGCGTCGTGAAGCCGGGGAAGTTGTACTCCTCCAGCGTCACCCCGCGCGCCCGCAGCGTGGCCGCCGCTTCCTCGATGTCGGCCACGGTGAAGCCGAACTGGGTGAAGGTCCCGTCCGACTTGCCGGCGGACTGGTAGACCACGAACTCGATTCCGTTCACGAGGTACCGCAGGCCGCCGGGGCGCTCTTCCGCCGGCCTCAGTCCCAGCTTGTCGGCGTACCAGGCGCGCGCACGTCCGAGGTCCTGGGCGGGCAGGCGGGCAGCACAGTGCTTGAAGTCGATCATGGCGTGCGCTCCGGGGTGATTGGAGCACGCTGCTCACCGGCGCCCCGGGATGCCACCCGGCTCACGGGCCGAGTCCATACGCTCGCCGGAGAAGCTCCTCCGCGCTCAGACCGGAGCGCCGCGCCGCCTCGACGTCGAGGCCGAGGCCGTGACCGCGTCCCCGTCCCGACAGACGCACCGTCTCCTCCTGGAAAACTCCGTCGATCGGGCACCCGGGGAGACGGAGCGCCGCGCGGACCCTCTCGCAGGGGACGCGCTCGACGCCGGTGGCCCGGGTGACCTCCACCGTTCGCCCGTCTCCCTGCAGTCGCTCCGCGTCCCCGACCGCCGCTCGAACCTCGGCGCGGGAGAGACGGACCTCCCAGGGGTCGTCGCCACCCCGGAAGTACGGCAACCAGCTCCGCGTCGGGAGCTCGGGAAGGGCGAGTGCGCGGGTGACCTCGGGAGTCGGCACCGCCGTGCCGAGGAATGCCTGGCAGTGGGTGGTGTCGCAGAGGGGGCGGCGAGCGTGCCGCTCCACGTGTCCGTCGTGCGCGATGACCTGTGCCAGTGCGACTGCCGCCTCGCCGGTGAGCGCCGCGTGCTCCGCGGCGAGGACGCCCGCGACATAGGAAGCGAGCGTGGTGCGGAAGATGACCTCCGACCCACGTCGGGCCCGTGCCTCGCGTGGCGTCGTACCCGTCTCGGGCTGTCGCTCGGGAAGCGGCCGGAAGGAAAAGACGCCGGCGTACGGACGCGGCTGGCTTCCGGCGACGCGGACCGACCACGCTCCGCCCGCACACAGGAGCGCTCCGCTCCGGAGTGCCGCCCGAAGGGCTTGCCATCCGGGACCCAGGTCGTCGCTCTGTCCACCTTCGAGTCGCACCGCGCGACCGGGACAAAGGATGCTCACCCGCTCTGATCCGACGAGTCCGAAGACCTGGATCTCGACGGGTGCGTCGTCGCGCCTGTAGTCGGGCAACGGGACGGATGCGTCCGCGACCTGCACGCGATCCGCATCCGCCTCGATCGCGAGCCCGTCGACGGTCCGCCGGTCCCACCCCCGAAGCTCCGCTCGGATCCGGACCGCTTCGGCCAGGGCGCGCGCCGAGCGCTCCGGAATCGCGAGCTCGTTCGCCAGAGCGTCGACCGCCTTCGAGCGCGGGAGTGGGAAGTCCTGACCGGCAACCACTTGCCCTGAGTGGCGCGAGAGGATCAGCGC
>JBKPMY010000437.1:0-3728 GCA_046732375.1 Myxococcota bacterium
CCTCCCTGTCCTACTCATCCGAGCCTCGGGCCGGGGGAATCGCGCTCTTGTCGGCGCTGCTGGCGGTTCCGGCGGTCGCCGCGTTCCATCTGCCGGGCGGCATCTTGCTGGCTGCGGCGGTGCTCGCGACGGTCCTCGTCGTCGAGCGGCGCGCGCAGGTGGCCCAGCGAAGCCTCGAGCGTTCCCGCCGCGGGCTCACCCTGGCTCGCCGACCTGCGCGAACCCATCCGGTGCACGTGCCGCCGCAGGCCCACTGGGAGATCGTCGAGCGCGACGGACGCCGCTCGCTGTCGATGCACTGGAGCTGAGCGAGCGCGGGGAAACCCCGGGTCATCGGCGGACGGGGGGGTCGCTGCCGACGCCACACGCTCAGCGAAGGCGGTCCAGGGCGTCCACCTCGTCGCGAAGTCCGAGGTACTCCCACCTCAGGAGCGACACGGGGACATAGCCGTTGGCGAACAGGAAGTCGTGAATGTCGCGCAGGCGAAATTTCTCGCCGTGCCGGAGCCGGGCATCGGCGATGAGCCGGAGGATCTGCAGCTTCCCGATCTGGTAGCTGATGGCTTGCCCGGGGGTGCTGGCGAACAGCGCAGCCTCGGCGCGCGCCGTGCCGCGGTCCATGGGCACGGTGGTCGCGAGATAGTCCGCAGCCTGGTCGAGCGTGAATTGCCCCAGCGCGAGCTTCACGTCCACCTCTCCACCCGCAGGGCGCGCAGCCGCATCATGTTGTAGACGACGTCACGGCTCCGTGGGCTGTCGTCGAAGAGTCCTGCCTGGAGGAGCATCTCCTCGTCGTAGAAGGCCAGGCCCTCCGGGGTACCGGAATCGTAGTAGTGCCTGCGAAGCAGCCTCGGATTCGCCGAGGAGAGCGCGGTCTGTAGATAGTGAGCGCCCTCGTGCATGATCTGCAGGCGCGGGTCCCTTGCCGCCGCTCCCTGGAAGTACCCCATCCGCTCGGAGGGCGCTTCCACGTACGCGGTGCCGTCCTGCCCCAGGCGACCAGGGCCGGTGAGGTCGTCCGGCACGCCGACGTCGGCCATCGGCGCGAGGTAGTCCGGCATCGGCCGGAAACGGTAGTGACCGAGCCACGCGGGAAGCGTCAGTAGCTGCCGGTCCAGGTAGAACTTCCGCACCCGCTCCTCGTCGGCGCGCTCGCGATCCACCACCGCCGCCATTCCCGATAGAAGAGGAAGCGGCGGGATCGAACGGCTCCGGTCGAGGGCCAGCGCCTCGAAGGTCAGGGCGCGGTCGAGCTCCTGCCGCCCGGCGGCGACCAGCTGCTCCGGGGTGAACGGAACCAGGGCGACCTCCCGGAGGAAGAAGAGGTACGCCTGGCGGCCGACCGCGGTCTCCTCGGGAAGGCCCTTCGCGCGCTGCTCCAGCCAGGTCCGGAACGACTCCAGCGCCGTCGCCGCCCGCTCGGCGGAGGGAACGATGGCGTTCGCGGCGTCCCCCGCGAGGGCCGGCTGCAGGGCCTGGGCCATCCGTGACATCCGTGGACGCACGTCACGGAGCTGCTCCAGCGCCACGCGAAGGAACGGCCCACGCATCCGGTCCAGGTTCTCCCTGGCCTGGTTCACCAGCGCGGGCACGGCATCCAGGCGCCTCACGAGGTCCCGGCTTCGCTGGGAATCGAAGGGGGGCGGGATGACCAGCAGCTCATGCGGGCTCGCCAGCGCCTGGTCGACCCACAAGGCGGGGCTCTGGCGCCAGACCGGGTTCACCTCGAGCTCCCATCGGACCCGGGCCAGCGCGGACCCGATCAGCCGTCGATCGACCTCGGCCGCGATCTCGGTCCGCAACGGCAGGGCCCGGAAGCGTTTCTCCAGATCGGCCAGCGTCGCGCGGCGGCGGCCGATGCTCGCCTGCGACCAGTCCGGAGCCCAGCCCGGGGGGCGGCCGATGCGGGGGATGTCATCGGGACCCGCGGGCTGGGTCTCCGCTCGCCATTTCCAGAAGTCCTGCCCGAGCTTCTCCTGCGCATCCGGGGTTCCCGCTGCCAGCGCAAGCGCCACCACCAGTCCCTGGATCATGCGGCGCAGCGTCGCACGGCCGTGGTTTGGCTCGACGACCTTTCCTCCGGCCGCGGCGTGCACCTCGAGGCGGAAAGGCGTAAAGATTCAGAGGACCGACGGAGGATTCCGCCATGGCCAGCATCTCCAGCTATGTCGTCCGGAACGTGCTCGGACTCGAGTCGAGCGCGACCTGTCGTGAGGCAGCCGACCTGATGTCGAAGCGACACATCGGCGCGGTCGCGGTGAAGCAGCACGGCAAGATCGTCGGGCTCATCACCGAGCGAGACCTCGTCACCCGCATCCTGTCGCGCGGGCTGGATTGCCAGACGCCCATCCTCGAGGCGATGCGGCATGACGTGCCGGTGGTGGGCCCCGACCTGAACGAGGTGGAGTGCGCCACGCTCATGAAGGAGCACGAGACGCGGCATCTCCTCGTGGGCGAAGACGGATCCGCGAGCGGCCTCATCTCCATGCGCGACGTCATGCAGATGATGCTCTCGGACAAGCAGTACCTGATCGAGCAGATGCAGGCGTACATCCAGGGCTACTGACGGGGTTACTACTGAGCCTGGACGCTGGCCCGCCCCTGCATCGCGCGGGTGGCAATGCGCAAGCCGCGACGCACGGCGGGACCCCTGTGGTGGTGCTCGGGCCCCTTCTCAAGGGCTCAGAACCTTGGCTTGCAGCGTCCGCCCCCGGACGGTCCCGTCAGACCCCCGAAGGACCCTGTTGCGGCATATGCTTCGCATGGCAAATTGATGTCGGGAGCTGTGCGGTTGGCCCGGGTTTCCCGGGCCGCGTAACATCCGCGCGGACCCCCGGATTGGGGCCTTCACGGGCCCATGGAAAGGTCGGGGAGGACGACGACGGTGGCTGCACAGGCAGCTCAGAGGCCGGAGGCCGGACGGATGCTCCATCCGACGGGGTTCGTACTGAAGAGCCTGCAGGTCCTCGGCTCAGGTGGCGTCGCCGGCGTGCTCGGCGGCGTCGCTTCACACACGGTGTGGGTTGGCATCTGCTTCGGGATCGCGGGCGTGCTCGCGGCGCTGACGTTCATGGACTGTCGCTGCGCCTGCGTGAAGCCCGGCTCGGACTGCGACGAGAACCAGCCCTAGCTCGACGGACGGGCAAGCCGCGGAGCGATTCGGCCCGTGCAAGCCGTCGCCGGGCGGGATACTGAGAGACGGCGTTCCTTTCCCACCTCGTTGCATTTCTTTCGCTCGTCGCACGTCGGACTGGACGCCTGGGGCACCCGCCCGAACTTCACCGTCTTCCGGAGATTGAAAGAACACCGTGCGCACTCTCGTCCTGTTCCTGCTCCTCGCTGCCAGCGCTCAGGCGGAGACCGCCACCGAGGCGCTGAAGGCGCGTGACGCGGAGATTCGCGCTGCCCTGCCGCCAAAGGGCACCGAGCCTTCGCCGGCGACGCGCCAGAAGCTGGAGAACATCGTCACCAAGGCGGTGGACCTCGACGGCATGGCGAAGGCCGCCTTGGGGAAGACGTGGACCGAGACGCCTCCGGCCAAGCAGAAGAAGTTCCTCGACGCCTTCAAGAGCCGGTTCCGGAAGGCGACCGGCGAGCAGCTCGACCAGTACCGCTCCACCGAGATCAAGTACTTCCCGGAGAAGACGGAGGACGCCGACACGATCGTCCCCACCGAGGTGCTGGTGAAGGGCGAGCCGACGCGCGTCGACTACCGGATGCACCAGCAG
>JBKPMY010000438.1:0-16127 GCA_046732375.1 Myxococcota bacterium
GCGCGAGGTCGGCGCAGAGATGCCCCACGTGCGCGGCGTCATACGCCGCTCGCCAGAAGCCGCCGTGAATCATCACCAGGGTGCGGAGCCGCGCGCTCCCCGGCGGGCGGCGGATCGAGAGATATTGCGACGGCGCAGCTCCGTACGCCTCACGCGTTCCCGGAGGCGGCGGCGTGGTCAGGACCCAGCTCTCGGACATTCAGGTCAGGTCCTCGTGGAGGCAGAGGATGTTGCCCTCGGGATCGCTGAACCAGGCCGCCTTCTCCGAGCCCAGCACGCAGACGTGTTCGACGGTCTTGAGCCCTGGCAGGTCGTAGTCGTGGAACTTCACCCCCCGGGACTCGAGCTCGCGGATCGCCCGGGAGATGTCGCGCACCGCGAAGCTCACCGCGGTGTGGTCTGCCTTCGTCGGCGCTCCCCGCTGGAAAAGAGCCAGGGTGCCGTTCCCCACCGGGTACTCGTACTTTCCGTCGGGCTTGGCTCTACCGCTGCGCAGCCCGAGCTGCTGCTCGTAGAACGCCCGGGCGCGGGTCAGGTCCACCACCGGGAGGATCGTGGTCAAGGGAGCGTCGGCGAGCATGGCAACCTCCGGTCTCGGAGACGCACCTGACGTCACCCCTCCCCGGCCGGTCAAGGCACAGTTCGTCGGATCAGCCCGGCCGGCGGTCCTGCGACTCGGGACGGGCCCCCACCGTTCCTGCCGCGTAGCGCGCACCCGACACCGCGTCCCTCGGGAACACCGCCTCGATGCCGGCGAGGTCCTCGGGCGTCAACCGGACCTCGAGCGACCCGAGGTTCTCCTCCAGGTACTTGCGCCGCTTGGTGCCGGGAATCGGCACCACGTCGTCGCCCTGGGCCATCACCCACGCCAGCGCGAGCTGCCCCGGCGTGCAGCCCTTCTGCCGGGCCAGCGCGCCCACCTTCTCCACCAGGGTGAGGTTCCGCTGGAAGTTCTCTCCCTGGAAGCGGGGGTTGTTCCGCCGGAAGTCGTCCTCGCCGAAGTCGGACGGCGTGCGGATCTGCCCGGTGAGGAAACCGCGCCCCAGCGGGCTGAAGGGCACCAGGGTGATGCCCAGCTCACGGCAGGCCTGGAGCGGACCGTCCTCCGGGTCGCGCGTCCACAGCGAGTACTCGCTCTGGAGCGCCGCGATGGGGTGCACCTTCGCCGCCCGGCGGATGACGTCCGCGGTGGCCTCGGACAGCCCCAGCGCCCGGACCTTCCCCTCCTTCACCAGCCGGGCCATCGCTCCCACCGTCTCTTCGATCTCGGTCGCGGGATCCACCCGGTGCAGGTAGTAGAGATCGATGACCTCGACGCCGAGGCGGCGGAGCGAGGCCTCGCAGGCGCTGCGCACGTACTCCGGCTTGCCACTGAGCCTCCGGCGAGTGGCGTCGCTCGGCGCCGCCGGGTCCCGCACGATGCCGAACTTGGTGGCGAGGACGATCTCCTTCCTCCGCCGGCGCAGGACGTCCGAGAGCAGCTCCTCGTTCTTGCCCGCCCCGTACATGTCCGCGGTGTCGAGAAAGCTCACTCCCCGGTCCACCGCCATCTCCAGCGTGGCCCGTGACTCGGCCTCGTCCGCCGGACCGTAGAACTCGGACATCCCCATGCAGCCGAGGCCCATCCGGGAGACCTTCAACCCCGACTTCCCGAGCGGTCGCTGTTCCATGACCGGCCACAATGTCGTCGAGGGCTCCGGCATGCAGCCAAAAAAAGGCGCGACCGGCCGCCCGAGATCTCCAGGGCGGCCGGTCGCCCCCCGGGCATCGCGCAGAGTCGCGGGGCTGCGCGCGCCCTCCGGGAGAGCTCACCGATTGGAGCCGGTGACATCCCGGGCCACCCCTGAGACGACGGTCGCCCGGTCGACACCACAGTGCGACCGAAGGGGTGGTCAGGGGGGAAGGCCCGTCGCCTCGGCCGACGGTGACCCACGTGGCCCAGCGCTCCCTGCCGCACGTCCGGCGCGATACCCCCAGCCCCGGCTGGGAGAGCGGGGTGTGGGTCCGCATCCAGCGGCGGCGCCGGCACCGCCGTCGGGCGTTGCTGATGATCGCGGTTGCCGCGGCCTGCGCCGGCGCCCTCGTGGCCCGGCAGCGGAGCCAGGATGCGTCTCCGCCGGTCCGCATCCGGGTGGCGCTGGAGAGCCCCGGACGGACGGACGGAAGCGCGCCCGCGAATGCGCGCTGGCGCCTCACCTACCAGGGCGCCGAGCTCCGGGTGTACCGGAACGCGCTCGGTGTGGTGCTCGGCTGTCCGGGTCATCCGGCGTGTGCCGCGAACGCGAGCGGTGGCTCGGCCATGCTGACCCTGGACGGACCGGGCGAGTACCGCGCGCTCGTCTTCTCTCGCCCGCAGAGTGGCGGGGGGCGGACGCTGCAGGAGGATCTCCTGACCGCGCGTGCCCGCGGCGACCAGGTCGAGCTGTCCCGCTCGATGGCCGTCTACTGAGTTCGCTTCCCGCCCCCGGTAGCGACCGACCCGCTCCGGGGTTTCGTTGTCTTCAGGGGAGGAAGATGCGCGGACGGGTCATGGCGCCCGGAGGGTCTCCTGGCGCCGCCGCCGTTCCTGGCTTATGCCTGACGGGTTCCCCGTGACCACTGCCGGCCCCCCATCCTCGAACGACTCCCTGCGTGACGCGCTGGGCCGTCCTCTGCGGAGCCTTCGCCTCAGCGTCACCGACCGGTGCAACCTGCGCTGCAGCTACTGCATGCCCGAGCCGGAGTACGTCTGGCTTCCGAAGAAGGAGCTCCTCACCTTCGAGGAGCTGGACCGCATCACCGGCATCTTCTGCACCCTGGGCGTGGACAAGGTCCGGCTGACCGGCGGCGAGCCGCTGCTGCGCTCGGAGCTCGGCACCCTCGTCCGGGCCCTTGCCCGGCGCCCCGCGGTGCGCGACCTGGCGATGACCACCAATGGCGTGCTCCTCGCCGAGCGCGCGGGCGAGCTGCGGAAGGCCGGTCTCCGGAGGCTCACCGTGAGCCTCGACACCCTGCGCCCCGAGCGCTTCTTCGCGCTCACCCGTGCCGACCACCACGCCCGGGTCCTCGCCGGCATCGAGGCCGGGCGCGCCGAGGGCTTCCCCCTCAAGCTGGACACTGTGGTGGTGCGTGGGACGAACGAGGACGAGGTGCTGGAGCTCCTCGCCTTCGCCCGGGAGATCGGCGCGGAGATCCGGTTCATCGAGTACATGGACGTGGGCGGCGCCACCCGCTGGACCCGCGAACAGGTCGTCTCCCGCGCCGAGATGCTCGAGGCGATCTCCCGGGCACACGGTACCGTCGAGCCGGTGGGCGCCCAGGGGTCGGACCCCGCGGAGCGCTTCCGGCTCCGGGACGGGACCACCTTCGGCATCATCGCCTCCACCACGACGCCCTTTTGCCGCGCCTGCGACCGGAGCCGGCTCACCGCCGACGGGACCTGGTACACCTGCCTCTACGCCCGCTCGGGAGCGAACCTTCGCGCCGCGCTCCGCAGCGGGGCCAGCGACGCGGAGATTGCCTCGCTCCTCCGGGTGGGGTGGCGCGCGCGCACCGACCGGGGAGCCGAGCAGCGGCTGCAGCTCGAGCAGCGCGGTGCGCTCGCCGGTCGTCCCGAGCTCCGGGAGGATCCGCGGCTCGAGATGCACACCCGCGGGGGCTAGCTCCCGTGCGTGCACCGACGCCCGCGGTCGAGGACGCCGATTCGGCGCTCGCGCTGCTCCTCTCCGCCGCCCGCGGAGCTCAGGCGTGCGGTTACGGCGCCGAGGACACCGAGCGCCTGGTGTGCGAGCTCGGCACGCAGCTCGGGATGGCAGACGTCCAGATCTCGAGCCTGCCCACGCAGCTGACGCTCGCCTTCGGCATCCCCGGACAGCAGCGGGTCGTGCTCCTGCGAACCGAGCCGAGGTCGGTGGACCTGGGCCGCATCGTCCGCCTCGATGCGGTGGCGCGGGAGGTGAAGGCCGGACGCATCGGCCCGAGAGAGGCCAGCGTCCGTATCGACGCCATCTCCCGCTCGCCGCTTCCGTACGCCCCGCCGATGATGGTCTTCGGCTACTGCCTGGCCGCCGCCGGGGCAGTGCTGCTCTTCGGGGAGGACCTGCCCGAGGCGTTCACCGCCGCCGTGGCCGGGCTCGCCGTGGGCGCGATCGCCGTCATTCGCGCCCGCGTGCGCGAGCTGGACCTCGCAGCCGAGCTCATCTCCGCGCTCCTCGCCGGCTTCATCGCCCAGGCGGCCTCGGCGCGGATCTGGCCACTGGACCCCCGGGTCGCCACCCTGGGGGCGCTGGTGGTCCTCCTCCCGGGCTTCACTCTCACCCAGGGGGTCCGCGAGCTGCAGACGCGCAACCTCCTCTCCGGCCTGGCCGGCCTGGGCGCCGCCTCGGTGACGTTCCTCGCGCTGGTCATCGGCGCCGTGCTGGGAGGAGACCTGGGTGCGCGCGCGTTCGGCCCGGCGCGGGTCCCCACGGTGGAGCTGCCGTCCTGGACGTTCCTCCTCGGCGCCGCGGCAATGGGCCTGGCGGCGGTGGTGACGCAGCGTGCACCTCGGCAGGAGGCGCCGACCGTGGTCGCCTCGGCGCTGCTGGCTGCCCTGGTCAGCAAGGCGGTCTCCCGGAGCGTGGGCCCGGCGCTCGGCGCCTTCGTGGGCGCGGTGGCGATCGGCCTGGTCGCTCACCTCAACGCCTGGCTGCGAGCCAGACCGGTGTGGTTGGTCACCATCCCCGGGGTCCTGGTGCTCGTCCCGGGGAGCATCGGCTACCGGAGCCTCCTCGACCTCGTGAACCACGACGTGGCCACGAGCCTCGAGACGGGCGTCCAGATGATCCTCACCGCGGCCGCCATCGTCTTCGGGCTGCTCCTGAGCGATGCCCTCGGCGCGCGCTTGCGGCGGTAGGGCGGATCCGGACCGGGCGTGGTGACGGATCAGCCGTCGTTCCCGGACGCCGGCCGACCGAACAGCTCGGTGCGCGCCGTCTCGGTGATCGCCACCACCGCCGGGTGCTTGAGCTTCCGCTCCACGGTGAGCGCCCAGTACCGCTCGCGCACTCCCTCCAGGGTCCCCACCGGCTCGACCCCGAACGCGCTCCGGACCTCGGACTCCACCGCCTCGGGGGCGGGAAAGACGCCGACTCCCGCCTCGCCGAAGGACTCCATGAGTGCGCTGTCCTGGAACTCGCCCACCACCCGGGGGCGGATGCCACGCGTCTCGAACCAGTGGGCGAGCGAACGTTGCAGCGCCGCGCCGTCGGCAGCGGTCAGCAGCGGGGCGCCCTCCATCGACCTGGGGAACCCCGGCGCGAGCTTCCGGGCCATGGCCGGCCGGGCGAACAGCCCCACCCCGCATTCACCGAGCAGGTGGCTGTAGGCCCGGACCGGCGACGGAGCCGGCGAGTCGGAGAGAACCAGGTCGAGGCTGTGCGCGGCGAGCTCGGCCACAAGCCGCTCCGGTCGAGCCTCGACCACCACCAGCTGCACCGGCTCCTTCGCCTCCAGGGCCGGGACGAGGAGCCGGTGCGCCACCCGCTTCTCCACCGAGTCCGAGACCCCCACCACCAGCCGGCGCGGGCGGGCGACGGGGCGCCCCTTGAGCGTGTCCTGGAGCTCCTGGCCGAGGCTGAAGATCTCGTCCGCGTAGCGGAAGGCCACCTGGCCGACGTCGGTCAGCACCAGGGAGCGCCCCTGGCGCTCGAACAGCTTCTCCCCGAAGGCGTTCTCCAGCGCCTTGATCTGCCCGCTGACCGTGGGCTGGGCCAGCCGGAGCACCTTGCTCGCCTTGGAGACCCCGCCCTCGCGGACCACGGTCCAGAAGTAGAAGAGATGGTGGTAGTTGAGCCAGTCCATCGCCGTCCCACCCTCATCGGGAAGAAGAATGGATTGCTGCGAGTTTATCGATTTGCCGATGTGTCCTCCCGGTCTTAACGGGAAGGGACACGGAGGTCACTCTTTCGATGAACCAGCTCAAGACCGTTCTGCTCCTGGGCATCCTCTCGGCGATCCTGGTGGGCGTCGGCGGAGCGCTCGGATCCAACGCGCTCGGCATCAGCATCGTGCTTGCGGTGGTGATGAACCTCGGCGCCTACTTCTTCAGCGACCGGATCGTCCTGGCCATGCACCGGGCCCAGGAGATCTCCCCGGTCGAGTCCCCGGAGCTGCACCGGATGGTGGAGGAGCTCGCCGCAGGCGCGGGGATCCCCAAGCCGCGCCTGTATCTCATCGCCGAGGCGCAGCCGAACGCGTTCGCCACCGGCCGGAACCCCGAGCACGCCGTGGTCGCCGTCACCTCGGGCATCCTCGAGGTGCTGGACCGCCGCGAGCTCCGCGGGGTGCTGGCCCACGAGCTCGCCCACGTGAAGAACCGGGACATCCTGGTCTCCAGCATCGCCGCCACCGTTGCCGCGGCCATTACCTACGTCGCGCACGCGGTGGGCTTCTTCGGGATGGCCAGCTCGGACGAGGACGGGCCCTCGCCGGCGCAGTCGCTGCTGCTGGCCATCGTGGCCCCCATCGCGGCCACGCTGATCCAGCTGGGCATCTCCCGCTCCCGCGAGTACGGCGCCGATGCCACCGGCGCGGAGATCTCCGGCGACCCCGAGGCCCTCGCTCGGGCGCTGGAGAAGCTGGACCAGGCGGCGCACGCCATCCCGGCCCCGATGCAGCCGGCCACCGCCAGCCTGTTCATCGTCAACCCCTTCTCCGCGACCGAGGGCGTCCTCAACCTGTTCTCGACCCACCCCTCGATGCGGGAGCGCATCCGGCGCCTCCGCGCGATGCAGGTCTCGTCCGGCGGGTGGCCGGTGGGAGCACGTGACGCGACCCTCCACGCGCGCTGGTGACGAACGACGACCGCCCCTGCGGCGCCTGGCCAACCTCATCGTCGGCTGGGCGGTGGTGGGGGCCGGGATCATCCTGATCCCCCTGCCCGGCCCGGGGTGGCTGGTGGTGGGGATCGGGCTCCTCGTGCTCAGCCGGGAGGTCCGCTGGGCCCGCGGAGCCCTGGTGCGCCTGGAGCGGTTCATGCGCCGCTACGGCATGCGGACCTCGCTGCGGCGCCTCATCACCCGGAGGCAACGCGAGCGGGCGCGCCGCTACGCATCGGTGCGGCATCCATCGGTTCAACCGATGGATCCACGCTGAAATATCTGGTTGTCCGAAGGCTTTCCCGGGGGCACATCCATCGGGCCCGGCGGCCCGGAGCACGCCGCTTCCAGGGCGCCCGGGAGGAGCCTGTCCGATGCTGTCCGTTGCCGCGCTGGGAAGCTGGCCCCTGTGGGTGGGCTTCCTCGCCTTCGTGGCGGCGATGCTCGCCCTCGACCTGGGGGTGTTTCACCGCAAGGCGCACGCCATCTCGCTGCGCGAGGCAGCGGTCTGGAGTGCGGTATGGATCGGGCTGGCCGCGGTCTTCGCCCTCGGTGTCTTCCAGCTCTTCGGACCCCAGCGGGGGCTCGAGTTCACCACCGGGTACCTGATCGAGAAGGCGCTGAGCGTCGACAACATCTTCGTGATGGTGGTGCTCTTCGGCGCCTTCGGGGTCCCGGCGCACCAGCAGCACCGGGTGCTGTTCTGGGGAATCCTCGGCGCTCTGGTGATGCGGGCGGTCTTCATCCTCGCCGGCACGGCCCTCATCGCCCGCTTTCACTGGACGGTCTACGTCTTCGGCCTCTTCCTCGTGTTCACCGGGGTGAGGATGCTCCTCTCCCGCGGAGAGCACGGGCACCCGGAGAACAACGTGATGGTGCGCCTGGCCCGGCGCGTCCTGCCGGTCGCCCCCGGTCAGGACACGGAACACTTCTTCGCAAGGGTGAACGGAAGGCGGATGGTGACCACGCTGTTCCTCGCTCTGGTGGCGGTGGAATTCACCGATCTCATCTTCGCCGTGGATTCCATTCCGGCGGTTCTCGCCGTGAGCCAGGACCCGTTCATCGTCTTCACCTCGAACATCTTCGCCATCCTGGGGCTCCGCTCCCTGTACTTCGTGCTGGCTGGCGTGGTTCACAAGTTCCGTTATTTGAAGCTGGGACTGGCCCTTGTGCTGGTCTTCGTCGGGGTGAAGATGACCATCGTGGACCTCTTCAAGGTCCCGGTGGGCGTGTCGCTGGCGGTGGTCGGTCTGCTGATCACCGGGTCGATCCTCTCGTCGCTGGTCGCGGACGGAAGGCGGCGGACGCTCGAGGAAAGGACGGCGACGTCGTGAACAAGACGCGGTTCAACATCGCTTATGCGCTGATCGCCGTCCTCGCGGTGCTCTTCATCCAGGACTGGGTGCGCACCAGCCAGTCGGTCGCGGTCATTCCCTACAGCCAGTTCCAGAAGCTCCTCGAGGAGAGGAAGGTCGCCGAGGTCACCGTCGGGGAGGACCAGATCAAGGGCACGCTCAAGGAGCCCATCGAGGGAACCAAGACCCACTTCGTCACCATCAAGGTGGACAAGGACATCGCCGAGGCCCTGGAGAAGGCGGGTGTGAAGTTCGGCGGCCAGGTGCAGAACACCTGGTTCACGGCCCTGATGGGGCTGGTCGCCCCGACCCTGTTCTTCTTCCTGGTCTGGGCCATCGTCATGCGCCGCATGGCCGGCAAGATGGGCGCGGGCGGCGGAGGCCTGCTGGCCATCGGGAAGAGCAAGGCCAAGGTCTTCGTCGAGACCGACGTGAAGACCCGCTTCTCGGACGTGGCCGGAGTCGACGAGGCCAAGGCCGAGCTCGCCGAGGTGGTGGAGTTCCTGAAGAACCCGGAGCAGTACTCGCGCCTCGGCGGCCGGATGCCGAAGGGCGTGCTGCTGGTGGGCCCTCCCGGCACCGGCAAGACGTTGCTCGCGCGGGCGGTGGCCGGCGAGGCCGGGGTGCCGTTCTTCTCCATCAGCGGCAGCGAGTTCGTGGAGATGTTCGTCGGCGTGGGCGCGGCCCGCGTCCGGGACCTGTTCGAGCAGGCCCGGGGCAAGGCCCCGTGCATCATCTTCATCGACGAGCTGGACGCGCTCGGCCGTGCCCGCGGCGCCTCGGGCCTGGTGGGCGGTCACGACGAGAAGGAGCAGACCCTCAACCAGCTCCTCGTCGAGCTGGACGGCTTCGACCAGAGCGCGGGCATCGTGCTCATCGGCGCGACGAACCGGCCGGAGATCCTCGACCCCGCGCTGCTCCGGGCCGGCCGGTTCGACCGTCAGGTGCTGGTGGATCGCCCCGACCGGCAGGGCCGGGTGGCCATCCTCCAGGTGCACATGAGGCGGGTGAAGCTCGCCCCCTCGGTGGATCCCGATCAGATCGCCGCTCTCACCCCGGGCTTCACCGGCGCGGACCTGGCCAACCTGGTCAACGAGGCGGCGCTGAGCGCCACCCGGCGGAAGGCCGAGGCGGTGGAGCGGCAGGACTTCGATGCGGCCATCGAGCGCATCGTGGCCGGCCTGGAGAAGAAGAACCGGCTCCTGAACCCGCGGGAGCGGGAGATCGTCGCCTTCCACGAGATGGGTCACGCGCTGGCCGCCGCCGCGACCACCACCGTGGACCCGGTGCACAAGGTGAGCATCATTCCCCGGGGGATCGGGGCGCTGGGCTACACGCTCCAGCGGCCCACCGAGGACCGCTACCTCATGACCCGCGAGGAGCTGGAAGGGAAGCTGGTGGTCCTCCTCGGAGGCCGGTCTGCCGAGGCGCTGGTGTTCGAGCACACCTCGACCGGCGCCTCGGACGACCTGGCGAAGGCCACCGACATCGCGCGGAGCATGGCCACGCGCTACGCGATGGTCCCGGGGCTCGGGCCGGTGAGCTACGACAACGAGCGGGACACGCTGCTCGGGCCCCAGGGTCTGAGCCGCCGCACCTTCAGCGAGGAGACCGCGCGGGAGATCGATCTCGCGGTCCGGGAGATCGTCCAGAACGCCTCCGAGCGGTGCCGGACGCTGCTCGCCCAGCGCCGGCAAACGCTGGAGAAGGCGGCGCGGCTCCTCCTTGAGAAGGAGACCCTCACCGACGTCGAGCTGAAGCCGCTGTTCGACGAGGCCCGGACCGAGGCGGCGCAGGCCGTGCCGCGGGTCGTCTCCAGGTCCTGAGCAGTCGACGGCGCGACGGGTCCGGCACGGCAAGCGGCGCCGCCGCCGGGGAGGTGCGGGAACCGGAGGGTCGTGGAGCCCCGGAGCGCCGGTCGAATCCATCCGGTTGCCGATCCCGGCTGACGGCGCCACGCGGGTCCGCTCCGCCCGACGAGGCGCGCCCGGGTCTCCGGGCATGGTCCTGCCGGTGCTGCTAGCGTCCCGTTCGGAGGTGAGTCCGATGGGTGAGCTTCCGAACCAGGAGCCGCGGAGCGTGATGGTGTCGGGACCGGCGACGGGATTCCGGACCGACGTCGAGGTCGGTGGGCACCACCTCGTGGTCGACGAGCCGACCGCGGTGGGGGGCGCGGACGACGGTCCCACGCCGTACGAGATGCTGCTCGCCGGGCTGGGGGCCTGTACCGCGATGACCCTCCGGATCTACGCCGACAGGCGGAAGTGGCCGCTGGAACGTGCGCGGATCAGCCTGCGGCACCGGAAGGTGCACGCGCAGGACTGCGTCGACTGCGAGACCAAGCCGGCGAAGATGGACGTGGTGGACCGAATCATCACGCTCGACGGTGCGCTGACCGAGGAGCAGCGGGCGAAGCTCCTGGAGATCGCGGAGCGCTGCCCGGTCCAGCAGACCCTGGGGAGCAAGATCCAGGTGAACACGACGATCGCCTAGCTCAAGCGGGCTGGTCGGGAACACGCCGAGCGCCTCTCGCTGAATTGCCTCTTCCGAGCTCCGGCCACGGCGGTCGGGCAGCCGGCGTGGGGGGGCGGTGAGGTCAGAAGTGCGGCGGCCGCTCGACGGCGGTCGCGTCCACCAGCCCCGGCTCCATCGCCGCCAGCTTCTGGTTCATGATGGCCAGCTCGTGCTCCAGCCGCTCGAGGCTCTGGCCCTGGGCGTACACCACGTCGCTCAGTTCCTGGAGCAGCCGCTGCTGCTCGGTGAACTTCAGCTCGAGCTCGACGATACGCTCCCTCATGACCGTCCTCCCCTTCCCGGGCGGGTTCAACGGCCCGTCCTGCGCGCCGCCCATCGTTCCACCGCCGGGTGGCTCACGCCAGGGTGAAGCGAAGCTCGCCACACTTCTCGACGCTGCACTCGATGCGGTCCCCCGGCCTGAGCCACCGCTGCTGTCCCTCGGGCTTGCCGAGGATGACTCCCTGGGGCGTCCCGGTGGAGATCAGGTCGCCCGGCACCAGCGTGAAGATGGAGGAGACGTAGGCGATGATCTGCGCGCAGGTGAAGATCATGTCGCTGGTGCTCGAGGACTGGCGCAGCTCGCCGTTCACCCGTGTCTCCAGCTTCAGGCTCTGTGGATCACCCACCAGGTCGGCGCCCACCAGCCACGGCCCGACCGGCATGAAGCCGTCCGAGGTCTTGCCCAGCATGAACTGCGACCCCTTCCCGTCGCGGAACTGGAGATCTCGTGCGGAGAAGTCGTTCCCCGTCGCGTATCCGAAGACGTGCTTCAGAGCGTCGGCCTCGGAGACGTTCTTCGCGACCGTTCCCATGATGACCACCAGCTCCACCTCGTAGTCGAACTTTTCCGCCATCCGGGTCGGGAGCTGGATCGTGCCTCCGTGCCCCAGCAGCGCATTGTTGTACTTGTTGAAGAGCACCGGGGCCTTCGGGATGGGCGTCGCCGTCTCTCCTGCGTGCGTCCGGTAGTTGAACCCCAGCATGATCATCTTCTGGGGCCGGGTGATGCAGGGGCCGAACCGCGCGTGATCGGTCGTCACGAGAGCTTCCTGCACCGAGGAGGCCGGGGCCTCGAGCACCGCCCGGAGCCCGTTCAGGCCCTTGCCCTCGATGAGCTCGTCCGTGCTCGCCGGGAACGCCACTCCAAGTGCCCGGGCTGCCCGGCCCACGTCGAGGATCACCCCCTCGCGCCGGACTCCGAGCGTGTCCCCCTCGGGAGTCCGGAGGTTGCAGTAGGCCAGCGAGCGGAGATCCGGCGCGTCCGGGCCCGGACCTCTGGAGGGTGCATCGCGAAGAACCATGGTGCCTCCGGCGCCGCCGATCAGCGGGACGTTCCCATGACGGCCGCCGTGAGACTCCCTCCGGTCGGGCAGGTTTCAAAGAGGGGGGCAGCGAGCGCACGGCGGTGGCCGCGCCCGGCCCAACCGTGTAGAGGGGGGCCGTGGACGCGAACTTCCTCACCGACCTGGCGGCCCGCACGCAAGAGCTGCGAGAGCAGGGCCTGTACAAGAACGAGCGCATCCTCGTCTCTCCCCAGAACGCGGCGATCCGCGTCGAGGGCGGGCGCGAGGTCCTCAACTTCTGCGCCAACAACTATCTCGGCCTGGCGGACCATCCGCGGGTCGTCGAGGCCGCGCGCGCATCGCTGGAGAAATACGGCTTCGGCATGGCCTCGGTTCGCTTCATCTGTGGAACCCAGGACCTCCACAAGACGCTCGAGGCACGGCTCAGCCGCTTCTTCGGCACCGAGGACACCATCCTCTACTCCAGCTGCTTCGACGCCAACGGGGGACTCTTCGAGACCCTGCTCGGCGAGGAGGACGCGGTCATCACCGACGCGCTGAACCACGCGTCGATCATCGACGGCATCCGGCTCTGCAAGGCGAAGCGGCTCCGCTACGCCAACAACGACATGCGCGAGCTGGAGGCCCGGCTCCAGGAAACCTCCGGCGCCCGGTACCGGCTCATCGCCACCGACGGCGTGTTCTCGATGGACGGGATCATCGCCAACCTGCCGGCGATCTGCGACCTGGCCGACCGGTACCGCGCGCTGGTGATGGTGGACGACTCGCACGCGGTGGGCTTCGTCGGAGCAAAGGGCAAGGGAACGCCCGAGTTCTGCAACGTGATGGACCGGGTGGACATCCTCACCGGGACCCTGGGGAAGGCCCTGGGCGGCGCGTCGGGCGGCTACACCTCGGGCCGGAAGGAGATCGTCGCCTGGCTCCGGCAGCGGAGCCGCCCCTACCTGTTCTCCAACTCGCTGATGCCCGCGATCTGCGCCGCAACCCTCACCGTGCTCGATCTGCTCGAGAGCGGGGACGAGCTGCGGAAGCAGCTGCGCGCAAACGCCGAGCGCTTCCGGAGCGAGATGAGCCAGCTGGGTTTCAAGCTCGCCGGGGCGAACCATCCGATCATCCCGGTGATGCTCGGAGATGCGAAGCTGGCCTCGAATTTCGCCGATCAGATGCTGGCCGAGGGCGTGTACGTCATCGGGTTCAGCTATCCGGTGGTGCCGCAGGGTCAGGCGCGCATCCGGACGCAGATGTCCGCGGCGCACACCCGCGACCAGCTCGATCGGGCCATCGGCGCGTTCGCCAAGGTGGGCCGCTCCCTGGGGGTGATCCGGTGAGAGCGCTGGTCAAGGCCAAGGCCGAGCCGGGCATCTGGATGCAGGACGTTCCGGTGCCGGAGATCGGCCCCAACGACGTGCTGATCAAGGTCCGCAAGGCCAGCATCTGCGGCACGGACATCCACATCTGGAACTGGGATGCCTGGTCGCAGAAGACCATCAAGGTGCCGATGGTCATCGGGCACGAGTTCATGGGGGAGATCGCCAAGCTAGGTGCCGAGGTCACCGGCTTCCAGGTGGGCGACCGGGTCAGCGGCGAGGGGCACATCACCTGTGGCCACTGCCGGAACTGCCGCGCGGGGAAGCGCCACCTCTGCCGGAACACCGTGGGCCTGGGAGTGAACCGGCCCGGCTGCTTCGCCGAGTACGTGGCCCTACCGGCCTTCAACGTCTTCCGGGTCCCGAAGGAGATCTCCGACGACATCGCCTCGTTCTTCGACCCGCTGGGCAACGCGGTGCACACGGCCCTCTCCTTCGA
Organism: Myxococcota bacterium; assembly: GCA_046732375.1. Classification (GTDB taxonomy): domain Bacteria; phylum Myxococcota; class Myxococcia; order Myxococcales; family Myxococcaceae; genus RPRB01. The sequence goes on from JBKPMY010000438.1 coordinate 13,819, forward strand.
CCTGGTGGGCGAGGACGTGCTCATCACCGGCGCCGGCCCCATCGGGGTGATGGCCGCGGCCATCTCGAAGCACGTCGGTGCCCGGCACGTGGTGGTGACCGACCTGAACCCCTACCGGCTCGAGCTCGCCCGGAAACTGGGCGCCACGCGGGCGGTGGACGTGAAGTCCGAGACGCTGGGCGACGTGATGCGGAGCCTGGGGATGACCGAGGGCTTCGACGTGGGAATGGAGATGTCCGGCAGCGGGCCGGCATTTCGGGACATGCTCGCGGTGATGAACCATGGCGGGCGGGTGGCCATTCTCGGCATCCCGCCGAACGAGGTCTCCATCGACTGGAACCAGGTCATCTTCAAGGGCCTGGTGCTCAAGGGCGTGTACGGCCGGGAGATGTTCGAGACCTGGTACAAGATGGTGGCCATGCTCCAGAGTGGCCTCGACGTGGCGCCGGTGGTGACCCACCGCTTCCCCGCCGCCCAGTACGCCGAGGCATTCGAGGCCATGCGCTCGGGGCAGAGCGGCAAGGTCATCCTCGACTGGGCGAGCTGAGGCTCCGCCGGTGGGAGAGCACCCCAGACTGATCTTCTCCACGGCTGCCGACGAGGTCCTGGCGGAGAAGCTGTGCGCGCTGGGGGTCGGCGTGCCGGGCGACGTCGAGCGGGAGACCTTCCCCGACGGCGAGCGGGGCCTGCGGCTGGCGTGCCCGGTGGCGGGCTCCGACGCCTTTCTCGTGGGCGGCACGGGGAGCGACGCCGACACGCTCGAGCTTTATGACCTCGCCTGTGCGCTGGTCGAGTACGGGGTCCATGCGCTGACCCTGGTGGTGCCTTACTTCGGGTACTCGACGCAGGAGCGCCCCAGCAAGCAGGGAGAGAGCGTCACCGCGAAGACCCGGGCCCGGCTTCTCTCCTCCATCCCCCTGCCCGACGGCGGCCTGCGGGTCCTGCTGGTGGACCTCCACACCGCGGGCCTGCCCTTCTACTTCGAGGGCGGGGTGCGACCGGTGCACGTGACCGCGCGGCCGCTCCTGGCCGAGGCCATCCGGGCGCTCGCCCCGGGCGGGTGCGTGGTGGCGAGCACCGACGCCGGCCGTGCGAAGTACGTGGAGGCGCTGGCCAACGACCTCCACGTGGACGCGAGCTTCGTCTTCAAGCGCCGCGACGCGGGTGAGACGCGGGTGCTGGCGGTGAGCGCCCGGGTCGCCGGCCAGCACGTGATGCTCTACGACGACATGGTGCGTACCGGCAGCTCGCTGCTCTCGGCGGCGGAGGCGTACCGCGAGGCCGGCGCGAGCCGGATCACCGCGCTGGCCACCCACGGGGTACTCCCCGGGGACGCGCTGGGACGACTGGAGCGCAGCGGCCTTCTCGACCGGCTCGTCGTCACCGACACCCATCCCCGGGCGCGGCAGCTCGCGGGCGGATTCGTGGAGGTGCGCTCGATGGTGCCCCTCCTCGCGGCGGCGCTCCGGGCGCGGTAACGCCGAGACCACTTGGGTCGACCGGATGATCGCGCCGCAATCGCGGCCGAGGCCCAGGAGCGACGACGGGGCGTGGCCACCGTCACGTGACGGAGGAGCGACGACGGGATCGGCTGCGAGGGCAAGCGAGGGACGGAGCGATCCAAGTGGCTTCGGCGTTCACTGCCCGGGCCTTCCGGCTCCGTCCCCCGGCTGCCGGCCGAGCACTCCCCGTCGCACTCCCTGCCACCGGTCGGCGCTGACCCCCGGAACCCTGCAAGAAGGTCAACAGTGCGCAGGCGATCGAGCAGGCGACCTCGGGACGGCTGGTCCGCCGACCGGATGCCGCTGGTACAACCATGGGATCTTGGTCCCGGAAGACCCGGCGTCTCGGACGAGTGTGCTGCTCGTCGACGACAACGCCGACAACCTCCTCGCCCTCTCCGCCGTGCTGGACCGGCTCAGGGTTCGTCTGGTCCAGGCGACGTCCGGCGCCCGGGCCCTGGCGCTCGCCGAGGAGCAGGAGTTCGCGGCCATCATCCTCGACGTGCAGATGCCGGTGCTGGACGGGTTCGAGACCGCCCGGCTGCTCCGGATGCAGCGGCGCACCGACCAGACGCCCATCATCTTCCTGACCGCGAACTCGCATGACCCGGCGCTCAGCCTGCGCGGCTACGCCGAGGGGGCGGTCGACTACCTGGTGAAACCGTTCGACCCGGCGATCCTCCGCTCGAAGGTCTCGGTGTTCGTGTCGCTGTACGAGGCCCGGCGGACGGTGCAGCTCCAGGAGGCGCTCCTGCGCGAGCACGCCCTCGAGGCACAGCGCCGGGAGAGCGAGGCACGGTACCACTC
>JBKPMY010000439.1:0-23983 GCA_046732375.1 Myxococcota bacterium
TCGCGAATTGGCACCGTGACGTCGGCGGAGATCCGGGGGCGCGGGCCCTGCGTTGAAGCTCGACGCGAGTCACTTGCCCACGATGGACCCTGGAGTCGCGACCATGACCTTGCTTCTGATGGCGGTGGCGATGGCTGGAACACTCAACCTGGAAGTCGCGCCGACCGGACACGTGTTCACCTCGGCGGAGGGAGTCGAGGTTGCGGGGGCGGCTGTCCGCTCCGCCGGTCCCAAGCGCGCCCTGGTCCGGATCACGCGTGCCGGGGCCAACCCGGCGTCGAAGGTCTGGCTCGCCCGGGTGTTTGAGAGGCAGGAGATCTCCGAGTACCGGGTGACGATTGGCAAGAAGGAGCACCTGCTCCTGATCACCCGTGCCGGCTTCCCGGTGGTCTTCCTTCCCGAGGACGGCCGCGAGGTGTCGATCCACTGGAACGACGAGAAGAGCCGCGCCCTGAATACCCGGCAGCTGCTCGAGGAGTACCAGCGGCAGGAGAAGATGAAGAAGTAGCCCCGGGCTTCGGGGGCGCGGCCAACGCCGAGGCCACTCCAAGTGGTTTCGGCGTCAGGAGGCCGGCTCGGCGATCACACCCTTGCGGCGCATGTCGTCGCCGGCGGCCTTCACCAGATCGCGCATGAACTGATCGAGCCGATCCGGGTTGGTCGTCTCGCTCTGGCCCGCCCAGACGAGCTTGTTCTGCTTGAGGTCGAAGACCAGCATCTCCACGCGCACGATGGTGTCGGTCACCACGTAGCCCGGGCTGTAGGCGGCACCCCAGCCGTAGCCGTAGTACGGCCCCCAGCCGCCGGCGTACGGGCCGGGCCCCATGTAGCTCGGCGGGACGTAGGTCTGCTGCTGATTGACGGCGATCGGGCGCATGGCGAAGAGCGCGACCGCACCGGAGTCCTGGATCGCAGCCGCGGCCTTCTCCCGGTCATCGACCTGGTCGGTGGGGATGAGCGTGAAGGAGGGGATGGGTCGGAGGCCTCGCTGCCGCAGCTCCTCCCCGAGCAGGTCCTCGCCGGTCCGTCGCGTCGTCTCCTGCTTGCTCATGACCATGGCGATGACCAGGTCGCCCTGCTTCACCGTGAGTGGCGCTGCGTCGGGCGCCTTCCAGCTGTTGACGAGCTTGGTGCCTCCGGCGCAGCCGGCGAGGGCGAGCATCAGCAGGGTGGTGCAGGTCCGGGCAGCGAACCTCGGGGACATGGGGGCTCCTTGTCGTTCGGGGCCCGACGCTGCCCCGGCGCGGCTTCCGGACGCCAGCGCGGAGTGATGGGCCCAAGGGGGCATTGACCGGGGGTTCACGACGGCTCGGCGAGCACGCCGGCCCGGGTCATCTCTCGCACCGCCGCCTTCACCACGTCGCGGGCGAAGGCGTCGAGCGAATCCGGGTTGGTCGTCTCACTCTGGCCGGCCCAGACGAGCTTCTCGTCCCGGAGGTCGTAGGCGAGGATCTCCAGCCGCACCACGGTGTCGTGCACGACGTAGCCGGGACTGTAGGCCGCGCCCCAGCCATAGCCGTAGTACGGGCCCCAGCGGCCGTAGGGCACGGGCGCGGTGTAGGTCGGCGGGACGTACGTCGCCTGATGCTCGGTCCGGAGCGGACGGACGACGAAGGCGGCGACGGCGCCGGTGTTCCGCAGGACCTCCAGCGCTCTCTCCTTGTCCATCGCTTGCTCCACCGTGAGGACGGTGTAGGCCGGGATGACGCGGAGCCCGCGCCGGGACAGCTCGGCGGCGAGGGCGTCCTCGCCGGAGCGACGGTTGACCTCGTTCCGGCTGATGACCATGGCCACCACGGTGTCGCCGGGGCGGAGCGCCAGGGGCGCCGTGTCCGGGGCCTTCCAGGTGTTGACGAAGCGCGTGCTCGCGCCGCAGCCGGCCAGCACGAGCAGCACCACCGGGCAGCTGATCCGCCTCCACGTCGAGAGCATGGGTCCCTCCCAGGGCGAGCCGGGCCGCTCAGTGCCGTGCCGGCCTGCCCCGTGACACTGGCCCAATGCGCACGATGGCGCCAGACGGTTCCGTTTCCGGGCGGTTGCATGCCGGCGGCGGCGCGCCTTAAGGGCAGACCCATGAACGCGTCCGGCCGCAGCAACCGTCTCGCCGCGGAGTCGTCGCCGTACCTCAGCCAGCACGCGGACAACCCGGTGGACTGGTACCCCTGGGGAGACGAGGCGCTCCGCCGGGCGCGGGAGGAGCAGCGGCCGATCCTTCTCTCCATCGGCTACTCGGCCTGCCACTGGTGTCATGTGATGGCCCACGAGTCCTTCGAGGACCCGGCCACCGCGCAGCAGATGAACGCCAGCTTCGTGAACGTGAAGGTGGACCGGGAGGAACGCCCCGACCTGGACCAGATCTACCAGGGCGTGGTGCAGCTGATGGGCGGGCAGGGCGGCTGGCCGCTGACCGTGTTCCTCACCCCCGAGCTCGTGCCGTTCTACGGCGGCACGTACTTCCCACCCGAGCCCCGGCACGGGTTGCCGTCGTTCAGGATGCTGCTCGAGGCGCTGTCCCGCGCGTGGACCGAGGAGCGGGACAAGGTTCTGGAGCAGGCCGGCGAGTTCAAGAACGGGCTGCGCCAGCTCGCGACCTACGGGCTCGGCACGCTGGTGACGCCGGTCTCTGGCGACGACGTCTCCGCCGCGGGACGAGCGCTGGCGCGGGCGCTCGATCCGGTCGAGGGCGGCTTCGGGGGCGCACCGAAGTTCCCGAACACCATGGACCTGGCCGTCCTCCTCCGGGCGTGGCGGCGCACTGGGAACGTGGCGCTGCGCGCGGGCGCGCTCCACACGCTGGACCGGATGGTGACCGGCGGAATTCACGACCAGCTCGGCGGCGGCTTTCACCGCTACAGCGTCGACCGCCACTGGCGGGTGCCGCACTTCGAGAAGATGCTGTACGACAATGCGCTCCTCCTGCACCTGCTCGCCGAGGCGCAGCAGATCTCCCCGCGGTCGGAGTGGGTGGAGAGCGCGGCGCGGCTGGTGGAGTGGCTCGGCCGGGAGATGACCGACGCCACGGGTGCGTTCCACGCCACGCAGGACGCCGACAGCGAGGGGGAGGAAGGGAAGTACTTCGTCTGGAGCCCGGCCGAGCTGGAGCAGGTGCTCGGCGCCGACGAGGGAAGGCGTGCGGCGAAGGCCTACGGGGTGACGGCGCAGGGAACGTTCGAGCACGGCAAGAGCGTGCTCGAGCGCCGCGTCCCCCTGCCCGACCTCGCCCGGGAGTGGGGGACCACCGAGGACGAGGCGCGCCGCTGGATCGAGTCCGGGCGGGCGAAGCTCCTGGCCGAGCGGGTGAAGCGCATCGCGCCCGGCCGGGACGACAAGGTGCTGGCCGGATGGAACGGGTTGATGATCCGCGGGCTGTCCTTCGCCTCGCGCGTGTTCCAGCGGCCGGAGTGGGCCGAGCGCGCGGCCCGGGCCGCCGGCGCGGTGCTGGACCGGCAGCTCCCGGGCGACCGCCTGTTCCGGGTGCATCAGGACGGGACGAGCAAGGTGGATGCCTTCCTCGAGGACTGGGGCGGCATGGCGGCGGGGCTGGTCGCGCTGTACCAGGCGACGTTCGAGCCGCGGTGGCTCGAGGCGGCGGTACGGCTCGCGGACGGTGCGCAGGAGCGGTTCTGGGATCCCGGGCAGAAGGCGTACCGGACCGCCCCCCGGGGGCAGGCGGACCTGGTGGTCGAGACCTACGCGCTTCACGACAACGCCGTGCCGTCCGGGGCGAGCCTGCTGACCGAGGCGAACGTCGTGCTTGCGGCGCTGACCGGCCGCCGGGACTTCCTCGAGCGGGCGGAGGCGTACCTCTCGCGGATGCGGGACACCGCGCTGGCGAATCCGTTCGCCTACGGGCATCTGTGGTGCGCGGCGGATGTCCTTGCGGACGGCGCGCCGGACGTCGCGCTGGTGGGGGCAGGGCGAGCACGCGCTCCGTTCGTCGACCTGCTCGCCCGGACGTACTCGCCGACGCTCTCGGTCGCGGCCTTCGAGCCGGGCGCGGCGCCGGCGGTGCTCGCCGAGATCGCGGAGGGGAAGACGTCGGCCGGTGCGGAGCTCGCCGCCTACCTCTGCCGCAACTTCAGCTGCACGCTGCCGGCGCGATCGACCGAGGCGCTGGAGGCGGAGCTCCGGACCGCCGGTCTCGTGGCACCCTCCCCTCCGGCGGAGGGGACTCCGGAGAAGGACTGATACGACCTCCGTTCGGGCTATCACGTTAGGCTGCTCCTGCGACCAAGGAGCGCTGCCGTGTTCTTCTCTCTCATCCCGGGCATGCGCGTCGCGCGGAGGATCGGCGCGGCGGAACGCCTTGAGAAGCGAGGTGACCTGACCGGCGCAATGAGAGTTCGGGCAGAAGCGCTGGAGATACTCGGACGCCCCGGGGTGGATCTGGAGACGCCGTGGTGCCGTTCAGGCGCGTCGGTGGCACTCTGGGGATACGCCAGGACTGCCCGGGAGCTCGGCCTTCAGCGGGAGCTCCGGGAGACGCTGATCCGATGGAGGCCGGTGTACCTGCGGTGGATGGAAAGCCCGACGACTCCGGATGAGGCCCGCTACCTGAAATGGTTCGAGGAGATGATCGAGTACACCCGGAGGAGCTCCTGATCTGCGGCCGGACGCCCGGCGCGCGGACTACTTCCCGGCTCCGGAGTCAGCGGGAGAGGGCGCCACGGCCATGGTCCGAGCCTGCGCGGCGAGCTCGAGGACCTTGTCGACGGGTCGGAGCACCGTCATCACCGACTCCGAGCCGCGTCCACCAGTCTGGCTGTCGATGCTGGTGGTGAAGCGCTTCACGAAGAGGCCCAGCGGCACGCCGTCCGAGGTGTACGCCAGCGAGCCGGTGAAGGCCGAGGTCTCGCCGTCGGTGACGTAGTACGGCGCCGGGCCGCGCACGTATGTGCGCACCTCGCCCGTCGCCACCGCCAGCGCCCGGTTCCCCAGCTTTCCCAGGCGGCCGAGGAGGTAGATGCGGGTCAGGAGCGGCACCGTCCCGCTGCGCGGCTTCAGCGTCACCGCCGCGAGCTTGAGCCCCGCGTCGCGTGGGCGGATGAAGGCGAGGTCGAGATCCGTGTCCTTCAGCACCACTGCCGCCTCGAGCTCGGTCCCGTCCTCGAGGAGGATCACCGTCTCCTTCACCTCCGACTCGAGAGAGACCCGCTGCCGCTGTGCGTCCACCATGCGGCGGAGCGCCCCGGAAGGGTCGATGCTCGAGGCGCTTGCCACCGTCAACCCCGAGGGGTCGATGACCACACCCGCCACCTCCATCTTCTGCTCGTGATCCTGTCCGCCGACCTTCAGCTTCAGCACGAGGCGGATGGTCACCACCGCCTTCCCGCTCTGCTCGGCCGTCGCCCGGGCGGCTGCCTCGAGATCCGGAGCCGCCGCAGTCACGAGCACAGCCAGGGTGGCGAGCATTCCGGGGGCGGTCATCGCGACGCCTCCTTTGGCTCGGCCCAGGTGGGCTGCATCTCCACGAAGAGGGTCTGCACGCCGCGGCGCACGAAGAAAACCACCGCGTCGGGCTTCCGCTCCTTCATCGGCCGGAGCGTCTGCTCCAGCTCCTTCACGTCGCGCACCTTCTTGCCGTCGACCGCCAGCACCAGGTCGTCCGTCCGTAACCCGCCGACCGATGCCCAGCCACCGGGGTCCACCTGGCTCACCAGCGCTCCGGTGGTCTCCTTCGGCCAGCGACGCTTGACCCGGTCGAGGTAGGAGACATCCCGCGCACGGAACTCGAGCGCGACGTCCTCGTACACCCGGAGCTCGTTCTCCAGCCGCGGCGCCTCCTTCAGCGTCACGGTGAGCTCCATCGGCTTGCCATCCCGCAGCACCGCCAGCACCGCCTTGCTCCCTGGCTTGTAGGCGCGCAGCAGCGCGTCGAACACGTCCGCGTCCTGCGGCTCGCTCGCCTCCACCAGCGCGTCGTCGACCTTCGTCACCACGTCGCCGACCCGGAGCCCGCTCGCGTCGCCGTCGGGGAGGATCTGCGTGACCCGGGCGCCCTTGCGCCCCTTGAACCCGAGCGCGGTGGCCAGCTTCGGCGAGAGTACCTGGGTACTCACCGGCAGCCACCCCCGCCGCGCTTCCTGGGGCGGCTCCTGCGGCGCCCGGATGCCGACCTCGACCACGGTGAGCAGCTTCTCCGCTCCGCGCTCGAAGGCAACGATGGTGGGAACCGGCGCCTTCCCCCCCTTGACGACCTCCGCCGTGGCCTTCGCGAGCGCGTCCGGAGACTCGACCGGCTTGCCGGCCACGGAGAGGATGACGTCCTCGCGGCGCAGCGACGGCACCGCCTTGTCCGCCGGTCCGCCCGGCCGGAGCGTGCCCACCAGGACGCCCTTCGTGTCGGACCGCTGGAGCTCGATCGCCTCCACCCGGGTGACGCGACGCCCGGTCATCCCCCACTCCTTGAACTCCCGCTCCCTCGCCCGGGAGGCATCACGCGGGATCGGCGACAGGCTGACGGCGAGCGTCTGGGTCCCGCGCACCAGCCGAATGCCGAGGGGCTTCCCCGGTGCGCGCTGCAGCAGCTCGTTGGTGAACGCCGGCAGCTGGGTCTCGAAGCGGACCGTGACCGGCTTCTGCTCCACCTCGATGATGCGGTCGCCGGGCTGCACGCCCGCCGCAGCCGCCGGGGTTCCGGGCAGCACTCCCGCGACGAGGACCCCGGTCATCGTCTGCGGCGACTCCTTGAGCAGCGGCTGGAAGGTCATCCCGGTCCAGGCGCGCTCGACCTTCTTCTTCTCGATGAGCTGCCGGGCCACGACTCGCGCGAGGTCGGAGGGAATCGCCGCGCCGAGCCCCATGACCAGCTCGTTGATACCGACGATCTCCCCCTCGAGGTTCACCAGCGGCCCGCCGGAGTTGCCGGGGAAGATCTGCGCATCGTGGCCGATCCACTTCACGACCGAACCCACGTTCTCGCCCTCGATCTCGATGGGTCGCGGCACGCGGAGATCCACGTTGGCCACGATTCCCCGGGTCACCGCCTGGGAGAGCGCGAGTGGACAGCCCATCGCCAGCACCGTGTCCCCGACTCGGAGCGCCTCGGACTGTCCGAACACCGCGACCGGGAGGGGAGAGGAGCCCTTCGGCCGCTTCGACAGGTCGAGCTGGATGACCGCGATGTCGCTGAGGGGATCGGTTCCGACCAGCGTCGCCTCCAGCTCCTCGCGCGTGGGGAGAACGACGCGGATCGACGTCGCCCGTCCGACGACGTGATGGTTGGTGATGACGTGTCCCTCCGCCGAGATGATAACGCCCGAGCCGGTGGCTCCGGACTTCCGCTCCCGCCCCCCCTCGGTGTGCGTGGAGAGGACGTGAATCTGCACCAGCGACGGGTAGACGCGGGCGATGGCCCGGGCGACGGCCGGGTCCGAGTGCGGGAGTGCAGGCGCCTCCTGGTCGGCCGCGAGGACCGGTGGGGCAACCGCGAGGAGCGAGAGCAGGAGCGTGCGAAGAGCGCGCATCCGCACACGGTACTACGGCGACACGGGCGGAGCGGCTCATCACGGTACCCGGGTTGCCGACGGCGCTGGTGGGAGGTCAGCCTCCCTGCGCGGCCAGCAGCTGTCGCATGTACCGTGGCCCGGGCGAGCCATGGGACAGCAGCCGGTCGTGATACGTCCGCTCGGAGAAGCCGGGTTTGGTCTCCGCGGCCTCCCGAAGCTTCATCATCTCCTGGAAGCCGTAGAAGTAGGTGGTGAGCTGGGCGCTGGTGAGCCGCGCACGGTTCCACTTGCCGGCTGCCTCGCCCTCTTCCTGGAACGCATCCTTGGTCATGAGGTCCATGGCCTGCCGCTCGTCCATGTCCCCGGTGTGAATCCCGTGATCCAGGAGCGCGTTCGCGGTCATCCGGAGGATCATCTTCTGCTGCTGCAGCTTGACCTTCGCGCCTCCGAAGCCCTTGGAGGCCATCACCCACTCGCTGTACACCGCCCAGCCCTCGACGAAGGGGCCGCTGCCCAGGACCGCCCGCAGCTTCGAGGGGTAGGTGTTGCTGTGCATGATCTGGAGATAGTGCCCAGGCATCGCCTCGTGCACCGTGAGGTCCGCGAGCATCGACTCGTTGTACTCGCGGAAGAACGACTGGACCCGTGCCGGCGGCCAGTCGAAGGGCGGCGGCGAGATGGCGAAGAACGTCTCCGGCTTCGCCTCGAGCGGGCCCGACGAGTCGCAGTACGCCACGCCGACTCCCCGCCGGTACTCGGGCATCTCCACCACCTTGAGCGGCTCGTCCGGCACGCGCACCAGGTCCTTCGACCGCACGAACGTCGTCGCCTTCTGCAGCCAGGCCCGCGAGTCCCCGAGGATGCTCTGGCTGGTGGGCGCCTGCTTCGCGAGGTGGTCCAGTGCCCGGCGGACGAAGGCCCGGCGCTGCTCGGCTGTCCCGAGCGGCGGCAGCGCCCCGAGCCGGTCCTCGGCCCAGACCCCCTTGGCCGTGTCGACCATCGACTCCTGCGTGCGCTCGAGCAAGGCCCGGGCGCTCCGCGCGAGCGCGTCCGGGTCCACCTCGTCGTCGAGGACGAAGCGGAGCTTGGCGGTGAAGCGCTCCCGGCCGATCCGGAAGGACCCGTCCGAGCGTGGGAGCAGCTCCTCCTTGAGGAAGGTCTGGAACTGCCGGAGCGAGGCGGCCGCTCGGGCTGCCGATGCGGGGACCGCCGGCAGGTCCTTGAACTGCTCGGGGAGCTCCTTCTCGGTCAGCGCGATCAGGCCAGCGGTCTGATGGAGCGCGGTCTCGGTCTGGACCTTCGACGGACGCGTCAGCCTGGCCCGTGCCACCCCGAGAATGGCGGGGATGCCGTCCAGCCGCCAGGCGAGGCTCTCCGCCCGGCTGGCACGCGTTCCGAACTCGCGGTTCACGAGCGGGTCGAGGCCGGCCCCGATGACGCCGGTATAGTAGAGCGGCAGGAGCTCCGCCGGCTTCAGCTCGGCCCGGGAGAACTCCGAGTACCGGAGATGCGTCTCGAGCATCTCCGCATCCACGCGCGACTCGACGCTCAGGCCGTCCTTCGAGATGGCCCGCAGGCGGCCGAGGATCTCCTCCTCGAAGCGCTGCTGCTCCGCGTCCCCCTCCTTGCTCAGGTCCGGCCAGCGACCGTCGTACCGGTGGTCACCCAGGAGCGTCGCCTCGGTGGGCGAGAGCACCAGCGAGCGTTCCAGGTAGTCCTTCGACAGAACCTCGAAGGCCTGCTGAGGAGTGGCAGCGGTCACAGGTGGCTCCGCAGAATGGGCACACGCGAGCCCGAACGCCAGGGGCAAGGCGACGGAGCGGAGCCCTGACATGGGCAGGCTCAACGGGCGTCCGCTCGCCGCGACTGCATCCGGCGTTCGATCTCAGCCGGGTCCTTGGGGATCGCCTTGGTCAGCACCTCGGCCCCGGTGGGGGTGATGAGGATCTCGTCCTCGATGCGCACCCCGAACCCGCGCTGCGGCAGATAGATTCCCGGCTCGACGGTGAGCACGGCACCGGCCGGAAGAGGCTGGTCGTAGTCGCCCGCGTCGTGGACCTCGAGGCCCACGAAGTGGCAGCACCCGTGAATGAACGCGTCGTGGTACCCGGCATCATCGATGACCTTCCGCACCGCGCGCTCCAGCGTGCGCGGAGTGACGCCGGCCTTGGCGGCGGCGATTCCTGCAGCCTGCGCCTTCAGCACGATGTCGTAGATCTCCCGCTGCTCCGGGCTGAACTTGCCGCTCACCGGGTAGGTGCGGGTCACGTCGGTCGCGTAGTACTGCTCCTCGGCGCCGGCATCGACCACGACCAGCTCACCCTCCTTCATGACCCGGTCGTCCTTCGGGTAGTGGAGGATGGCTCCATTGGGGCCGGAGCCGACGATGGAGTCGTAGGCGCGGTGGCGCGAACCGGAGCGGCGGAAGGCATCCTCGATGGAGTCCTTCAGCTCGAACTCCCGCATGCCCGGCTTGAGCACCTCGAGGACCCGCGCGTGCCCGGCGGCAGTGTGCTCGATGCTCCGCCGCATCAGCTTGATCTCCTCCGCCTCCTTGGCTTCCCGCATCCTCGCCAGCGTGTCGTGCCGGTCGTTCACCTTGCAGGCCTCGCTGGGGCTGCGTTCCCGCGCCTCCTCGTAATGGGTCAGGACCTTCGGCTTGGCCTCCGGCGCCGCAACGAGCTGGCCGACGTAGTTGAGACCGCCGTGGGAACAGGCGCGCAGCAGCGCCCGGGGAAGCCGATCGATCCGGCGAATCTCCGCGATGCCGCTGGTGCTCTCCAGCAGCGTCGACGGGAGCTTGGCGCGCTCTCCGTCCCATTGCCCGCGCTCCAGATCGAGCGCTCGGAGATAGAGCACCTCCAGGTCGGGCGAGGCGGGATCGAGCAGCAGCGCAGCCCCGGGCTCGTCGATGCCGGTCAGGTAGTAGAAATCCATCCTCTCCCGGGAGCCCTCGAAGGCCATCTCGTTCACCACCAGCGTGGCGCCCGTCTTCAGCTTGTCCATCAGCGCCTTCCGGCGCTTGCGGTAGACGTCGGCGCCGAGCGTTCCGGTGGGTCCGATGGGTCGGGCCTCGGGACCGACCGAGGGGGCCATGTACTTGCCGACGGGGAGCTGCTTCGGGACTTCCTGGACGGCGCCGGGGGGATCGGCGGCGAGGAGGGCGAGGGCGAGGAGAGCGGGGTTCATGGGGGCGGGCAGCATCGCCGTGCCGCCGGTCGGGGGCAACGCCCGCGTTCACCCATGCCGTCAACGGCGAATGGGTATCGGTCACCGGTAGACGACTGGAAGGAGGCAGGTGGCGTCGCTTGGGGGCGGGGGGCCGCCCAGACGAGGACGTTGCGCCAGCATCGACGGGAGCCTCGTCACGTGACTCGCGCCGTCGGGACGTGCAGGCTGCGCGCAGCTCGCTTCCAGGAGGTCGCCGGTGATGGGACTGTGCTCGTGGATCGTCGTGGGCCTGATCGTCGGCGCCATCGCCAGGGCGATCTTCCCCGGACGTCAGCCGATGGGCTGGATCGGCACGGCCCTCCTGGGCATGGCGGGCTCGCTGGTGGGCGGGTTCCTGAGCTCTCTCTTCTGGCACGGGAACATCCGCGTGTTTCACGTCGGAGGGTTCATCTCCTCGGTGATCGGTGCGCTGCTCCTGCTGTGGCTGGTGTCGCGGCGGAGGTGAGACTCACCGCGCGGCGACGACCTTCAGCTCACCGAGCAGCGGCATGATCTCCGCGCTGCTCTCCTCGCCCAAGGTCAGGTGTGTCGCGTCCGCCACCGGCTGCCCGAACGTCGGATCGAGCTGGGTCCAGGTCCCCACCCAGGCCTCCACCCACTCGTGCCAGTAGAGCGCGGGCACCCCGTCCTCGTTCTGCACGTACACCACTCCGTCCACCCGCCGCGCGGGGATGCCCAGCGCCCTGAGCAGCGAGATGCTGAGCAGAGAATGCTCGGTGCAGTCGCCCCGGAGCGACCGCAGCACGTCCGTCGCCCGGTCGGCGCTCGCGCCGTAGTCCTTCCTCATCGAGCGGCCGACCCAGGCCACCACCTTCTTCGCCGCGGAGTAGGCGTCGGTCTCGCCGCCGGCGATCTCCTTCGCCTTGGCCACGATGGCCGGATTGTCGGACTCCACGAGGATAGAGGACTTCAAGTACTCGGCCGTGTCCGCCGGCTGCGGGGCACCGCGCTTCACCAGCTTCGCCGGGTCGGGCGGCGCGGCGCGGATGGTGACCTCGGACTTGCCGCCCCCGAGCGTCTTGTAGGTCTGGCGGTCCGTCTTCCGGTGGAACTTCTCCGGAAACCCGGAGAGGACCAGCGTCCACTCGCCGGGGACCTTCCGGGCGGCGGCGGACGGCGCCGCGGGAAGCGCCAGGCGGGTCAGGCTGAAGATCTCCACCTTGTCCAGCCGCTCGGCGACCGACTTCGGCTCCGCGCGGCCGATCATCGCCGAGCCGTAGGACATCTCGACCACGGCTCCGTCAGGCGCGACCACCGCCTGCATCGGGACCTTCTCCTTCTCCGAGACGATGGTCGCCTTGCGGAGAAGCACCGATACGCCGTTCACCACCCGGCGCTCCTCGGAGAGGGGCGTGGTGGTCATCCTGTACTGGCCGAGGTCGGTCCCGTCGAGCGCCGTCCCCGAGACCTCCTTCCCCCGCAGCAGCGCCACCCGGAGCTGGTCGGCGTCCTCCACCGTCTCCTGGACCGGCGGAAGGGTGAACGTCTCCTCCGACTGGCCGGGACGCTGCCGTTTCACCACGAATCCGGTGGGGGTGGCCTTCCCGATGAGCACCTGGTTCCCGCCGTCTCCCTCGTCCTTGATGACGAAGGACAGCAGCTTCCCGCCCGGCCGGGAGTCGTAGATCCGCTCCTCGTGGTGGCGGCGCTCGGCGGTGTTGTTCCCCACCTTCGCCCGGAAGACGAAGTCCGCCACCGACCGGACCTCGGGCTTGCCGGGCACCACGTCCAGGTCGGTGAAGAACCAGCCCACCTTCTTGTCCACGAGGTAGAGGCCGAAGTACTCGCCGCCGTGGGGACGAGGGACGCGGAGCACGTCGGAGATCGGCTCCGCTGCCCAGCCCGCTCGGGGAGCGACGAGGCACAGGACCAGCGCGGCGACGAGGACTGCTGCCGGGCGGGTGCGCACTCAGAGCTTCTTCTTGAGGAGGATGAGGTCGTCCCCCACCTTGTAGAAGTCCCGGAAGCGGGCCTCTTCGAGGTAACGCATGGACTGGTAGAAACCGCGGGCGGGCCCGTAGTCTTCCGTTGCCGAGGTCTCCACCCGCACCAGCCGGGCCTTCCGCCGCCGGAGGTCCCCCTCCATCGCCGCCACCAGCCCCGCGCCGATGCCCTTCCCCCGGAGCGAGGGCTCGCTGCAGATCCAGTACAGGTCGAACGTCCCGTCGGTCATCGGAGTCGGGCCGAAGCAGACGTAACCGGCGAGCTGCCCGCCGATGAGAGCCACCAGAACGTGGTAGTCCGGGTTATTCGGCTGCAACCCCAGGTCGATGACCTCGAGCGCGCAGCGCACCTCGTCGGGTGAGAAGTTCTCGATGCGATCGAGCAGCTTCGCGAGGCCTTCCCTGTCTTCTGGGACGGCGGGACGGATGTCCATGAGTCCTTTCGAGCGCGACGTCCACCAGACGGAGCGCCAGCGCCGAGTACTCGAGCCCGGCCGCTGCTGCGCTCCTGGCGAAACCTGCCTCTGGATGCAAGTCACAGTTGGGATTGATGTCAATCACCCAGGGCCGGCCGTCCTCGGAGAGGCGCAGGTCCACCCGACCGTAATCCCGGCACCCGAGCGCCTCGAAGGCCGCGAGCGCCGTCTCGACCACCCGCGCCTCCAGCTCGCGCGGGAGTGTGCAGGGGACCGAGGGGCTGTCGATGCACTCGGGTGACGAGGGCTCCCACTTCGCCCGATAGCTCACGATGTGCGGCCGCCCGGAGAAGGTCTGCCCGAAGCGGATCTCGGACAGCGGCAGGGCGGTGCGGGGCGAGTTCCCGAGGAGTGAGACGTACACCTCCCGGCCGGGGATGAAGCGCTCCACCAGGGCCGGCTGCTTGAACGTGCGGAGGATGCGGCGGACCGCGTCCTTGAGGCTCCTCTCGTCCTCCACCACCGAATCGAAGTCGACTCCCACCGAGGCGTCCTCGCGGGAGGGCTTCACGATCAGCGGAAAGGGGAGGTGGTCCTCGAGCTGGGCCAGCCGCTCGACGACCCGGAAGGGTGGCGTGGAAACCCCCCGGGCCACGAGCAGCTCCTTGGCCTTGTCCTTGTGGAGGGCGAGGCCGAGAGCGAGGGTTCCGGAGCCGGAGTAGGGCAGGCCGAGCAGGTCGAGCAGGGCGGGGACGGCCATCTCGCCCCGCGCATCGCCCCCGATGGACTCGCAGAGGTTGAGGACCAGGTCCGTGGTGCCGGCGCTCAGCGGGGCGACGATGTCAGCGGGGCTCGGCCCGACGGCGAGGACCGACACCTCGTATCCGCCCTTCCCGAGCGCACGGGCGAGCTCGGCAGCCACCCGCTCCACGTCCGCCCTCGCCTCGCGTCCTGGGTCTTCCTCCAGAGCATCGGCGTCCGCGTTGTGCAGGAGCGTGATGTGCATGCAGTCCAGTCGTGGATGTAGCACGATCTGCCGACACGATGCGCATTCGTGATCCGATTCACGGCACCCTCCCGGTCTCCGCGGACGAGGCGGCGGTCGTCGACAGCGCCTGGTACCAGCGGCTCCGACATGTCCGGCAGCTGGGGTTCGGCGAGCTGGCCTTCCCCGGGGCAACCCACACCCGCCACGCGCACTCGCTCGGAGCGATGCACGTGGTGGGGCGGCTCTTCGACACGCTCGCCGCCCGGAGCGACCTCCCAGAGGGCATCCGCCAGCGATTCCGGACCGCGGTGCGCCTGGCGGTCCTCTGTCACGACCTGGGCCACATGCCCCTCAGTCACGCCAGCGAGCGCATCGCCCCGCCGCGGGCCGCGCTGGGGCTCCCCGCCTGGACCGGCGCGGACGGCGGGCAGGCTCGGCACGAGGACTTCACGGTGAAGCTCCTCCTGGACACGGACCTCTTCGACCTTCTCCGGACCCGGCTGGGGGACCAGGGCATCACCGGCGAGGCGCTGGCGGCGCTCGTGACCGGGCGGATACCGCCCGGTGGGCTGGACTTCCGGTACGGGGACGCGGACTGGGCACCGCTCCTCCGGGCCCTGGTCTCGGGCGAGCTGGACGCCGACCGGATGGACTACCTCCTCCGGGACTCCTTCTACACGGGGGTCAACTACGGCCGGTTCGACCTGGACTGGCTGGTGCAGAACCTCCACCCCGCCGAGCGTGACGGGCAGGTGGAGCTGGCGCTCTCCCGGAGCGCGGTGTTCGCCTTCGAGGACTTTCTGTTGAGCCGACACCACATGTTCCTGTCGGTCTACCTGCACCACACCGCGGTGAGCTTCGACTGGATGCTGGCGGCCTACTACCGGGAGGCGCCGGAGGAGTTCCAGATTCCGGCCGACCCGGAGCGGTTCCTCCGGACGGACGATGTGGCCCTGCTCTGGGCGCTCCGGAACAGCCCCAACCGCTGGGCGCAGCGCATCGTCCGGCGCCAGGGCTTCAAGCTGCTGGCGCAGTTCACCGAGCGGGACGAGGGCTACGACCTCGGAGCTCTGTCGGCGGCCCTGACCGAGGCCGGGGTGGAGCACTTCACCGTTGAGAGCCGGGAGACACTGTCCCGGTACTTCGAGGAGGGGCAGGGGCCGAGTCTTTACGTTCTGGATGAATCGTCCGGCCGGCTGACCCCGGTCGCCCGCTACACCCCGCTCTACCAGCGCTACGCGTCACCCGTTCGCCTTTCCCGGGCCTATGTCCTTCCAGACGCGCTGGATCGGGCGAAGCAGGCCCTGGCAGGTGTCACCGCAGCGAAGCTCGGCGATGCGGTAGGGTCCGCACGCAAGCGATGAGCGAGGCGATCCCCGGGATGCAGGAGGCGCCGCCGCCGGCGGAGCCCAAAGACGCCGCGGTCGTGGTGCTGGTGCGGATGGGGCCGCGGGGGCTGGAGACGTTCTGGCTCCGACGGGAGCGCACCGTCTCCTTCGCCGCCGGCTTCTACGCCTTCCCGGGGGGCCGCGTGGACGCGGGCGATGCGGAGGTCCCGGTGGAGGGCGCCGGGCCTCCCGACTCCCGGCTGGTGGCAGCCGCGGCGCGCGAGCTGTTCGAGGAGACGGGTGTCCTCGCCGCCCGGGGACGAACGCCGGAAGCGGTCACCCTGGCCAACGCCCGGTCCGCAGTGCTCGAGGGGAAGGAGACGTTCGCCTCGGTGCTGAATCGCCTCGGGCTCCAGGTGGACGCGCTGGACTTCGAGCCGGCGGGCCGCTGGGTGACCCCGCCCTTCATGCCCACCCGGTTCGACGCGCGCTTCTTCCTGGTGGAGGTGCCTCCGGGGACGCGGGCCGAGGTCTGGCCGGGCGAGGCGGCGGAGGGCAGCTGGGTCCGGCCGACCGACGCGCTGACGCTCTGGCAGGAAGGGCGTGCCCTTCTCCATCCCCCCAACCGCCATGCACTGAACGTTCTCAGCCGGGTCCGGCGCACGGTGGACGCGGTGGCCTGGCTCGCCTCGCCGACGGCGGCGGACACCCGCATCGAGTTCCAGCGGGGCGTGCGCCTGGTGGCGTTGCGGACACCGACCCTGCTTCCGGCGACGCACACCAACGCGTGGATCCTCGGGACGGGCGAGCTGCTCATCGTCGATCCCGGGGCTCCGGACCCGGCGGAGATCGAGCGGCTGACCAGCCACATCCGGGCGCTGGCCGCGGAGGAGTGCCGGCCGCTGGCGGTGGTGCTCACCCATCACCACCTGGACCACGTGAGCGGCGCCCGGGCGGTGAGCGAGCAGCTGGGGATCCCCGTGTGGTGCCACGCGCGGACCGCCGATCGGCTGCCGTTCCGTGCGGAGCGTCTCCTGGAGGAGGGGGACGAGCTGGTGCTGGCCGGAGCGCCGGGGATGCGCTGGCGGGTGCTCCACACGCCGGGTCACGCTCGCGGGCACATCTCGCTGGTGGACACGGCGACCCGGGCCGCGGTGGTGGGGGACATGGTGGCGGGGCAGGGGACCATCCTCATCGACCCGCCCGAGGGCGACATGGCCGAGTACCTCCGGCAGCTGGCCCGCTTGCGGGAGCTCCCTGTGAGGGCGGTGTACCCGGCGCACGGGCCGCCGCTGCCGGATGGGCCCAGCGCGCTCACCGCGGTGCTGGACCACCGGGCGATGCGAGAGCGGAGGGTCCAGGCCGCAGTGAGCACCGTTCCCCGTCCCCTGGAGGAGCTGGCCGCGGACGCCTACGCGGATACCCCGAGCGCGGTGCCCTACCTGGCCGAGCGGAGCACGCTCGCGATCCTGGAGAAGCTCCGGGGCGAAGGCGTGGTCCGGGAGACGGAACGCGGCTGGGTGCTGGTGTGAGGCGACGGGCTCGGCCGGGACGATGGGGTTGACTTGCAGTCGGCCCTTCGGAACTGAGCAAAGGTGCCTTCCTTCTCCTCCTTCGACACACGGAACTACCCGACCGTTCCGCCCCGCGAGGGCTATCGCCTGTGGTCAGCCTCGTACGAGGAGACCATCAAGGAGGACATGGACCGGCGCCTCCTGGACTCCATCGCCACCGTCCGGTGGGACCGCATCCTGCGCGCTGCGGACCTGGGATGCGGCACCGGGCGGACGGGCGCGTGGCTCGCCGAGCACGGTGTCCAGCAGGTGGATGGCGTGGACATCACTCCCGAGATGCTGGCTCTGGCCGGCGACCGGGGCGTCTACGACCGCCTCGTGCTCGCCGAGGCGAGCGACTCGGGGCTCGACGCCGCGCGGTACGACCTGGTCACCACCGTGCTCGTGGACGAGCATCTGCGGGAGCTCGGGCCGCTCTACCGGGAGGCGGCCCGGCTGGCCGAACCCGGTGCGGCGTACGTCCTGGTCGGCTTCCACCGCTTCTTCATCATGCGGTCGGGGATGCCTACCCACTTCGACGCGCCTGACGGAACGCCCGTGGCCATCGAGACGCACGTCCATCTCTTCTCCGAGCACGTCCAGGCCGCCCTGGACAGCCGCTGGTCGCTCGCGGAGATGCACGAGCAGATCATCGACGAGGCGTGGATCGCGGTGAAGCCGGCGTGGGCTCCGCTCAGGGACGTGCCCATCAGCTTCGGGGCTGTCTGGCGCCGCCTTGCCAATCCAGGACGATCGCCCTCGTTAGGGCTCGACAAGCCGGCGTCGCAGGGGGAGTGAGGGGGCGGCAGGACGTGCCTCGTCCACCCTCGGCGTGCCCGTTCCGGCCAGGAGCGTGGAGAGTCATGTCATCGCATCATCGGTCCACCTGGTCGGCGCTGCTCGGCGCCGGCTTCCTGCTTGCCGCGCCGGTCGCGCTTGCAGACGGTCTGCAACCCGGAAAGGCGTGCAAGGCAGATCTGGAGAAGGTCTGTCCCGGAGTGGAGCCGGGGCACGGGCGGATCCTCGCCTGTCTCGAAGGAAAGACCGACCAGCTCTCGCAGGCTTGCAAGGATGACGTCAGCAAGAAGCTCGTCAGCTTCTACAAGGCGTGCAAGGCCGACGCGGACAAGCTCTGTGCCACCGTGGAGCGAGGCGAGGGCCGGGTGATGCAGTGCCTCAAGGACAACGAGGCCTCGCTGAGCAAGTCGTGCAAGAAGGTCTGGGGCCAGGGCAAGGAAAAGAAGGCTGCCGCCAAGTGAAGGGGCCGAGCTGAGGCGGGATGCAGCGTCGCGCGAGCCGCCCCGGCTTCCACTCGGTGACACCGCGGCTGGTCGTGGCGGATGCCGGTGCGCTGGTGGAGTTCCTGCGCACGGTGTTCGGGGCCACTGGTGAGGTCCAGGGTGACCGGCCAGCCGAGATCCGGATCGGGGACTCGCTGGTCATGGTCACCCAGGCCGGTGCACGCGAGGCCTTCCCGGGCTTTCTCTACGTGTACGTCGACGACGCGGACGCGACCCACGGTCGGGCCGTGGCCGCCGGTGCGGTGACCCTCGAGCCACCAATGGACACGCCCTACGGCGACCGCCGCGCGATGGTGCGCGACCAGTGGGGGAACGTCTGGCAACTCGCCCACGTTCTCCGAGGAGCGAGCCGTCGGGGGTCGAGCCGGAGGGGTCAGCGCCGCGCGGCGGACTGAGGCTCGGGCTTCAGCGACTTCCGCAGCTCGTTCCGGAACTCCGGCGTGTCGCGGTGGCCGTGGACGTCGACGGCGTGCATCACCGCGGCGCGGAGCACCTCCTCCTCCTCACCGGTGATGGTCAGGGTGCAGTTCGCCACGCTGGGGAAATCCCGGCAATCCACCATCTTCCTGCTCATGGGAGACCTCCTTCGTCAGGCCTTCTCTCCGTAGTTGCTCGCCCCGTTCCAGTCGATGACCACCGCCGGCTCGTTCCCCACCACCCACGCGTCGTGACCGCTGGGTAGGGCAGTCACGTCGCCTGGCTCGGCGATGAACTCGGTGCCGTCGTCCATCCGGATCCCGAGCTTTCCCGACACGTGGTACTGGAAGTGCGGTGCCTCGCAGCTCCCGGTCCCGGCCACCGGCTTCACGTGCTCCGACCAGCGCCAGCCGGGCTGGAACACCATCCGGCCCACCGCACCATCGCCAATGTTGAGGATGTCGGCCTTCCCGCGCGGGAACTCCCGCGTCTCGTCGGGCCGGGAAAACGACTTCCGCTCGCTCGGCTTCCCCATGGTCCCTCCTCCAGAGTGGGATGAGGTTCTTCTACCAACTAGTAGATAGATAGTCCAGCGGGGTCGGGAGGGAAGGTGCTAGGGTGGGCTTCCGATGGCTCGACCCCGCTCGTCCGGCACCTCGCAGCGCATCCTCGACGTGGCCGAGCGCCTCATCCAGACCCGTGGATTCAACGGGTTCAGCTATGCCGACGTGGCCGCGGACGTGGGGATCACCAAGGCGAGCCTGCACTACCACTTCCCGACCAAGGCCGACCTCGGGCTGAGCCTGGTCCGCCGGTACCAGATCACCTTCGACGAGGCGCTGGAGGCGCTCTCCCGCAGCGGGCGCGACAGCCCGGGCCTCCTCCACGGCTACGTCGAGCTCTACGGCAGCGTGCTCCGGAAGGACCGGATGTGCCTCTGCGGGATGCTCGCCGCCGAGCACACCACCTTGCCGGCGCCGATGCAGCGGGCGCTGCAGGCCTTCTTCGACGCCAACGAGCGGTGGCTGGCCGGCGTGCTCGAGGCCGGACGGCGGAGCGGCGAGCTGAAGCTCTCCGCCGGCCCGAAGGAGGAGGCACGGCTTCTGGTGGCGGGCCTCGAGGGTGCGCTCCTGGTCGCGCGCTCGTTCGACGACGCGGACCGGTTCCAGCACGCGGCGGACCGGCTCCTCGAGGGTGTGCTCGGCGGTTCGGGGGGCCGATCGACGCGCGCCCGGCGTCCACCGGGCGGCGTGAGGCGTTCCGGCTCGACGAACCGGAACGCCAGGCCGAGTCGCGTCGCCTCACCGCACTGAAACGCGCCGGCCGGCGTCGAGGCGTGGGAGTCGATGCCGGCTCAGGCGCGGGCGAGGTCGATGAAGCCCCGCTCGGGATCCGTCGACAGCAGGCGGACGCGGACCCGGTCGCCCACGTCCATGCCCTTCTCGCCCCGGACCACGCGGCCTTCCGCGGGTGGCTTGAGCAGCCGCACGAAGGTGCCGTGCTCGGTGACGCCGGTCACCAGCCCGTCGAACACGTCGCCCACCCGGCCGTGGAGGAGGAGCGCGGCGATGACCTTCCGCATCAGTCGCTCGAGCTTGCGCGTCGCCGCCTCCATCCGGGTGCAGTGCTGGGCGATGCCGTCGAGCTCGCCATCGCTGTACGGCGAGGGCACCCCCGCCAGCAATGCCTTCACCAGGCGCTGGGTGATGAGGTCCGGGTAGCGGCGGTTCGGCGCGGTGGAGTGGCTGTAGTCGTTCGCCGCGAGCCCGAAGTGTCCGGGTCCCTCCTGGCCGGCCGGCCGCAGCACGTACTCGCCCGGGCCGAGCAGCTTGACCACCGCCAGCGACAGGTCCGGGAAGTGAAGGGGGTCCTTGCTCTTCTGGCGCTCGAGGAACCGCGAGAGGGCCACGCCATCGGGCTCGGAGGGGAGCGCTGTGCCAAGCTCCTGCGCGAGGGCCACGATGCGATCCCATCGCTTCGGCCGCCGCACGACGCGAGCGAGCGACGAGCGGGGCGAGGCATCGAGCAGGCGCGCCATCACCCCGTTGGCCGCGACCATGAGGTCCTCGATGAGCTCGCGGCTTCTGCTGTCAGGGATGGTCTCGAGATCCAGGACCCGTCCATCGGACATCACTGGCCGGGGCTCGAGCGTGCGGAGCATGAGCGCGCCGGCTCGCTCGCGCGCCGCACGCAGCGCGCGGGTGGCCCTGTCCTGGAGCCGGAGCTGCTCGTCGAGGCCATCGACCGCGGCCACCCGGGGCGGCACCGGTGCCTCGCCCTGGAGCCATGGGCCCACCTCCGGGTAGCTCAGCTTCGCCCGGTTGCGCACCCAGGCTCTCCGGACGCCGCCGTCGTCCACGCGTCCGTCCGGGTCCACCTCGTAGCCGATGACCACAGCCAGCCGGTCCACGTCCGGCAACAGCGAGGTGAGGTCCTCGGAGAGCGGGCGGGGGAGCATCGGGAAGATGGCGGCCCCGGTGTACAGCGAGGCGGTGTTCGCTCCTGCCCGGACGTCGAGCGGCGAGCCTTGCGGCACCAGGGCGTCCACGTCGGCGATGGCCACCAGGAGGCGGATCCTCCCGTCCGGGAGGGCCTCCGCCCACTCCAGCTGATCCAGGTCCATCGAGTCCGGGTTGTCGATGCTGGACCAGAGGAGGTTCCGGAGGTCCTCGACGGCCGCCCGGCGCGGACCGTCGCGCTGCACCGCGGCGACCTGCGCCTCGGCCGCGGGCGGAAAGTCGGGGAGGAAGCCCAGCTCGAGCAGGGCGCGGCGGGCGCGGTCGAGGAGGTTGAAGGCCATGGCCGCCACCATCCCAGAGGGTGCCCCCGGGGCGCTGCAACTTTCCGGGGCCACCTCGACCCCGTGTCCGCGGCGAACCCCTGCCCGGAGCGCAGGTCACGCCGTGTGGCGAGACGTCGGGCGGGCGTGCAAGAAGAAGGGGAGATGTCGTCGGCCCCTCCCTTCCGCTCCGCCCCGCCCATCGTCCGGCTCACCAACGGCTTCGTCGAGGCGTTCGACAATGCCGTGGCCACCGCGCGCACCTGCTACAGCCCGCGGATCATCAAGGCGGAAGACGTGCGAAAGGACGAGAAGGCTCGCGCCGTCCGCGACCGGATCGCCCGGGAGACCTACCAGGCGGGCCACCACACCACGCTCCAGCACGCCACCTTCCAGTTCAGCCTGGAGAACGTGAGTCGCCAGCTCATCTGGAGCGTGCTGCACGCTCACCCCTTCTACAACTCGGAGCAGGTCAGCCAGCGCTACGTGGAGGTGAAGCCGGACCGGGTCATCGTCCCCGCGCTTCCCGAGCGAGAGGAGGCGCTCTACCGGGGCGTGGTCGAGAGCCAGATGGCCGCCTACGCCCGCATCGGAGCGCTGCTCCTTCCCCGGGCCGAGGCCGAGTTCTACCGGCTGTTCCCCGGCCGCCGCCGCACGCCCGAGAAGTGGGCGGGCACGCTCAAGAAGCGCTGCCAGGAGGTGGCCCGCTACGTCCTGCCCATCGGGACCTTTGCCCACCTGTACCACACCATCTCCGGGCTCACCCTCCACCGCTACCACCGGCTCGCCTCCGCCTATGACGTCCCCACCGAGGCGCGCGAGGTCATCGCGGCCATGGTGCGCGAGGTGGAGGCCGTCGACCCGCTCTTCTTCCGCGACGTGGAGGACCCGCTTCCCCTCGAGTCCACCCACGAGGCCCAGGCACTGCGCGAGACCGGACGGGCGCTCGTGGTTGGCGGGGAGGAGGCGCGGGCGCACCGGGCCGAGTTCGATGCCGGGCTCGAGGATCGCATCAGCACGCTGGTGGACTGGAGCGCCCGCGGCGAGGCAGCGATCGCCCAGGCGGTGCGCAACGTGCTGGGGCTTTCCCGCGCCGCGCTCGACGACTCGGCCGCGCTGGAGCGGGTGCTCTCCCCCCGGCAGAACCCGTACCTGTCGGAGGCGCTGCAGCTCGGAACGCAGGGCAAGCTCATGCGGACGCTGGTCCACGCGAGCTACACCTTCCAGAAGAAGCTCAGCCACGCCGCGGACAGCCAGGACCAGCGGCACCGCATGACGCCGGCCAGCCGCCCGGTGCTCCAGGCCACCTTCGTCGCCGGAGAGCCGGACGTCATCATCCCCGCGCTCCTGGCCGAGGTGCCCGAGGCCCTCGACGTCTTCAGCCGCACCTGCGCCGAGGCGTGGGTGGCGATCGAGCGACTGGTGGACGCCGGGGTCGCGCCGGAGATGGCGCTCTACCTCCTGCCCAACGCCTTCCCGATCCGCTTCCTCGAATCGGGTGAGCTCCTGCACTTTCATCACAAGTGGGTGCACCGCCTCTGCTACACCGCCCAGGAGGAGATCTGGCGGGCGTCGGTCGAGGAGGTTCGCCAGGTCGGGGCGGTCCATCCGCGCATCGCGGCGCACCTGGTCCCGCCCTGCACGCTGCGCAAGGAGGCCGGGGTGACCCCCTTCTGCCCCGAGGGACCGCGTTACTGTGGAGTGCCGGTCTGGAACCGGTCGCTCGAGGAATTCGAGCGGCTGCTCTAGACCGCGTCCGGCTCCGGGCCGGCCCTCGATGCTCTCCCTCCTCGTCCTCGGCGTCCTGGCGGCCAAACCTCCTCCACCGCCGCCGGACTTCTCCGGGCTGCCGCCCTGGGCGCCGCAGAACCCGATCGAGGCCAACCGGAGCGTGCTCTTCGCCCCGCCGCTGATGATGCCGCGCGGCGACTGGGGCCTCACCTTCGCCCTCGACTACGCGAGCGCG
The DNA here is from genome assembly GCA_046732375.1 of Myxococcota bacterium. GTDB lineage: Bacteria > Myxococcota > Myxococcia > Myxococcales > Myxococcaceae > RPRB01. Next base: position 23,371 of record JBKPMY010000439.1, read on the forward strand.
ATCGAGCTCTACAGCTCGAGCGGCCGGGCGGTGACGCTCGATGCCGAGCTGGGACGGTTCCAGGTCTGGCTCACCCGGCGCATCGACCACCGGTGGTTCGCCTTCGGCCAGGTGCAGATCCAGGGGGCCTACAGCGGCTTCATGGACCGGTTCATCAACTGGTACCACTCGATTCTCGGGGTGCCCTACGTCGCCCGCGAGCTGCGCCCGATCAACAGGTACCAGTACTCCATCACCTACGAGCGGGGACGGACCATCGAGTACGGCCCCGTCGACCTGGGCATCGGGGACAGCCGCATCGGGGTGGGGCGGATGCTGGGCGAGCACGCCCAGGTGCTCCTCGTGCTCGGGCTCCCCACCTCCACTGCCCCAGGTTACCGCGCGGGCGCGCTGCAGACGGGGCTGATCCTGATGGGAGAGGCGCCGCTCCTTCCCTTCGCGACGGTGAGCGGCTCCATCGGAGTGGGCTTCACCCCGAGGACGGGGACCCTCGCCGCGTACGAGAACATCTTCTTCGCCTCCTTCTCGGGAGGAACGCGCGTCCGGCTGAGCTGGCGGAACTTCCTCTACGTCAACCTCTTCGTGCAGACCCCGCCATTCCACGGCACCGGCC
>JBKPMY010000440.1:0-4940 GCA_046732375.1 Myxococcota bacterium
GCCCGACCCTGGCTGATCGCGGGCGGCCTGCTCTACGCGCTGGGCGTCTTCGTCGTCACCATTGCCTTCAACGTGCCGCTCAACGACCAGCTCGCCCGGGCGGCCACCGACGCTCCGAGCCTCGGGGCCGCCTGGGCGTCCTACGAGCCCCCGTGGACCCGGTGGAACCACGTCCGGACGGTTGCCTCGATCGGAGCGACGCTTACCTGGGTGGTGGCCGCCCTCCATCGATGAGTCGGGGTGGCCCGCGCCGTCCAACCATTCGAACTCGAATCACCGCGAGGCGCAGTCACATGGGCAAGCTCACCGTCACCACCCACATCAGCCTCGATGGCGTCATGCAGGCTCCCGGTGGCCCCGAGGAGGATACGAGCGGAGGCTTCCCTCACGGGGGCTGGACCGTTCCCCACGTCGACGAGGAAGGGGGCAAGTTCATCACCGAGGTATTCCAGCGCGCCGATGCGTTCCTCCTCGGCCGCGGCACCTACCAGATCTTCGCGTCTTACTGGCCCCGGTTCACCGATCCGAAGGACGTCATCGCGTCGAAGCTCAACGCGCTGCCCAAGCACGTCGCTTCGCGGACGCTGGCGAAGGCCGAGTGGAACAATTCCACCCTCGTCCACGACGTCGTCCGCGAGGTCGGCGAGCTGAAGCGCCGTTATCCTCGCGAGCTCCAGGTTTGGGGGAGCGCCGGCCTGCTCCAGACGTTGCTGTCGGAGGAGCTCATCGAGGAGCTCAACCTGCTCGTCTTTCCCGTGGTCCTCGGTACCGGCAAGCGCCTCTTCGGGTCGGGCACGAAGGCGGCGGGCATGGTGACCACCGCGAGCCGCAGCACGGGAAGCGGCGTCCTCATCGCGACCTACCGGCGCGAGGGGAAGCCAAGGACCGGCTCGTTCATGCGGGACGGTTGAGGCGGCCCGCTCGGAGCCTGCCACATCGCTCAGCGCCGCCGTCGCCGACATTCGGCCACGTCCCGCAGCGCTTCCAGCACCAGCGCGGTCCACCCGGTCTGGTGGCTCGCCCCCAGACCCCGACCGTTGTCGCCGTGGAAGTACTCGTAGAAGAGCACCAGATCGCGCCAGGCAGGATCGCTCATGTACCGCGGCTCGTCCCCGTGGGCCGGCCGGCGACCGTGCGAATCGGGCAGGAAGAGCGCCAGCAGGCGCGAGCAGAGGAGCTGGGCCACCTCGGCCAGCGTGAGGTAGCGGCCCGAGCCGGTCGGGCACTCGACCTTGAACGCGTCGCCGTAGAAGTGGTGGTACCGCTCCAGCGCCTCGATGAGGAGATAGTTGAGCGGGAACCACACCGGCCCGCGCCAGTTCGAGTTGCCGCCGAAGATCCCGGTGGTCGAGTCGCCGGGGTCGTAACGCACCGTCCAGTCCGCGTGGCCGGCAAGCACGTAGGGGTGCGCCAGATGCACGCGGCTGAGGCTCCGGATTCCGTACGGCGACAGGAACTCGTTCTCGTCCAGAACGTAGGAGAGCAGCCGCAGCAGCCGCTCGCGGGGGGCCATCGCGAGGAGACGTGCCCCCGGGGCTCCGTTCTCCGGCGGGCGGTAGGAGACGTGCATCGCCAGGTCGGGCCGGTTCTCCAGGAACCAGCGCATCCGCTTGTTGAACCCCGGCAACCGGTTCACCTCGCGGTCGTTGAGCACCTCGGTCGCGAAGAGCGGGATGACACCCACCAGGCTTCGCAGCCGGAGCGGGATGCTCCGGCCGTTCAGGACCAGGTGGTCGTAATAGAAGCCGTCGGCCTCGTCCCACAGCCCTTGGCCGCCGATGGCGTTCATCGCGTCGACGATGGAGACGAAGTGCTCGAAGAACTTGCTGGCGATGTCCTGGTAGGCCTCCTCCACCTGCGACAGCTCCAGTGCCATGCTGAGCATGGTGGTGCAGAAGAAGGCCATCCACGCCGTTCCGTCGGCCTGGGTGAGCTGGCCGCCCGTGGGCAGCGGCTTGCTGCGGTCGAACACGCCGATGTTGTCCAGGCCGAGGAACCCGCCGGAGAAGAGGTTTCTCCCGTCGGGGTCCTTCCGGTTCACCCACCAGGTGAAGTTGAGCAGCAGCTTGGGGAAGACCCGCTTGAGGAAGGTGACGTCACGGCGGCCGCGCGGCCCGGTCTTCTTGTAAACCCGCCAGCAGGCCCAGGCGTGCACCGGCGGGTTCACGTCCGAGAATGCCCACTCGTACGCCGGCAGATGGCCGTTGGCGTGCAAGTACCATTCGCGGAGGAGGAGAACGAGCTGCTCCTTGGCGAAGGCGGGATCCACCTCGCAGAACGGCACCATGTGGAACGCGAGGTCCCAGGCCGCGTACCAGGGGTACTCCCAGGAGTCGGGCATGGAGAGGACGTCGCGGTTGTAGAGGTTCTGCGCCCAGACGACGTTCCTCCCGTGGTGGCGAGCGGGCGGTGGCGTCGGTCCGGCGGGGTCGCCCTCCAGCCACTCCGCCACGCTGTAGTGGTAGTACTGCTTGCACCAGTGGAGCCCGGCCCAGGCCTGCCGTGCGACGCGCTGCTCCTCCTCCGTCGAGCCCTTCGGAAGGTGCCGCGCATAGAAGGCGTCGGCCTCGGCCTGGCGCTCGGCGAACAGGGCGTCCACCGAGGGTCCGAAGTCCTTCGGCGTCCCGTACTCGACGGCCGCCATCCTCACCCGGAGGGTCGTCGAGCCTCCCGGGGGCAGCTCCAGCCGGTAGTGCGCCGCGACCTTGGTGCCCGACTGCTCGGGGTTCACCGCCTCTCTCCGGCCTTCCACCACCGCCTGGTGAATCGCGTCCTTCGGCCACGGGCTGCGCGATGGCGCGCCGAAGAGCCGCCCCGCGTTCGTCTCGTTGTCGCAGAACAGCAGCTCGGGGCGGACGCCGGAATCCGTCGGCCCGGGCTCGAAGCGGAACAGCCCCAGCGAGGCGTGCCGCGCGAGCACGTGTCCCTCGTCGGCGATCAGCTCGGGCCGCGGCCAGTAGCTCTCGGTCGTCCGTCCCCAGGCCCAGGTGTTCCGGAACCACAGCGTGGGCAGCACGTGCAGGAGCGCCGGCTCCGGACCGTGGTTGGTGAGGGTGAGCCGCATCCAGAGGTCGTCCGGGTCGGCCTTGGCGTACTCGACACGGACGTCGAAGTAGCGGTTGCCGTCGAAGATGCCGGTGTCGAGCAGCTCGTACTCCGGCATGCTCCGGCCCCGGCGCCGGTTCTCCTCGAGCAGCTGGAGATAGGGGAACGCCCGCTGGGGATACTTGTAGAGCGCGTGGAGGTAGCTGGAGGTCGGCGTGGCGTCGAGGAAGTAGTAAAGCTCCTTCACGTCCTCGCCGTGGTTGCCCTCGATGCCGTTGAGGCCGAAGAGCCGCTCCTTGAGGATGGGGTCGCGCTCGTTCCACAGCGCGATCGCGAGACACAGCCGGCACTCGCGATCGGTGATGCCCAGCAGCCCGTCCTCTCCCCAGCGGTAGGTGCGGGAGCGCGCTGCGTCATGGGGGAAGTACTCCCAGGCCTCGCCCGTGGCGGAATAGTCCTCGCGCACGGTGCCCCACTGGCGCTCCGACAGGTACGGGCCCCAGCGCTTCCAGTTCTTGGTGCGCTGGCCGTCCTCCAGGAGGCGCTGCGACTCGGGATCCAGGGCCCGGGGGTCCGACACGGTGTCCGTAGCCAACCAGCACACGTCGGAAGCCGCAACGGGAGAACAGCGGCAAGAAACGGCAAGCGCGTGGCGCCGGCGCTAGTGAGACTGCTGTCGTCATGAGCCCCACCGGTTCCGCATCCTCGACCAGTCGTCTCGCGGTGGGGTTCGCCCTCTTCTCCCTCTACGTCATCTGGGGCTCGACCTACCTGGCGATGCGGGTGGCCATGGAGGGCTTCGGGCCCTTCACCATGGCGGCGATCCGCTTCCTCGTTGCCGGGGTGGTGATGCTGGCCATCGCCCGGGCGCGACGCGAGTCGTTCCCCACCCGGATGCAGTGGCGCAACGCCCTCCTCATCGGCACGCTGCTCCTGGCCTGCGGAAACGGCGGCGTGGCCATCGCCGAACAGACCGTCAGCTCCGGCCTCGCCGCCCTGATGGTCTCGGCGATGCCGCTGTGGATGGCTCTCTTCGGCGGTCTGTGGGGACGGTGGCCGCGGACCAAGGACTGGGTCGCCCTGGTGATCGGGTTCGGGGGCATCATCCTGCTCAACGTCGGCAGCGAGCTGCGCGGGAGCCTCGGCGGCGTGGCGGTGCTGATGTTCGCCACCGCGGCGTGGGCCTTCGGCTCGCTCTGGAGCCAGCGGCTCGACCTGCCGAAGGGGATGATGGCCCCCGGAGCGGAGATGTTCACCGCGGGGTTCGTCCTGCTGGCGCTGAGTCTGCTCCACGGCGAGCGGCTGCCATCCGTGGTCCCCGGACGAGCCATCGCCGCGCTGGCCTACCTGATCGTGTTCGGCTCCCTGGTGGCGTACACCTCGTACCTCTACCTTCTCGCGCGGGTGCGGCCGACGGTGGCGTCCAGCTACGCCTACGTGAACCCGCTCGTGGCGCTGGCGCTCGGCGCCGCTCTCTACGGAGAGCGCCTGCCCAGGGCGCTCCTGGTCTCGGTGCCGCTCATCCTCGCCGCGGTGGCGCTGGTGCTCCGCCCCTCCGCGAGCCGGGCGAAGGAGCCGGCCCCGGCCACGCCGCTCAAGCCCCCCCTCGGCGCCCCGCTCAGAACTCCACACCCCAACCGAGGGTGAGTCGCGCCGGAGTCCCCGTGTCCGGCCGCTGGACCGGCGAGGGCTCTCCGGTGGTCCCGACGAAGGTGAAGACGCGCTGGTCGCGTGGCTGGAGCCACCGGAGAACGCAGGCCACCGCCGCCAGGAACGCACCGTCCTGACGGTCGGGGGCGGTGAGCTCGGTCCGATTCGCCCCGACCTTCGCACCCTCGGTCAGGGACAGGCGGGCCTCGATCCACCGGGGGAAGCCGGACTCGGTGGTGTGGACC
>JBKPMY010000441.1:0-6607 GCA_046732375.1 Myxococcota bacterium
CTGGCAGGCTCGCCGCAGCGAGGAGGTTCCGACCCGTCCGCCTCCCGGGATGTCCGCGAACCGGAGCCCTCGCGGGCTCACCCACGCGTCGCGAGGGTCCTCCCGCTCCGGGACCGCCGCCAGCACAAGCCCGCGGGGGAAGTTGCTGGTCACATCCTTCAGGCTGTGCACGGCGAGATCGGCGCGTCCGTCGAGCAGCGCGGCCTCGATCTCCTTCACGAAGAGCCCCTTGCCACCGATGCGAGACAGCGGGCTGTCCAGCATCCGGTCCCCTTCGGTCGACAGCTCGACCAGCGTCACCTGCGTTCCCGGGGCGCGTGCCCGGAGCAGTCCCGCCACGTGATTCGCCTGCCAGAGCGCGAGCGGGCTCTTCCGGGTGGCGATGCGAAGGGGCGGCATCACCCCTCGTTGGCCTTGCGGGTCGCCCCGTCCAGGCCGAACAGCTCGGCGGCGGCGTCGGCCAGCTCGCTGTCTCCGGACTGCACCGCGCGGAGCCTGGCCGTGGGCTGGTGGAGCATCTTGTTCACGATGGCCGAGGTCATCGCCTCGATGACCTTCGTCTGCTCGGGACTGAGCGGCGTCCCGAGGTTCCCCATCGCCCGCTCCAGCTCGGACCGGCGGATCTGCTCGGCCCGCGCGCGGAGCTGGGCCAGCACCGGGACCTGGTCGCGGACCGCGCGCTGTCGGATGTAGCGGCCGACCTCTTCGGCCACCACCATCTCGGCCTTGGCCGCCGCGGCGGAGCGTGCCGCCTGGTTCTCGTTGATGACCTTCTGGATGTCGTCGACGTCGTAGGAATAGACGCCGTCCAGGGTGTGCACGTCCGGGTCGACGTCGCGCGGGACAGCCAGGTCCACCAGGAACAGCGGCCGGTGCTTCCGCGGCTTCAGCACCCGGGCGACCTTCTCTCGGGTGATGACCGGCTGTGGCGAGGCCGTGGAGCAGACCACCACGTCCGCCCCCAGGAGCCCGTCCTCCATCCGTTCGAAGGGCAGCGCCTCGCCGGAGAGCGCGGCGGCAAGGGCCCGGGCGTGCTCGAAGGTCCGATTGACCACCAGCACCTTCGAGGCCCCCGCGGAGACGAGGTGCTTCCCCGCGAGCTCGGCCATCTCCCCGGCGCCCACCAGCAGCACCGTCTTCCCGTCGAGGCGGTCGAAGATGTGGCGCGCCATCTCCACCGCCGCGGAGGCCATGGAGGTCGCGGCCCGCCCGAGGTCGGTCTCGGTCCGGACCCGCTTCGCGCTCCCGAAGGCCGCAGCGCAGATGCGGGCCAGCTCGCCCCGGGCGGCGCCGAGCCGCTGGGCCTGCTCGAAGGCGTCCTTCACCTGGCCGAGGATCTGCGGCTCGCCGAGCACCATGGAATCCAGGCTCGCCGCCACCCGGAAGAGATGGAGCACCGCCGCCTCACCCTGATGCGCGTAGAGGTAGGGAGCAAGATCGGCGCCGGCAGCGCCGGCCAGTGCCGTCCGGGTCCGGTCGTGGAGGTCCGCGCCCGGGCCGACGACGTAGAGCTCGACCCGGTTGCAGGTCGAGACCAGCAGGGCTTCCGCCGGAGCCTGGGCCATCGCCTGGAGCAGCTCGGTCTGCCGCTCGTCGGGCAGGACCAGCCGCTCCCGGACGTCCACCGGAGCGGTGTGGTGCGAGAGGCCCACGCACACCAGCGGCGTGCTCATCGGGTCACCCAGGGTCCGTAGCGGGTGATGAACGAGGCCACGAGGACGCCGAAGCCGGCCATGGTGAGCAGCGCCACCCGCCGCCCGCGCCAGCCGGCGAAGATGCGCGCCTGCAGCTGCACCCCGAAGGCGATCCAGGCGACCACCACCGCGAGCTCCGCGGCGCTCCATCGCATCTGCAGCCGGGCCTGCACCCACGCTCCGGTGAGCAGGGTCAGTGACAGGGCGATGAAGCCCCAGGCGACCAGGCGACGGTTCAGGTCGTCCAGCAGCTCGAGCGACGGCACCCGCCGGAAGAAGGGACCGAAGCGCTTGCCCTTCAGCATCCGTTCCGCCACCAGGTACACGCCCGCCACCGCGGTGGCCACGCCGAACACCGCCAGTCCGGCGAGCGCCACGGCGATGTGCACCGGGAGCAGCGGCTGGCGCAGGCCCGCGGTCAGCTCGGGGCCCGGCGCCTCCATCCACAGGCTGGGCACCAGCACCGCCACCGCGGCGGGTGAGAGAAAGGCGCCGAGCAGCGCCGCGCGCGCCCGCAGGTCCACCACCAGGAAGACTGCGACCAGCAGGAACGCGAGCAGACTCACCACCTGGCCGAACCCGCTCGGCGTCCATCGTTGCGCGGACAGCACACTGAACAGCCCGATGCCGTGGAGCACCCAGCCCGCGAAGGTCAGCCCGCGCGCTACCCACGCCATCCCTTTCCACCCCTGCGCCAGCAGCGCGAGGTAGGCCAGCGCGCCGAACGCGTAGGCGTGGAAGGCGAGGGTGAAGGCGGTCCGGACCATGTCAGAGCTTGTTGAGTAGGTAATCGGCGAGCAGCGCCGTCTCCGTGGTCGCCCCACCCGGATCCGGAACCTTCACCACGTACCCGCTCTCCACGTCGTAGGCGCTGTCTCCGGCCACCACCGAGTCCGCCAGGCGCTCGGCACCGAGTTCCGCCAGCTGTGCGTCGGTCTTCACCTTCTTGAGCAGCTGGTGCTCGTCGGGCCCGGACACCAGGGACTTCACGTGCACCGCCGGCTCGACAGGGTACTTCACCGGGTCTCCCGTCAGGACGAGGGCGTGCTCGTGGACGTCCGCCTTGTCGCCGCTGGCCCAGTCCTCCAGCGTGCTCTGCGGAAGAAAAAGCTTCATGGGTCCCGGGACCTTAGCAAACGAGGGGATGCGGACTCGTCGGCACCCGTGTACATCATCGGCCCCTGCCGGGCTTGCTCCGGGACGGTTGTCAGGCGCCGATGGGATGGAGAAAGTTCGACAGGAGTATTAGGAGGAGCAATGGCTGGCGTAGATACGGTGAATGTTACTGATGCTGAGTTCAAGGCGAAGGTCCTCGAGTCGCAGGAGCCGGTCCTGGTGGACTTCTGGGCTCCGTGGTGCGGGCCGTGCAAGGCGATCGCCCCGGCGCTCGACGAGCTGGCCACCCGTTACAAGGGGAAGATGAAGGTCGCCAAGCTCAACGTGGACGAGAACCAGGAGACCGCGCAGAGCTACGGCATCCGCAGCATCCCGATGCTCCTCGTCTTCAAGGGCGGGAAAGTCGTCGACCAGATCCTCGGCGCCGTCCCCAAGTCCAAGCTCGAGGAGAGCTTCAAGAAGCACGCGCCGGCTTGACGCTGAATCGGCGGCCCTACTTCGCGAAGCGCCACGGGTCGTCGGGCGAGGTGACCTTCATCAGCTCCCAGGCGGCAAGCGCGTCCACCACCCGGTCCAGCTCCGAGGTGAGCGACCGGGCGCGGGGCGAGCCCAGGTAACCCTCCGCGAACTTCCGCAGCTGCTCGCCGAGGAAGAGCCTGGCCAGGGCGACCTCGGTCTGACGAAAGAACTCCAGGAAGCGGAGGCCCATCCCGGTCCGGCCGGTGCGGTCGTTCTCCGTCTCCTGGCGCAGCACCTCCACCCGGGCCTCCACGGCGGGCCCGGTGGGCTCCACCTGGAAGCGGACCAACATCTCGGTCCCCACCGGGAGGAAGAAGCTGCTCCGGAGGAACGCCCCGCTCACGCTGACGTTGACCGACTGGAGCGTGGCCGAGAAGCGGCGGGAGTCGCCCTCCCCGATCCAGAGGACGAAGGGGACCGCGAGCTTGGCGCGGGGGAATGCGCGGTGCTCGGGCCCGTCGTCCTGTGTGTCGAGCTCGATGCGCGGACCGACCATGTCGGCCCGATGCAGGGCGGTGGAGAGTCCCTCGCGGGACCCCGATCCTCTGGACGCTGCCCCCGAGCGACTGCGGGTCCCGTTCGCTTTGGCCATGGCTTGTCCCCCGCTTTCATATCACCATGCCGGCCCGTCACGCCGACCAAGGCACGGAGTCGAGACCGCGATGCTCGGCAATCTTCTGAAGCCGGAGTTCGAGGAGCTGATCGAGGCGAAGGACTACGCCACGCTCCGCGAGGCGTTTTCCGAGATGGACCCTCCCGACATCGCGGAGGTCATCGAGGACCTTCCGCCCGAGGATTCGGGGGTCATCTTCCGTGTGCTCCCACGTGACACCGCCACACAGGTGTTCGAGTACCTCCCCCTGGATCAGCAGACCGAGGTGGTGGACGCGCTGGGCACCGGCCAGATGGCCGGGGTGTTCGAGGGGATGGCCCCGGACGATCGGACCCGTCTCTTCGAGGAGCTCCCGGCCGAGGTGACGAAGCGGGCGCTGAGCACGCTCAGCCCCGACCAGCTGAAGATCGCGCGACAGCTCCTGGGGTACCCGGAGGGCAGCGCCGGGCGCTTCATGACGCCCAGGTACGTCGCGGTCCGGCCCGACTGGAACGCCCGCGAGGCGCTCGAGTACATCCGCATGCACGGCAGGGACGTGGAGACGCTCAACGTCATCTACGTCACCGACGACAAGGGCGTGCTCCTCGACGACCTCCGGCTGCCGATCCTGGTCCTGGCCAAGCCGGACCAGAAGGTCTCGGAGCTGAACGACGCCACGCTGGTGAGCATCCCCGCGACCGCCACCCGCGACGAGGTGGTGGCCACCTTCGAGAAGTACGATCGGGTCGCGCTCCCGGTCACCGATTCTCGCGGCGTGCTGGTGGGGATGATCACCGTGGACGACGTCCTCGACGTCGCCGAGCAGAAGGCCACCGAGGAAATCCAGGGACTCGGCGGCGTGGAGGCCCTCGAGGCGCCGTACTTCGACGTGAGCCTCCAGTCGATGGTGAAGAAGCGCGGAGGCTGGCTCTCGGCCCTGTTCCTGGGGGAGATGCTCACCGCGACCGCGATGAGCTACTTCGAGGACGAGATCGCCAAGGCGGTGGTGCTCTCGCTCTTCCTCCCGCTGATCATCTCTTCGGGCGGCAACTCCGGTTCTCAGGCGACGTCGATCATCATCCGCTCGCTCGCGCTCCGGGAGGTGAAGCTCCGGGACTGGTGGCGGGTGGCGAGCCGCGAGGTCTCCTCCGGCGTCCTGCTGGGCCTCCTGCTGGGCACGATCGGCTTCCTGCGCATCGTCATCTGGGCGCGGGTGGGACATCTCTATGGAGAGCACTACCTCCTGGTTGCCTTCACCGTGGGGTTGAGCCTGGTGGGAGTGGTGCTCTACGGGAACCTGGTCGGCTCGATGCTGCCCTTCCTGCTCCGGCGCCTGGGGTTCGACCCGGCGAAGGCCTCGGCTCCGTTCGTGGCCACGCTGGTCGACGTGAGCGGGCTCGTCATCTACTTCACCGCGGCGAGCCTCATCCTCCGCGGCTCGCTGCTCTAGGAGCGCGGCATGGCTGCGAAGTACGACCGCGCTAGGTTCCAAAAGTACGGCCTCGACGCACTGGGACGGAATCACGGGCTGCTCGTGGGTTCCCGCGGATGGGCGGAGCGTCACCCAGCTGGTCGACCGCCGGTGTGAACTGCCGCACCCCGGCGAGCGCTGCGTCGCGGCCGTGGGTTGCGCGCGCTCGCTCCCGCCCGAACCCTCCCCGGAACTTCCCTGCTCGGAGCCGCAGGTCGGACGCGGCGCGGAGCGGACGGAGCCGATGAGATGATCTTCGAGCTGCTGGTGGGGATCGCGGCGCTTGCCGCGGGAGCCATCGCCTCGGTGGCCGGGTTCGGCATCGGGAGCACACTCACCCCGCTGGTGGCCATCGGCTATGGAATGAAGCTCGCAGTCGTCCTGGTGGCCATCCCCCACTTCGCCGCCTCGCTCCTCCGGGCTTGGCGGCTGCGACGCGAGGTAGACCGTACCGTCCTCATCCGGTTCGGGATCGCCAGCGCCGCGGGCGGACTCATCGGCGCGTCCCTCCACAACCGCGTCGAAAGCAGGATCCTGGCGATCGTCTTCGGGTGCCTTCTGGTCCTCGCCGGCATCGCGGGGCTCATCCGGCTTCTGGAGCGGATCCACCTCGGTCGGATGGCGGCGTGGATCACCGGGATTCTCTCCGGTGGCCTCGGGGGGCTGGTAGGAGCGCAGGGCGGACTGCGGGCGGCGGCGTTGATGGCGTTCGACATCCGGAAGGAGGCCTTCGTCGCGACAGGGACCGCCATCGCGCTGGTCGTCGATACGGTGCGGCTCCCGGTCTACCTGACGATGGAGGGACGGGAGGTCGTCCTCCAGGAGTGGCCTGTGGTGGCAATCGCGACTGCCGGAGCGCTGATCGGCACCCTGGCCGGAGAGCGAGTCCTGCGCCGTATTCCGGAGCGCGTCTTCCGGACCGTGGTCTCGCTTCTCATCCTCGGGCTGGGGGCGGCCGTGCTGGGAGGCGTGGGCGGCTCGTGAGTCCCTCGGACAGTCCCGGATGCCCCGCTCGGCGGAATCCGGGACGTCGACGTGGGCCCGTTCAGATGTACTGGGCGAGGCTCCGCGGGTGGGCGAGCTTGTAGCGGCGGTAGACGTTGCAGGCGGGCACCAGCACCGCGACGACCACCGCCGACGAGAGGTAAGTCATCCCCAGGCCCGCGGTTCCGTGCATGTGCAGCAGGTACCCGGCCACCCCGAGCAGGTGTGCGT
>JBKPMY010000442.1:0-9335 GCA_046732375.1 Myxococcota bacterium
CCGTCGCCGTAGAGGTGAGCGCGCTGGCGGCGAGGAATCCCGCGCCGAGCCCGAGAGTGACCGCCACGCGGCCCCGGATGCGCTCCTTCGCTCCAGGAGGCGCGGCGAGCATCGCCTCGTTGGCGCGGCCGAGCTCGGCCCACTCCGCAGGAAGCTCTCCGGGCAGCCGCTCGTTCACGGCTCACCTCGCAGAGCGGCGGTGATCTTCGCCCGCCCGAGACGGAGCCGCGAGTAGACGGTGTTGAGCGGTACGTCGAGCGCCGTGGCGATCTCCGGCACGGGAATGCCGTTCAGGTCGTGCATGACCACGACCGCGCGCTGATCGATGTCCAGCTGCGTCAGCGCGATCTGCAAGCGGTGGCTGGCCTCCCGGGAGGCGACGAGCTCGTCCGGCGCGCGTGCCTCGTCCGCGCGATCCGGGCCGGGGTCGGAAAGCGTGACCTCCAGCCGGTGGCGGCGTCGCCACTGCGAGGCGATGCGGAAGGCGATGCCCAGCAGCCAGGGACGGAGCGGGCGCGACGGGTCGTACGTGCCATAGCGGCGGTGGGCCACCACGAACACGTCATGAACCGCGTCCTCCACGTCTGCCTCCGGAACACCCAACCGTCTCAGGTACAACCAGACCGCCTCGAATTCCGCGTCGTAGGCCGCGGCGAAGGCGGCATCGTCCGGGGTGGAAGCCACGGGGGCCAGGGAGGCGGCGGACGTCACTCCCCTCTTCATTGCTGCGAGACGGCTCGGTCCGTCATCGTCAGAAGCGGCCAAAGACCCCTCCACCCACCCACAGAGAAAAGGGCGGAAGCACCCAGGCTTCCTGGGAGTCGACCAGGAAACGCGGACGGATGAGGTTCACCGTGCCGTCGAGGTGTAACCGCAGACCCACCGGATCCGCGAACATCCACTCCCACTGCGCCCGGGCCCCAGCGGAGACCATCCAGGCGCTCGCCTCCTGGGTACGACTGAACCCCTCTCCCTTCCCGTGGAGCGGTCCGGCCAGCGCGAGCCCACACGCAGCCCAGCTGCCGAACCGCGCGCAACCAACCAAGGCCCCGCTCACCAGCGAGGTGGAGACGAAGCCCGTGCCGAACGCCTGGCGCGTTCCGGGGAGCCAGCGTCCCTCGAGCTCGATCGACGCGGTCTCCGACGCTGCGCCCGCGTGCACAAGGACGCCGCCGGCGAACCCGGGCAAGACGCCCACCGCTCCGATGGCCTCCGCGCCGACGACCGGTCGCCACCCGGTTTTCGGGGGCGCGGGCACGGCCACGAGGACCGGAGCTCCAACCTCGGTGGCCTCCACTCCGGCGTCGGGCTCGACCAGCGCCCCTGCGTCCGGCGAAAAGCCCGCGTCGGCGATGCCCGCTCCGGCATCGGGCGGAGGACCGGCGTCCACCGGGGCGATCCCGGCATCGATGGGCGGCATCCCGGCGTCGGGAGCCGGAACTCCCGCGTCGACGCGCGCAGGACCCGCATCCGGAGGGCTCACCGGCCGTCCGGCGTCCGGAGACTGCGCGGCGACCAGCGGGGCCAGCGCCAGCGGCGCCAGTGGCCCCGCATCGGCGAGGAGACCACCGCGCATGGGCGAGCCGGTCGGTGGCGCGGAGCTCACCCCCTTCCCGCCGGCTCCTGCCGCGGAGGCCGAGGCACCGCTGCCGACTGGGGAGGGCACCGGAGGCGTCGGCGAGGGAACCGGCGCGGGCGGGGGCGGAGGCAGCGGCGGCGTGGCAGTGACCGTCGCCGACGGCGGCGGGCGCGGAGGCCGCGCGAGCGGGTCGATCGCCAGGGCGATGGCCAGAGCCACCGCGCCGCCGAGCTCCTCGCAGCTGGGTCCCGTCCCGGAGAGCTCGCGCACTCCCAGCGCGCGACCCGAGCGGCTATCCAGCAGCTGCACCCGCGCGGCGAGCCCTGTCTTGTCTCCGCGGAGCACGCAGCGCACGGTTCGCGGCGCCTTCCGGGTGAAGGGAGTCCGGCGGAGGATGTCCCGGACCTGCGCCTCGAGCTCGGGCTTGCTCGGGCATCGTTCGGCACCAGCGAGGCGGCGGTAATCGAGCACCACCTTCGCCGGTGGCTTCCGCACTCGTGGCTTGCCGCTCGCCACGCCGGTCAGGGCGAGAAACACGGCAACGGCGAGCAAGCGCCCCTGGCGGGACATTGCTCGCCATCCTGCCGACTCGCCGGCCGTCAGGCGAGAAAACTCGGGCTGCTCGGCCCCTCGCCCTCGGGGCGCAGCATCTGCGGGGTGAGGTCAGGGCGGCAAGGTGATCCGCCCTGGCGCCGAGCTCGCTCCGGTCTGGGTGTGGCAGCTGTTGCAGTCTCCGGTATCGACGGCTGCTCCCATCGCGCGGGTCCTTCTGTTGAAGGTCACCTTGGCGGTGATGGGAAAGGTGAGCGAGGCCGTGCCGTGGAAGTTCCCCGACACGCTGCTCACGGTGAAGCTCGCCGTCATACCGTTGCGGTCGGTGACCGTCACCACCGCCCCGCCCGCGCCGCTCCCGTTGCAGTCGTCCGGCTCGTGGCCCGTCGGGTACACGGTCCCTCCCACGTTGAAGCTGGGACCACCCTGCTGCTGATGGCACGCAATGCAGGCGTGCCCGGGCTCCATGTTGCTGCTCCCGCGCGTCCCTCCCGTCCACGTCGAGTTGCTGGTGCAGGTCGGTGCCGCCCCGAGCGGGTCCGGCGGCGGCGGAGGCCCGGCGTCGACCGGGGGTGCCGGGACGCCGCCGTCGCTGACACAGCTCCCGGCCGGCATGCCGGTGGCCACCCAGGCCTGGAAGGCCCCCTGGTCCGGCCCGGGGACCCGCGCGTTCGGTGCGGGAGGCATCGGTGAGGCGGAGGTTTGCATTCGCGCCAGCGACCTCGCTCCGTTGCTCTGTGCCGGATAACCAGGAGAGGGGGCCTGGAGCGCGGCGAGCGTGACCAGCGACTGGGGAGCGCCTCCGGAAGGAGTGGACCCGTGACAGCTCCAGCAGCGCGCGCTCAGAACGTCGTAGGCGGCGCAGGGAAGGTCCGCGGAGAGCACGACACCTCCGTCGGTGAGGCTGCCACCGCCCGCGCCGTTGCCGCCGCCGTTCTGACTCCCTCCGGGCGAACCGGCCGTCGGCCCGGAGCCGTCGGGACCATTGATGGTTCCATCGCAGCCACCGAGCACGATCGCGAGCATCGCAGCCACGACGCATCCGCGCGTCCAGGCGGGGCCAGCCCTGCGCCCGCGCGCACCACCACCCTGTCTTCCACGCACCTGTCTGCCTCCGCTCGCGCCGGTGAGCAGACTCCCACCTGCCAATTGCACCGCGTGCGGCGTTCCGTCACCGCCCACACCGGCGCACCAGGCGCAGGGGACGCGAACGGCTGGCGAGGATCCAACGCGCCCCGCCAGGGATCAGCTCCTTGGTGAGCTGAAGAGGAGGATGCCGACTCCCTGCGCGACCCTCCCCGCGCTCACTTCGCCGGGAGCACGCCTCCGCCCGGGTCGCGACCGTTCCGCTCCTCGGCCCGATCGTCCCCCGGTCGGTGCGGGACGTGGTGGGTGACCCGCTCGCGCGCGGTCTCCACCAGCACGTAGAGCACCGGGATGAGGAGGAGGTTGAGCACGGTGGAGAAGAGCATTCCTCCAAAGACGGCCGTGCCCAGCGACTGGCGGCTGACCGCTCCGGCTCCCTTGGCCAGCATCAGGGGAAAGACTCCGAGGATGAACGCGAACGAGGTCATGAGGATCGGCCGGAGCCGCACCTGCGCGGCGTGGACCGCCGCCTCGAGCACGCTCTCGCCGCGTTCGCGGAGCTGGTTGGCGAACTCGACGATGAGGATCGCGTTCTTGCTGGAGAGGCCGATCAGCATCACCAGCCCCACCTGACAGAAGATGTCGTTCGCCAGCCCGCGCGCAGCCTGGGCCAGCAGCGCGCCGAGCAGCGCCAGCGGGACGGCCATCATCACGATCAGCGGAAGCACGAGGCTCTCGTACTGCGCGGCCAGGACCAGGAAGACGAACACGATGCCCAGGGCGAAGATGAAGACCGTCTGACTCCCCGAGCGCAGCTGCTCCAGGGCGATGCCGCTCCACTCGTAGCGCATGCCTGGAGGCATGACGCTCCTGGCCACCTGTTCCATCGCCCGGAGCGCCTCGGCGGAGCTGACCCCGGGCGCCGCGGCTCCCTGGATCTCCGCGGAGCGGAAGAGGTTGAAGTGGGTCACCGCCTGGGGAGCCGTGCTGCGCGAAGGCTGGAGAACGGTGCCCAGCGGGACCATCTGCCCGCTCTCGCTCCGGACGTAGAAGCCGGCCAGGTCCGCCGGGTTGTTCCGGAACTGCGGCTCGGCCTGGACGTAGACCCGGTAGGTGCGGTTGTTGAAATCGAAGTCGTTGACGTAGGTGGAGCCCACCAGCGCCTGGAGCGAGTCGAACACCGCGTCCAGCGGAACGTTCATCGCCTTTGCCTTCTCGCGATCCACCTGGAGCACGACCTGCGGGTCATTCACGCTGAAGGTGCTGAACACCGAGCCTGGCGCGAGCCTCGGTTCACTCAGCGACGCCCTGGAGATGGCGGTCACCGTGCTCGCCAGCTGGGGCAGGTCACCGGTCTCCGTCTCGAGCTCGAACTGGAACCCGCCGATGCTCCCCACGCCCTGGATCGCCGGCGGATTGAAGGGCAACACCAGCGCCGACTCGATCGCGCTGAACCGAGTGCGCACGCGCGGGAGCAGCCCGTCGAGCGTGGACTCGCGCTTGCGCCGCTCGTGCCAGGGCTTGAGGTTGACGAACATGATGCCGCGGTTCGGCCCGTTCCCCAGGAAGCTGAAGCCGCCGATGGCGAAGACGTCCTGCACCTCCTCGAACTCGTGGAGCGCCTGCTCCGCGCGGAGGATGGTCTGCTTCGTCCACTCCAGGCCCGCGCCATCGGGGCCCTGGATTGCGATGATGAAGTAGCCCTGATCCTCCTCGGGGATGAAGCCGCCGGGCACCAGGCGGAAGGCGAGGTACGTCCCCGCCAGCGCGGCCACCAGCACCCCGATGAAGGCGAAGCGGAAGCGGAGCATCCGGTGGAGCAGCGCCGCGTAGCCGGACGACAGCCGCTCGAGCCCGTGGTTCACCGCGGTGAAGAAACGGCCGTGCCCGTGCGACTGGCGGAGAAGCAGCGCCGACATCGCCGGGGTCAGCGTCACTGACATGAACAGGGACAGGAGGACGCTGAAGGCCAGGGTGAGGCTGAACTGCTTGTAGATGCGCCCGGTCACCCCCGGGAAGAAGGCCACCGGGACGAACACCGCCACCAGGACGAGGGTGGTCGCCACCACCGCGCCAAAGACCTCGCCCATCGCCTCGCGCGCCGCAACCCGGGCTTGCATCCGCTTGCTCTGGATGAAGCGCTCGATGTTCTCGATGACCACGATCGCGTCGTCCACCACCAGCCCCGTCGCGAGGGTGATGCCGAAGAGAGTCAAGGTGTTGATCGAGAAGCCCAGCGCCTTGGCGAAAGCAAAGGTGCCGATCAGCGACACCGGGATGGTCAGCGCCGGGATGACCGTGCTGCGGAGCGTCTGCAGGAACACGAAGATCACCAGCACCACCAGGAGGATGGCGACCCCCAGGGTGAAGAGGACCTCCTTGAGCGACTCGCTCACCACCCGGGTGGTGTCGAAGGCGATGCGGAACTTCACCCCCGGCGGGAAGAGGCCGATCAGCCGGTCGAGCTCGGCGGTGACCGCCTTCTTCACCGCCAGCGCGTTGGCGCTGGGGAGCTGGTACACGCCGAGGCCCACCGCGCTGCGCCCGTTGAAGCGGAGCAGGCTCGAGTAGTCCTGGGCGCCGAGCTCGGCCCGGCCCACGTCGCGGAGACGGACCAGCGTGCCGTCCCGGCCCGTCTTGACGACCAGGTTCTCGAACTCGGCCGCGCTGCTCAGCCGGCCCCTCGCGCGGATGCTGAACTGGTAGTTCTGGCCCGGCACCGTGGGCTGCCCGCCGATGGCCCCAGCGGGGACGTTGACGTTCTGCTCCTTGAGCGCGTCGACGACGTCGTCGGTGGTGAGCTGGACCCGGGCGAGCTTCGTGGGGTCCAGCCAGATCCGCATGCTGTAGCGGCGCTCGCCGAAGATGCGCACGTCCGCCACGCCGTTGACCCGCTTCAGCGCGTCGCGCATGTACACGTCGGCGTAGTTGCTGAGGAACAGGTCCGAGTACTCGCCGTGCTCGGTGTACATCGCTCCGGCGAGCACGATGCTGCTCGAGGCCCGGTTGATGAGCACCCCGGTCTGCTTCACCTCGTTGGGGAGCTGGGCCAGCGCCGCCTGGACGCGGTTCTGCACGTCCACCGCCGCCGCGTCGAGGTTCCGGTCCACCTCGAAGGTGATGGTGATGGTCGAGGTGCCGTCGTTCCCCGAGACCGACTGGATGTACCGCATCCCCTCCACGCCGTTGATCTGCTGCTCCAGCGGGACGGTGACCGCGGTCTCTACCACCTCGGCGCTCGCTCCGGTGTACACCGCGCTGACCGTCACCTGCGGCGCCGCGAGTTGCGGATAGCGCTCGATGGGGAGCGTGGGGATGGCGATCACCCCCAGGAGCAGGATGATGAACGAGCAAACCCCGGCGAAGATCGGCCTGCGGATGAAGAAGTCGACGAACATCGATCCCCGCTAGGTCCCCTGGTCCTTGGTCGCGAGCTGCTCGGGCTGGAGCGGCGCGCCGTTGCGCACGAACTGGACGCCCGAGATCACCACCTGCTCGCCCTCCTTCAAGCCTCCGGCCACGACGTAGTCGTTGCCCACCACCTCGCCGAGCTGGACCGGCCGCTGCTCGGCCACCAGACCCCCGGACTTTCCGGAGGCCTGGCCCGCCACGTAGACGAACGGTTGACCCCCCTGGCGGGTGACGGCGACCACCGGAACCACCAGCGCCTTGCGCTGTCCGTAGACCAGCCGCACGCGGACATACTGCGAGGAGCGCATGCCTTGCGTGTTCTCGAACACGGCCTTCACCAGAACGGTCTGGGTGGCGGCGTCCACCGCCGGGGAGATGAACGTCACCCGGGCCTCGACCACCGGCTTGTCGTCCGGCCCGAGCACCTGGACCACGCTCTGGGTGTCGATGCGGGGCGCGAGCAGCAACGGGACGTTGACGTTCGCCTCGAGCCGCCGATCCTGGGTGAACTGGGTGATGGTCGTCTGCGGGGTGACCAGGTCCCCCACCTTCACCGGAAGGTCACCCACGATGCCGTCGAAGGGCGCGGTCACCCGGTAATAGCTGCTCTGGACCGACTGCGCCCTGAGCTGGCTCTCGGCGGCCGAGAGGTCGGCCTGGGCCGACGCGCGCTGGGCAGCGGCCTGGTCGTACTCCTGCTGGCTCACCACCCCGCTGGGAGCGAGCTTGGAGACGCGCTCGTAGTTGACCTCGGCGAGCTTCAGGGCCGCCCGCCGTGCCTCCACCGTCGCCCGCACGTTGGCGGTGACCGCCGCCTGCTGGGAGACGTCGAGCTGCACGAGGGTGGTGCCGGCCTTCACCTCTTGCCCTGGCTTGACGGGGATGCTGGCCACGACCGCGTTGACCTGCGGACGCAGCGTCACCGCGCTCCGCGAGTTGAGCCCCGCGATGAACTCGCCGCTCTGCTGGACGTCCTGGGGCGCCAGGGTCGTCAGCTTGACCTTCGCCGGCTGAGCAGCGGGAGGCTTCGCCTTGCCTCCGCACGCCGCGAGGCCGAAGACCAGCAGGCTGCAGGCGAGTCGTCGCATGAGATCCTCGGGTCCCCCGTACCGCCATTTGCAGCCGGATGCACCCGCGTTGCGGCGACTGACCGTTGCGAATGCAGCGGTCCGTCGTCCGCCCGGGTGAACATCACCCTGGCCCACGCGAGGGCACGACGCATCGCGTTCGGCGACGGGGACTCGTGTCGCCGGACGGGTGACGAGCGTGCCTCGGCCAGACCTCCGGGTGGCCACCCCTCGGGCCGAGACGTCCGGCAGCGGACTCCGGAAGCTCAGCTGGTCGCCGCGGCCACGAACTGGCTCGCCCAGCGAGCGATGCCGAAGATGCTCTCCTGAGGGTTCACACCCAGGGAGGTGGGGAACACCGAGCCGTCCACGACGAAGAGGTTGTCCATCCCGTGGTAGCGGAGCGTGCTGTCGACCACCGAGGTCTTCGGGTCGGCACCCATCGCGCAGCCACCCATCTGGTGCGCCGTGGCGACCCGCACGCGGCCGGGCTCCCAGGCAGCGGCATCCAGCGCCGCGTCGATCTCCCCCTCCTTCCGGATTCGAACCGGCCGGCTGTGGAGTGAGCGGACCTCCCGCGCCCCGGCGGCGAGCTGGATGCGAGCCATCACCTTGCACGCCTCGCGGAAGGCCTCGAAGTGGAAGGGCCGAAGCGGATACTCGATGGAGACCCGCCGCTCGGCAGGGTCGCGGAGCTTCACCGTCCCGCCGCTGTCCTCGGGGAGCAGCCCGTCCCGGCAGATGGCGATGGTGGTCTGGGTGTAGGGCAACTGCTCCATCAGCTGCTGGTGCTCGTCGCCGATTCCGGGGAACACGGTGGCAGCGATGAGCGGCATCACCGGCGGCACTTCCAGGAGGAAGCCCAGCTTCCCCGGGCCCCGCTCGACGAAGTGATGGGAGTACGCGGCCTGCGGCGCGCCGCTCCAGGGCGCAACCGGCTCGGGCATCAGCGCGCTCATGATGACCACCGGGTGGAGGAAGAAGCGCTTCCCCACGTTCCCGTTCCCGTCCAGGCCGGAGCGGAGGAGCAGCGCCGGCGAGTTGATCGCCCCGCCGCACACCGCCACCGTCTTCGCCATGACCGTGAGGGTCACCCCGGTGGGCTGGTCGGTCTCGGGGTCGAGCAGCTGCGCCTGCACCCCGCCCACGCGCCGATTCCCGACCAGGAGTCGTCGCACCGAGGCGTTGGCCTGCACCGTCATCCCCCGCTCCACCGCGTCGGGGATCAGCGTCACCCCCATCGCCATCTTCGCGTCCAGCGGGCAGCCGAGGCCGCAGTAGCCGAGGTTGGCGCAGTTGTTGACGTTGCGGCGGATGAGCCCCCGCGAGTAGCCGAGCTTGCCGCACCCGTCCCAGAGGACCTGGTTGTTGGCGTTCATCCGCTCCAGGGGCCACTCGGCGATGTGCAGCCGCTTCTCGATGGCCTCCCAGTGAGGAACCAGCACCTCCTCGGTCAGCCCCTTCACCCCGTGCTGGTCTCGCCAGCGGTCCAGCACCGCGCCCGGCGTGCGGAAGGAGGTGCACCAGTTCACCGTGGTGCCGCCACCGACGTTCCGCCCCTGGAGGATGAGCACCGACTGGTCGTCCGTCGCCCGGTTCCCCATCTCCTGGTACAGCCGCGGATAGGAGTGGTCCTCCCG
>JBKPMY010000443.1:0-8780 GCA_046732375.1 Myxococcota bacterium
CTCCTCGACGAAGTCGAGGATCTCCACGATGTGGGCGTGGTTGATCTGATTGACCGCCCGTGCCTCGTGGAAGAAACGCTGGATGAGGTGAGTGTTCTTCGTGTGCTCCGCCCGGAGCACCTTCACCGCTGCCGGGCGCCCGAGGCTCACGTGCCGGGCCAGGAAGACCCGTCCCATCGCGCCTTCGCCGAGCACCCGCTCCAGCCGGTACTGCCCGAGGACGTCGCCCGGCTTCTCGCGCTCGGATTCATCGACCAGGAGGAGCGGCGGTTGCTCGGCCCCTTCCTTGGTCGGCAGCAGCTGGGTTCGCGGCTGCGCTTCGAGCAGCGCCCGGGCGGCCTCGCCCGGAGACATGAATCCACCCTCTGCCTCGTCGAGAACGCAGCCGGCGTACACACCGTCGAGCCAGCCGAGGTGCTCGGGGCAGGCCTCGCGGATGAGTCGGCCCAGCGCGACCACGTCGCCGCGGGGATTGAAGCCCTCGCCGGTGTCATCCAGCCCCGGGCCAATCAGCTTCGGGGTGAAGCGTGGGAGCCCCCCCACCAGGAACACCTGCCCGGAGGGGAGCGCCTGGACGACGATGCCCCGCTCCCGGAGCTCCTCCAGCACGCTGCACAGAGGCAGCAGCAGCAGCGCCATCTCGTCGGGGGTCAGCGGCCCCTGCTTGCGGAGGTGGGAGCCGAGGTCATCCCCGTCGAGGTACTCGCTCACCACGTAGGGGCGCCCATCGTCGAGGCACCCCGCCTGAAGCTGGCGCGCCAGGTGGGGATGGTTCAGCTGACCCAGGGCCTCGGCGCGCTCCTGGAAGACTCCCCGGGCCTGCGCGTCTTCCCAGCGGCTCCCGTGGAAGACGCGCACGAGCGCGCGACCTCCGCTGATCCGGGCACGAGCCCGCCAGGCCGTCCCCGATGGCCCGTCGTCGAGCTTGGTCAGCAGGTGGTACCCGAATTCGTTCGTCATCCTCAGCCGCGCCTGCTTGCCTGACTGTTGCGCATGGGCCAGGTCAGCGCCGAGCCGGTCTAGGTCGGATGTGGTCCCTCACACCACCGTTCTGTGCACCAGAGGGCAGCCGTTGTCACGGGGGGCTGTTCGTCTGGCTGCTTTCGCACAACGAGGTCATTGCAGACATCGTCGCTTGCCGAGAGCGCCCCGCGCAGTACTGTGCCCGGCCCACCATGGCCGAGAACTTCATCTTCACCATGCAGGACCTGCGGAAGGTCCGCGGGGGCAAGGACATTCTCAAGGGCATCTACCTGTCCTTCTTCCCTGGGGCGAAGATCGGGGTCCTCGGCCCGAACGGCGCCGGCAAGTCCACCCTGCTGAGGATCATGGCCGGCCAGGACACCGAATTCTTCGGCACCGCCCGGCCCGACCCGAGCATCCGCGTGGGCTTCCTTCCCCAGGAGCCGCAGCTCGAGGCGTCACTGGACGTGAAGGGGAACGTGGAGCTGGGGGTGAAGCCGCTCCGGGACGTGCTCGACAGGTTCAACGAGGTCTCGACCCAGCTCGGCGAGCCCATGGACGATGCGCGCATGGAGAAGCTCCTCGCGGAGCAAGCCAAGCTCCAGGACGCCATCGACGCGCAGAACGGCTGGGAGCTGGACCGGACGCTCGAGGTGGCCATGGACGCGCTGCGTCTTCCGCCCGGCGACGCCCCGGTGAAGCAGCTCTCGGGCGGCGAGAAGCGCCGCGTCGCGCTGTGCCGGATCCTCCTCGAGCGGCCGGATCTCCTCCTGCTCGACGAGCCCACCAACCACCTGGACGCGGAGAGCGTGGCCTGGCTGGAGCGCGCGCTTCAGGAGTACCCGGGAACCGTCGTCGGCATCACCCACGACCGCTACTTCCTGGACAACGTGGCGGGGTGGATCCTCGAGCTCGACCGCGGCGAGGGCGTGCCCTGGAAGGGCAACTACAGCAGCTGGCTGGAGCAGAAGCAGAAGCGGCTGGAGATGGAGGAGAAGGCCGAGTCCGCTCGCCAGAAGCAGCTCAAGCGCGAGCTGGAGTGGGTGCGGTCGAGCCCGCGCGCCCGGCAGGCGAAGAGCAAGGCCCGTCTCGCGGCCTACGAGCAGCTGCTCGCGGCGGGTCTGGACAAGCGCGACCCCGCCGGGGAGATCACCATCCCGCCGGGGCCGAAGCTCTCCGGGCTGGTGGTGGAGGCCCGGGGGCTTCGCAAGGCCTACGGCGACCGGCTCCTCATCGACGACCTGAACTTCAAGCTGCCGCCTGGCGGCATCGTGGGCGTCATCGGTGCCAACGGGGCGGGGAAGACGACCTTGTTCCGGATGATCACCGGCCAGGAGAAGCCGGACTCGGGCGAGCTGCGCATTGGCGAGAACGTCAAGCTGGCTTACGTGGACCAGAGCCGCGACGCGCTCGATGGTGAGAAGACCGTGTTCCAGGAGGTCTCGGGCGGGCTCGACCAGCTCGACCTCGGCGGACGCATCGTCCAGTCCAGGGCCTACCTTGCCGGCTTCAACTTCAAGGGGGCCGACCAGCAGAAGCGGGTGAAGGATCTGTCCGGTGGAGAGCGCAACCGCGTCCATCTGGCCAAGATGCTGAAGAGCGGAGGCAACGTGCTCCTGCTCGACGAGCCCACCAACGATTTGGACGTGGAGACGCTGCGCTCTCTGGAGGAGGCGCTGCTGGCCTTCGCCGGTTGTGCGGTGGTCATCAGCCACGACCGGTGGTTCCTGGACCGGATCGCGACGCACATGCTCGCCTTCGAGGGGGATAGCGGGGTCTTCTTCTTCGAGGGCAACTTCGAGGACTACGAGGTGGACAAGAAGAAGCGGCTCGGCGCGGAGGCGCTGCAGCCCACGCGCATCAAGTACAAGCCGCTGGTCAGGGCCTGAGGGGCGCTACGCGCCGGGGAAAGGAGCGGGGAATGGCCGAGCTCATGCCGATGGCCGACGTCGACGAGGTGATCGCGGACGGCGAGGTCCGCCTGCGCCCGGGCTCGGGATCTTCCGAGCGGGTCCGGGTGAAGGTCGGCCGCCCGCGCCACCTGAGCGACGTTCCCGAGGACGACTGGGTCTGCCCGGTCTGGATGGAGGACGTCAGCGACGGGGTGCAGTGCTTCGCCGGGGTCAGCCCGGTGGACTCCCTGATGAACGCGCTGGACTGGGTGCGGTTCCGCTGCCGGGAGCTGGAGACCGCCCGGCGCTGAGGAGCGTCGCAGGCCGCTCGCTCACCAGACGAGGTCGACCGTCTCCCAGCGGCGCCGTGAAGGAGGCTCGCCGCTGGCGCCAGAGCAGTCCAGCATCGCGGACAGCGCTGCTCCAGCTCGGCAGCAGTTGAGCCGAGCGCTCCGCCGACGCGGCCGGCCGCCCGACTACTTCTTCGCCTTCTTGGTGCCACCCGATGCCGGCTTCACCTCGACCTTCTTCGCCGTCATCGTGTACGTGATCGTGACTTTCTCGCCCGGCTGGACCTCGGTCTTGTCGTCGCCGCGGGCGATCTCCCAGTTCTCGCTGCCCTTCTTCACGGTGATCGACTCGGGGGTCGAGGACACGACCGGACCGGTCACCTGGTACGTGTGATCGGCGAGTGCGGTTGCAGGCAGCACGAGGGCGGAGGCGAGGGCCAGGGTGCGGAAGTTCATGTGGGTCTCCCCTGAGGTGGGACGCGCCGGACGCTCCGGCAGCCGCAGCGGAGTGTCAAGCATCGTCTCGTCGGCGATGACGCAGCGAGTGGCTCCTGTCACGCCGTGGGGGCGCAGGAAGACTTACCCCCGGCCGCGCGTTTGCGGGGTCGTCGGGCCTAAACTGGACGGACCGGGTACGCACGCATGGACACGGAGACCGAGGCCAGCGCCCGGAGGCGAATCTGGATGAAGCGCGGGGCGGTCGCAGCACTGGCGTTGACCTTCGTCGTCGTGACCCTCGTCGTCGCCCCGCGGGTCCGCGCTCGGGGAGGCCTGAGCGGGGGTGGAACGACCACGAAGGGCGCGTACTGCTCGGGGGCATACGCCGACGACTTCGCCGCGCTGTCTGCCGCCGCGCGCGAGGCCGAGCAGAAGCCCCAGTCGCAATCGTGGGTCTACGCCATCCGCACCACCGCGACCTACGAGTGCCTCAGCTATGCCGGCGACGGCAACGTGCGCCGGGTCCGCCGGAAGGCGCTCGCCCACGGCACCGGCTTCGGATACCGGCAACAGAACGGCGAGACGTACATCCTGACCAACCAGCACGTGGCCGAGTGGCCTGCCGTCACCGACGACGAGCACAAGGTCGACGACGTGCCACCCGGGTGCAAGCGGATCTCCGACGCGGTGAGGATCGTCGAGTCCGAGCGCGACAGCTACGACCGCGACGACACCCCGCTCCAGCGGGTGGTCACCGACCGGTCGATGGACATGGCCGTGCTCAAGGCGCACGCACTCCTGCCGATCCTGCCCTGGAAGTTGGGCCGCTCGGCGGACCTCAAGGAGCGCAACGTGGTCGACGTGCGCGGCTTCCCGCTCGGCGCGTTCAAGGCCACCAACGTGGGCAAGGTGGTCTCCACCTACGACCACGACGACGAGAAGGAGTGGGACCACGTCGACTTCGTGGTGGACGCACAGCTGTCGCCCGGCAACTCGGGGTCACCGGTGCTGGGCGTCTCCTGCCGCACCGGCGAGTTCGAGCTGGTCGGCGTGTACCACGCGGGCTACGCCGGCAACACGCCGCTCAACGTGGTGGTCGCCATCGATCAGGTGCGCGACATGATGACCACCCTCAAGAAGAGTCCGCGGCGGGAGCGGACCGAGGTCTCCGCCCTGGATCGCAAGGCGCGGACCCGGCTGGTCTCCGGGCTCGACGGCGCCATCGACCCCTTCTTCCCCTTCGACGGGGCGGTGGCGGTCGCCCGGGCCCGGAGCGACGGGGCTCTGATCTTCGAGGTGATGTCGCCGAGCTTCCCGGTCCGCAGCACGCCGGCGCTGGTGCTGGAGGACCTCCCCGAGGGGCAACCGGAAGGGTTCGGTGAGCTGGGCCGCATCTGGGTCGGCGGCAAGTTCGGGCTCAAGGCGTACCCGAAGGGGGGCCTGGACGCCGACGGACAGACGCTGGTCGAGCGCGTGCTGGACGGTCTGCGCGCGAACGCCGAGCTCGCCCTGGAACTTCGGGCGGCGCAGGGACAGGCCGCGCGGGACCGGGAGCACTACGAGCACATGGGCAAGCTCGAGCGGCAGCTCCGGCGGTCCGCCGCGGCCCAGACCGATCTGGCCAACAGCATGGGCGAGCTGGTGGAACGCCTCTCTCCCAGGGTGGGGGAGACCACGGTGAGCCTCGCCGAGGCGTACATTCCGGTGGCTCCGCCGGCCCCGGGGAAGAACGTGGCCCAGGGCCCCGGAATGACGGAGGCTTCCCCTCAGCAGGCCACGCCTGCCCGCTAGCCCCCTGTCGCAGGTGTCACAAATCTGGAGACGACGGATCAGGCCTGTACACTGCCCAGCCGGTGAGCGATGGACGGGCAGAGGCGCTCCTCCGGAGTGCGCTCGAGAAGATCGTCTATTTCGAGGCACGCTCGGAGACGCTCCAGGCGGATGCGGCGACCCTCAGGTCGGAGGCGGACGCCCTGCGCGCCGATCTGGCCTCCGCCTCCCAGCGGGAGGTCGAGCTTCGGCGCCGCGTGGCCGAGCTGGAAGTGGAGCTCGGCCGGGCCCACCGTGATCGCGAGGAAGCCGCCCGGGTGCTCGACGCGATGCGCGCCGAGCGGGCCGGCCTGATGGGGAAGGTCCTGGAGGCGGCGCGCATCCAGGGAAACGAGACCGGGCTCGACTTCGACCTCGCCGGATTCATCTCCGACCTCCGGGCGGAGGCGATCGCCCTGCGGCCCCCGGCCCTCGAGGTCGCGCCGCGTCGCCTGGAGGCTTCCCCAGCGTCCGCTTTGCTGGACCCCGTCCGGGCCGAGGCCCCTGCGCTGGAGACGGTGGCGGTGCACAGCGACGTCGCCCGGAACGGGCTCTCCGCCCCAGGGGCCACGTCGGTTCCGGGAATCCCGCCGCGCCCGTCGCTGCGTCCTTCCTCCCCGTCCGGCGGGCCGCCCCCCCGCGGTCCACCGGTCGGCGAGCCGCCGGCCCCGGGGACCTCAGGGCGGGAGCGGCCGTCGTTCGGCTCGGAGCCGCCACTGTCCTCCGCGGCGACTCTCCTCGCGGTGACCCGGGAGGCCGAGCGGCTGTTCGAGCAAGGCCGCCTCGCCGTCCCGCCCAACCCGCGGCTCGGGGAGGAGAGCCTGTTCGGCTTCTCCATCCGGGAGCTGTCCAGCCCCGACCCGTCCGCGCGCTCCCGGGCTGCCGAGCGCCTCCGCACGCTCGGGGATCGCGCCGCCTCTCCGGCACTCGCGGTGGCTCTCCACGCCGAGCGGGACGACACGGTGCTGGTGACGCTCCTGGAGGCGTTCCGCGCGCTGGCCAGCCGCGAGGGAACCGCCGTGGTCGAGCCTCTCCTGAGCGCGCCCGAGCCCGCGGTGCGCATCGCCGCGCTCCGGGCCATCACCCACCTGGATCCGGACTCCGCCCCGGCGCATCTGTCGCGGGCCGCGCACGACCCGGACGCCTCGGTCCGCCGGCGCACGGCGCTCCTCGCGGTGTCACTGGGCCCGGAGAGGATGCTCGAGCTGGAGCGGCAGGTGTCGCGGGACCCCGATCCCGAGGTCCGCCGGCTGGCGGTCCTCGCCGCGGGAGCGGCCGGGGGTGACCAGGCCCGGTCGCGGCTGCTCGGAGCGCTGGAGGATAGCGACCTCGGGGTCCGCCGCGCCGCCGCCCGGAGCCTCTCCGGGCTCCTGGGAATGGACGTGGGGCACGTCGCGACCCTCTCCGACGAGGAGCGCCGGCGCGAGGTGCGGCGCCTGGCGACCGTTCCCCCGGTGCCCCTCTCCCAGCGCGTGAGACCCCTCGGCCTCCCCACGCGTGCTCCGCCCCGCCCCGAGCCCGAGCCGGCGGCGCGTGAGCCAGCGCCCGAGCTCGAGCTGGCGGCCGAGGTCGAGGCCACGGCCGTGGCGGTGGTGGCGCCCGGGCATGCACCCATCGAGGTCGCGCTCCCGCCGCCGCCACCCCGGGAGCACGGCGCGGCCGGCCTTCATGCCGACGAGGCCCTCTGCCTCCAGATCACCTCCGAGCTCCGCACCTCGATGCGCGGGCGAACGGTGCCGGACCTGGCCGCGGAGCTGGGGGTGACGCACGAGCGGGTGATCGAGGCCGCAGCACTTCTCACGGCGCGCGGGCAGGTGGTCCGGCGCGGAGCGAAGCTGTTCGTCGCCTGACGAGCACGAGGACTGACGAGATGGATCTTCCCATCTACACCCCCAAGACGACGGCCGAGCTTCTCGGCATTCCGTTGAAGGCGCTCCGGTCGGCGCTTGACCAGGAACGCTACTCGGCAAAGGACCTCTGGGCGCTGCGCAAGGCGCTCCGGATCCACCCGCGGCCGATCGGCCACCGGAAGCAGCTGTTCCTCAACTTCAAGGGCGGAACGGGGAAGACCTCGCTCTCCACCTCGTACGCCTATCGCCTGGCGGAGCTGGGCTACTCGGTGCTGCTGGTGGATCTGGACAGCCAGGGCCATGCCACGAAGTGCCTGGGGTACGAGGGCGAGGACTTCGAGAAGACGCTGCTCCACGTGCTGGTCCGCAAGGCGCCGCTCTCCGAGGCGATCCAGCACACCCCGCTGCCCAACCTCGACTTCGTCCCCAGCAACCTGGGCATGAGCACCGTGGACCTGGCACTGATGCCGTTGGCCGGCCGCGAGTTCAAGCTCCGCAAGGCAGTGGAGGAGATCGAGGAGCGCTACGACGTCATCGTCTTCGACGCGCCGCCGTCGTTCGGGCTGCTGAACCTGAACGCGCTGATGGCGGCGCAGGACCTCTTCGTCCCGGTGCTGCCCGACTTCCTGTCGTTCCACGGGCTGAAGCTGCTCTTCGAGACGGTGCAGAGCCTCGAGGAGGACCTGAACCACGTGCTCGACCACGTGTTCATCCTCGTCAACGCGTTCAACCAGACGTACAAGCTGGCCAAGGAAGCCCTGGCCGCGCTGCGAGAGCATTACCCGGAATATCTACTGACCACCCTCGTGCGGCAGTGCACGAAGTTTGCCCAGGCCTCGAGTGAGGGCGTGCCGGTGTTCATCTCCGAGCGGGACTCGAAGGGCGCCCACGACGTGGATGCGTTCCTCCGGGAAGTGCTGCACCGGCTGGATCAGTCCCGCGTCCAGGCCACCACCGACGCGCGGGCGGGGTAGGGAGAGCCGATGAAGAAGGCATTCGATCAGAACGTGTCCCGCGCCAAGCCGAGGCTGAAGCTCGGTGGTCCACCGCCGGGCCCCGCGGCCTCGGAATCGCCTGGAGGCGAGGAGGACTGGGTGTACGACCTCGCCGCGCAGGTGGCCGGGCACTCCGGAGCTGCCGAGGTCGAGGCGCCCACGGCGCGCGAGGTGCTCGCTGCCGCCGCGCGGGCGAGCGAGACCGAGGAGGAGGAGATCTCCACCCGCAGCCGGGTCGAGGCGACCCTGCGCGAGGCCGCCGGGGTCGCCGAGCCGGAAGTGGTCCCGCAGGAGGAGCGGGTCACCGTGGCGGTCGGGGCGAAGGCGCGGGGAGCCGTGGCGAACGGGACCGCGTCGACCGTCGTCTCGGGTCCTGCGCCGGCCACACGAGGCGGCGCGGGTGCGGACTCGCGGTCCGGTGGTCGGGCCGCGCCCGCCGCAGCGCCCGCGAGCCGTTCGTCGGCACCTTCGACCGTTCAGGGTCCGAGCCGTGCCTCCCCGCCGCCCCCGAGCGCGGCTCCCTCCAGTCGGCCGGCCTCGCCG
>JBKPMY010000444.1:0-6006 GCA_046732375.1 Myxococcota bacterium
CGCCTCCGGGTGAGGCGCCGCGGCTCCGCCGAACACCTGGGTCCGTGCAGCCGGTGGAGGTTCCTGCGGCTGGCCAGGCCCGGCGCCTCCGAAGACCTGCGTCCGGTTCACCGCCGGTGCCGCGGGGGCCGGAGCACGCGACGCGGACGCGCCGGCGCCGAAGACCTGGGTGCGGGCCGCCTCCGAGCCGAAGACCTGAGTCCGGCCGCCGGCTGCCGGTGCAGGGGCCTTCGGAGCGGGTGCAGGGCTGGACCCGAAGACCTGGGTCGAGGCGGCCGCCGGAGGGCTCTGGCCGTAGGCCTCGGTCCGGATGGGCCCGGCCGACCGGGCGGCGCTCCCGAAAGGAAGCGTGCCCGCCGGCGCCGGAGACTTTCCTTGCGCAGCGGGAGCATCTCCGCCGCGCTGAGCGGTGAAGACCAGGCCGCAGCGGGTGCACTGCACCGGTGCACCCCCGACGGGGACCAGGCGGTCATCCAGCGCGTAGCGGGTGTGGCAGTTGGGACAGGCGATCTGCACGCGGGGCCGGAGTGAAGCGTTAGCAGGAAAGGTTTCAGGGATCGAGTTCAGTGGCCTGCTGCAACGTCCGGAGCCGCGCCGGACCCACCCCTCGAACCGCGTCCACCTCGTCCCAGCTCCGGAAGGGTCGCGCTTGCACCAGCGCATGCGCCGCTACCGCGCCCACACCGGGAAGCCGCGCCAGCTCGGACTCGGCAGCGCTGTTCAGCGGCAGCCGCACCCCGAGCGCGACGCGGACCGATGCCGGGGGCAGGCCTCCCTGGCCGCAGCGCGCCACTCCTCGCGTGCCCTCCCCGACCCAGCCAAGCCGGGATCCAGGACAGTCCAGGGCGGGCCTGGTGTCCGGCCAGCGCGCCTGGACGAGGGTCCCCGCTCCGAGGGCCCCGAGCAGGACGACGGCGAGCGCGGCGGTCCGCCCGCCGCTCATCGCCCTGCCGCCGCGTCGGACCGGTCCAGCCCGAACGCGGTGTGGAGCGCCCGCACCGCGAGCTCGGCGTACCTGGCCGCCACCACGCAAGACACCTTGATCTCCGAGGTGGAGATGCTCTGGATGTTGATGCCCTCCTTGCCCAGGACGTCGAACATTCGCGCCGCCACGCCGGAATGGTTCCGCATCCCCACGCCGACGATGGAGACCTTCGCGACCTGGTCGTCGCTCTCCACCCCTCGCAACCCGAGCTCCGGCACCAGACGGTCCATCGCCTCCCGGGTGGCGGCCAGATCCGCTCGGCCCACGGTGAAGCTCAGGTCGGCCCGGCCGTCCTGCTGCGCGGTCTGGACGATGATATCCACCACGATGTGCCGCTCGTCGAGCGCCCCGAAGATGCGCGCCGCCACGCCCGGCCGGTCCGGCACTCCGCGCAGCACCAGCCGCGCCTCGTTCCGGTCGTAGGTGATGCCGCTGACCAGCACCTCTTCCATCGCCGCATCCTCCTCGCACACCAGCGTTCCCGGATCGTCGGTGAAGGACGACTTCACCCACAGGGGAACCCGGTACTTCATCGCGAACTCCACCGAGCGGATCTGCAGCACCTTCGCTCCGAGCGATGCCTCCTCGAGCATCTCCTCGTAGCTGATCCGGTCCAGCTTCCGCGCTGCGGGGCAGACGTTCGGGTCGGCCGTATAGACCCCGTCCACGTCGGTGTAGATCTCACAGCGCTCGGCGCGGAGCGCCGCGGCCAGCGCCACCGCTGTCGTGTCCGAGCCGCCGCGCCCGAGCGTGGTGACGTTCCCCTCCTCGTCGATGCCCTGGAATCCGGCGACCACCGCCACCTCCCCGCGAGCGAGGGCGGCGCGGAGCGGTTCCTCGTCGATCCGCTTGATGCGCGCCTTGCTGAACGTGCTGTCGGTCACGATGCGGCACTGGTGGGCGAGGAAGCTCGTGGCCTGCCCACCCGCGGCCTGGATCGCCAGAGAGAGAAGCCCGATGGTCACCTGCTCCCCGGTGGCGACGACGACGTCCTGCTCGCGCTCGCTCGGCCGCTGGTTCACCGACTGCACCAGCTTGAGGAGCCGATTGGTCTCACCGGACATCGCCGAGACGACCACCACCAGATCGTGCCCCTCGGCCCGCGCCTGGAGACACCTCCGTGCGACGGCCCGGATGCGTTCCGGGTCCGCGACCGACGTCCCTCCGTATTTCTGAACCCACAGTCCCACCCCTGCCTTGCCTCCATGCAGCAGCCGCGCCCACGCGAAGGCCACCTTACGCCGAAAGCACCGGGATCGATCCGCCCCTCGCGCGCTCGATCATCCGGCCGATCCAGGTCGTCTCGAGGTTAGACGGACAGCTGCGCCTCGGAGTACCTTCCGCCGCCCATGACGCACCGGCGATTGCTCCTGGACGGCGAGACGCTGAGCCTGGAGGAGATCCGCGACGTGGCCCGCGGCGGAGTCGAGGTCGAGCTCGCGCCGGAGGCACTGGCCCGCGTGGAACGGTCGCGGGCGCTGGTGGACCGCGTGGCGGCCGGCGAGGAGGCGGCCTACGGCATCAACACCGGCTTCGGCACGCTGGCGGAGGTGCGCATCGACCGGAAGGACCTCCGGACGCTGCAGCGGAACCTCCTCCTGTCGCACGCCGCGGGCGTGGGCACCCCGCTGCCCATTCCCGAGGCCCGCGCCCTCCTCCTCCTCCGCTGCAACGTGCTGGCGAAGGGACACTCCGGCATCCGCCCCCGCACCCTCCAGCTCGCCCTGGACATGCTGAACCGGGGCGTCATCCCGGTCGTCCCCGAGCGCGGCAGCGTCGGCGCCTCGGGTGACCTGGCCCCGCTCGCCCACCTGGCGCTGGTGCTCATCGGCGAGGGCGAGGCCTTCATGGGCGGCGAGCGGCTCCCCGGACGTGCCGCCCTGACCCGCGCCGGGCTGGAGCCGGTGGTGCTCGAGGCCAAGGAGGGGCTCGCTCTGGTCAACGGAACCCAGGCCATGTGTGCGGTGGGCACGCTCGCGCTCCTCCGCGCCGAGGCACTGTCGGAGATCGCCGACCTCGCCGGCGCCATGACCCTGGAGGGGCTGCTCGGCAGCCACCGCCCGTTCATCGTCCCCATCCAGGCCGCGCGACCTCATCCCGGGCAGGGCGCCGCCGCCGAGCACCTCCGCGCGCTCCTCCGTGACTCGGAGATCGTCGAGAGCCACGCCGACTGCTCGAAGGTCCAGGACCCCTACTCGCTGCGCTGCATGCCCCAGGTGCACGGCGCGGCGCGCGACGGCCTCGCCCACGCCCGGGGCGTGCTCGCCATCGAGGTGAACTCGGCGACCGACAACCCGCTGGTCTTCCCCGGAGAGGACCTGATCGTCTCCGGCGGCAACTTCCACGGGCAGCCGGTGTCCCTCGCCCTCGACGTGCTGGCGATCGCCTGCACCCAGCTCGCCGCGATCAGCGAGCGGCGGGTGGAGCAGCTGGTGAACCCCGCGCTGAGCGGGCTTCCGCCCTTCCTGGCGAGGAACTCCGGCCTCAACTCCGGCTTCATGATCGCCCAGGTCACCTCGGCCGCGCTCGTCGCCGAGTCGCGCATCCTCAGCCACCCGGCCTCGGTGGACTCCATTCCCTCCTCGGCTGGGCGCGAGGACCACGTGAGCATGGGCATGACCGCCGCGCTCAAGGCCCGCCAGGTGGTTGAGTTCACCCGCAGCTGCCTCGCGGTGGAGGTGCTGGTCGCCGCCCAGGCGCTCGACTTCCGGAAGCCGCTCCGCGCCGGCCGGGGCGTCGCCGCGGCCCACGCCGCCGTCCGGCAGGTCGTTCCCCCGATGGAGGAGGACCGGGAGATTCACCGCGACATCCAGGCGGTCTCCGACCTCATCGACTCGGGGGCGCTCCTGACTTCCGCCCACGCCGCATGACCGCACCTCCCGAGCGGGAAGCGCCGGTCGGGCGCCCCACGGTTCCCTCCGAGACTGAAGCGGAGGTCCGTGCCCGCATCGCGGCGCTGGAGCGAGAAGCGAAGGCCCTGGAGCCGGACCCGCGAAGCGCGCGGCTGTACCACGAGCTCGGCCTGCTCTGGGAACGTCCCCTCGGAAACCTTCGCGCGGCGGCTGCCGCGTTCCAGTCTGCGTACCGGCTAGCGCCCGGGTTCGTCGAGAACCTCCGTTCCGCCCGGCGCATCTTCTCCGACGTCGGCAACTGGCCGATGGTGCTCCAGCTCCTCGACGCCGAGCTGGCGGCCACCGAGAGCGACCGGCCCCGCGCCGCGCTCCTCTTCGAGAAGGCCGAGGTCCTGGCCGATCGCCTCGACCGGTGGGACGAGGCCGCCACGGTGCTCGCCGACGCGCTCGAGCTCGAGCCGGCGGACCTGGGACTCCTGATCCAGGCCGAGGGAATGCTCGCCGCACGCGGGGACGTGGCCGGCCTCCTGCGGGTGCAGGTCCTCCTCGCCCGCGCGCTGCCCGACCCACGGCTCGCCGCGCACGCGCTCCAGACCGCAGCCACCCTGCACGAGCGGCTCGGTCAGCACTCCGACGCCCTGGGGCGCTGGCGCGAGGCCTTCGCGCTCGACCGGCGGGATCCGGTCACCCTCGGGGCACTGCGGCGGGCCGCCGAGGCCGAGCTCGGTGGGCCCACCTCCGTGCCCGCGTACACCGCCCTGGCCCGGGCCTACGTGCGGCAGGAGCGGCCCGAGGACGCCGTCGCCGCGCTCAACGCCGCCCGTCACCAGAACCCCGAGGACACGGCCGTCCTCACCGCGCTGGCCACCCTGCACGAGTCGCTGGACCGCCCGGAGGAGCTGGCGGACGTGCTGGCCTCGCTCGCCGGCGCCGTGCGCGACGAGCGGGAGTGGCTGGCCGTGCAGCTCCGGCTCGCCTCGCTCCTCGAGGACACGCTCCACCGCGACCCCCAGGCGGTCGAGCGCTACGAGGCGGTGCTGGCGCGGGTCCCGGGCCATCCGGTGGCCCTCAGCGGCCTCGGCCGGCTGCACGCCAAGACCCAGGACTGGCCGGCGCTGGTCGCCGTGTACGACGCCGAGCTCGCCGGCGTGGGCGATCCCCGGACCCGGGCCGAGCTGCACTTCCGCTCCGCGGAGATCCTCGACGCGCGCCTGCACCGCACCGACGAGGCGCTGACCCGGTTCCGGGAGGCGCTCCAGCTCCTCCCCGGCTACCTCCCTGCACGCCAGGGACTGGAGCGGGTGCTCCGGCGCGAGCAGCGCTGGAACGAGCTCATCGCCCTGCACGAGGAGGAGCTCCTCTCCATCACCTCCCCCGCGGACGGAGTGGCCGCGCTGGGGCGCATCGCCCAGGAGGCGGAGGAGCACCTGGGAAACCTGGACCTCGCCTCCGACGCGCTTCGCCGCGCGCTGGAGCTGGTGCCGGGGCATCTGCCCTCCCTGGTCCACCTGGCTCGCCTCGCCGAGCGGCGCGAGGCCTGGGACGAGCTGGTCCCTCTCCTCGAGCGGCAGGCCGAGCTCTCGACCGATCTGGCCCAGGCGATCGCCCTGAGGCATCGCGCGGCGCAGGTGCTGGAGGAGCGACTCGACGACGTGGCCGCGGCCATTACCGTCCTGGAGCGCCTTCTCCAGGCCGATCACACCTACCTCCCCGCGCTCCAGGCTCTGGGGAGGCTCTATTCCCGCGAGGGGCGCTGGAAGGAGCTCGGCCAGATGTACCGGCGCGAGGCGGAGATCGCGGGGAGTGCACGCGCGGTGCAGCTCTGGGCCCGCATTGCCGATCTCGAGGAGGCGCGCCTGGTGGACCTGGACGCCGCGCGCGCCGCCTGGGACGAGGTGCTGCGGCGGGACCCGGATCATGGCGCCGCGCTCCGGGCGCTCGCCCGGATCCAGCGCGGCCAGGGGGACTGGGGCGGTCTGGTCTCCACGCTCGAGCGGACGGCTCGCACCCGGACCGACCCTCGTGCCCGCGCCGACGCGCTCTTCGAGGTGGCCACCCTCCAGCTGGACGCGCTCGCCGACCACGCGGCGGCCGCGGCGACGCTGGAGGCGGTCCTTCGGCTCGCCCCGGACCACATCCCCGCCCTCCGCCAGCTGGAGGCGCTCTCCT
>JBKPMY010000445.1:0-14151 GCA_046732375.1 Myxococcota bacterium
CCCACGCACGAACGGAGAGACCTGCCGGCCGCTGAAGATGCTGCCCCTCGAGCCCTACGCGGTGAAGGTCGATGCTCCGGGGACGCAGCGCGAGGAGTCCACCCGGCGCCTCGGCCAGCTGATGCGCGACCTGTACCGGGAGAACCCCGAACGCTTCCGGTTCTTCTGCCCCGACGAGACCAACAGCAACCGCCTGGGCGCCGTCTTCGAGGCCACCCCGCGGGCCTTCATGCTCCCCATCGAGCGGACCGACGACGCCATCGGGCCGCAGGGACGGGTGATGGAGGTCCTCAGCGAGCACAACTGCGAGGGGTGGATGGAGGGCTACTCCCTGACCGGGCGCCACGGGCTCCTCGCCACCTACGAGTCGTTCGCCATGGTGATGGTCTCGATGGCCATCCAGCACAGCAAGTGGCTGGACGAGTCACTCAAGCTGGAGTGGCGCAAGCCTGTCCCGGCGCTCAACATCCTCCTCACCTCGACCTGCTGGAGGAATGATCACAACGGCTTCAGCCACCAGGGCCCGGGGTTCATCGACTGCATGCTCACCCGGAAGCCGACGGTGTCGCGCATCTACCTGCCGCCCGACGCCAATTGCCTGCTCTGGACGGCGGACCACTGCTTCCGGACCTCCAACCACGTCAACGTCATCGTCATCGACAAGCAGCCGCAGCTCCAGTACCTGGATCTGCACACGGCGAAGGGCCATTGCGAGCGTGGCGCATCGGTCTGGGAATGGGCGAGCAACGACGAGGGGGATCCGGACATCGTCATGGCCTGCGCCGGCGACATCCCCACCATGGAGGCGCTCGCCGCCACCTGGCTGCTCCGGACGGCGGCGGCCGGGCTGCGGATCCGCGTGGTGAACGTGGTGGACCTCATGGCGATGTTCACGCCCGAGGAACACCCGCACGGGATGGACGAGAAGCGGTTCGTGGACCTCTTCACCCGCGACCGGCACGTGGTGTTCGCCTTCCACGGTTACCCGCTGGGGATCCACCACACCCTTCACGGCAGACCCATCCCGGAGCGCTTCCACGTTCGCGGGTTTCGCGAGCAGGGCACCACCACCACTCCCTTCGACATGGTGGTGCTCAACGGCATCAGCCGGTACCACCTCGCCATCGAGGCGCTCCGTCGGGCGCGGCGCATCCCCGAGAACTCACCGGAGATCGTGGAGCGCTTCCAGGAGCTCCTGAGGAAGCACCGGGCCTACGTCGAGGAGCACCTCGAGGACATGCCCGAGGTGCGCGACTGGACCTGGTCACCGCCGCCCTGACCGCCGGCAGGCTCGCCGTGGGCCACGGCTAGCGCGCGCGAGCGCGAGAAGGCCGGGTGCGGGCGCTCCGTCGTGCAGGGGCGCGGGCCGCGGTACGGGGCGTCTTCCGGCGGACGATCAGGTCGAGCAGGAGCGACACCGGGCGATGGTCCTCGACCGGATGACGGAAGGGTCGCTCGGCCCGGATGCGGTAGCGGTTGCGCCGGCCGACCCGCTCCCGGTGGAGGTACTGCTCGGACTCGAGCTCCTGCAGGATGCGCTGGACGGCCCGTTCGGTGATCCCGACACGCGTCGCGATGTCGCGGACCCGGGCCTCGGAGTCTTCCCAGACACAGAGAAGAACGTGAGCGTGGTTGGTCAGGAAAGTCCAGGTAGCCATGGGTTGCGGACCTTACAGGGCACGACAGCAAAGGGAATCAGGGAACGACGAGGAGCGGCCTCCGGAGAACGTGAAGGAGCCGGGTGGTGACACTTCCGAGTAACGCGCGCTGGAGTTCTCCCTTCCCGGTGCTGCCTGCGACCACCAGGTCGTCACGACGCGCCTCAGCTCCTCCACCAGCGTGTCGGGCGCGGGTCCGACCCGGACCAACGTCTCTACCTCAACGCCTCCTTCTCGCAGCCGCGCCGCCCGCTCGGCGAGGTCTCGCTCGGCCCCTTGCTGCTCGGCTTCGAGCACCATCTCCAGACCGGCGACGGGAGTCGGGGCGAAGGTGACCGGATCGGAGATGGCGGACACAAGGATCAGCCTCCCATCTCCCGCGGAGCGGGCCAGCTCGGAGGCGAGCGCGCGCGCGCGATCGGCCGGCTGCGACCCGTCGATGGCGACCAAGATCCGGCGCAGCGGCATGAGACCTCCGGCGCCGCAACCTAACGGTCCACCCGGGCAGTCGCTGCCCGTCGTTCTCCGGAGCGTGACACCGCCGACGCCCCACCCCTCATGATGCTCGAACACCCCCCGGAGCGGGTGATACTGCACGCTCGCATGGGCTTCGAGGACCGCCCCGAATGGCGGCTGCTGGTCGCGCTCGGCGTGGGACTGGTGCTGGGGCTCGAACGTGAACGGGCGCGCGACGCCGAGCACCCGCGCCGCTGGGCCGGGCTCCGCAGCTTCAGCCTGACCGCGCTCCTCGGGGGCGTGGCGCTGCAGACCGGAAGCGCGGTGGTGGTCGGCGTGGCAGGCGGGGCCGTCGCCCTCCTCGCCCTGCTCGTGGCGTGGCGGGCGAAGGAGCCGGATCCGGGCCTCACCACCGAGATTGCCCTGCTGCTCGCCTTCGCCCTCGGCGTCCTCTCCCAGCGCGCCCCGGCGCTCGCCGTCGGCGCCGCGCTCGCCTCCTCCGCGCTGCTCGCGCTCCGCGCCCGTCTGCACGGGCTCGCCCGGAAGCTCTTCAGCGACCGCGAGCTGCAGAACGCCCTGGTTCTCGGCGTCGCGGCAGTCCTCGTCCTCCCGCTCCTGCCCGATCGCCCGGTGGATCCCTTCGGGGCCATCAGTCCCTTCGACGTGTGGAAGCTGGTGGTGGTGGTCATGGGCGTGGGCGCGCTCGGCGCGCTGGCCCAGCATGTCGTCCGCCCGCGGGTAGGGTTGACCGTCGCCGGGCTTGCCTCGGGCTTCGTCTCCAGCGCAGCGACCATCGCCAGCATGGGCCGGCTGGCCTCGACGAACGGCAAGGTTCTTCCCGCCGCCGTGTCCGGGGCGACCGCCTCGTCCGTCGCCACCTTCGTCCAGCTCGCGCTGCTCCTCGCCGCCAGCGGGCCGGGCCTGCTCGGGAAGCTCGCGGTGCCGTTGCTCGGAGGCGGCATCGCCGCCCTGGCGGTGGCTGCCCTCTTCGCTCGCCGGGCGGCGAAGACCGAGGCGCCGGCGGTCCGCTCGGGGAGCGCGTTTCGCCTCCTCGACGCCGTGACCTTCGCGGTGGCCGTCACCCTCATCGGCTTCGTGGCGGCGGTGGTGCAGAAGCGGTTCGGCAGCACCGGGTTCCTGGTCACCGGCGCCCTCAGCGGGTTCGCCGATGCCCACGCCTTCTCCGGTTCCGCGGGCGCGCTCGCAGCCCGCTCGGCCGTCCCCATGCAGGACGCGGCGCTCGCCGTCCTCCTCGCGGTCAGCACCAACGCGGTGACCAAGGTGGTCCTGGCAGCGACGTCCGGTCCGCGCCCGTACTTCCTCCGGGTCCTCGCGGGGCAGGTGGCGGTGCTGGCCGCGATGTGGGGTGGATGGCTGCTCGAACCCGGTGAGGCCCGGCGCTTGCAACTGAATGAGAATGCCGCTAGATTTTCTCATGAAATCGATGACCCGGCGTGCTCCAGCCTCCGTTCGCGGCCCCGAGGCCCCGGTGGTGCTCTCCCGGGCCCTGCTCCGGGCCGCCGCCACTCTGGAACTCAACGGGCAGACGATGGCCCGGGTGGTGGGGGTGAGCGGTGCCTCGTGGTCGCGCCTCGCCGCCGGACAGCGCACCGTGGATCCGGCCAGCAAGGAGGGCGAGCTGAGCCTGCTCTTCCTCCGCCTCTACCGGAGCCTGGACGCGCTGGTGGGCGGAGACGCGGAGAAGGCGAGAGCCTGGCTCCGCGCCCCGAACGTCCACCTGTCAGCCGTGCCCCTAGAGTGCATCCAGAGCGTGGCGGGACTGGTTCGTGTCGACGAGTATCTGGATGCAGTGCGGGGGAAAACGTAACCTCCGCCCTTACGAGGGTCAGATCTGGCGGGTGGTGGAGGCGCAGCATCGCAACGCCACCCGGCGACTGGTGGACTCGGACGCCGAGCAGGAGCTCCTCGAATCCCTCATCGACCGGGTGAAGCCTCCGCTGCCTGAAGGGCCCGAGTTCGACGGGCTGCACTATCTGCTGCTCACCCCGTTCCGCCATCCGCCGCTGACCCACGGCTCCCGGTTCGGGACGCGCGCCGAGCGGTCGCTCTTCTACGGCAGCGAGTCGCGGCAGACGGCCATGGCGGAGACCGCCTACTACCGGCTGGTGTTCCTCGAGGGCACCGAGGCCCCGCTCTCGCCACTGACGGTGGAGCTGAGCGCCTTCCGTGCCGACGTTCGCACCCGTGCTGCGGTGGATCTCACCCGCCCGCCGTTCGACGCCCATCACCGCATCCTGGCCTCGCGCACGCGCTACGAGGGCACCCAGCGCCTCGGCGCCGAGATGCGCGCCGACGGAGTCGAGCTGGTGCGCTACTCCAGCGCCCGGGACGCAACGGGATCACCCAACGTGGCGCTCTTCACCCCTCGGGCGCTGGCCCGCAAGGCGCCTCGGCCGCAGTTCGAGACCTGGCGCTGCGTGGCCACGCGCGAGCGGGTGGAGATGCAGAAGCTCGACTGGTTCGAGCGAGCGCGGCTGCTCTTTCCCCGCGCGCAGTTCGAGGTGGGTGGTGCGCTGCCCGCTCCGGCGGTCTGAGGATCACTCCGCGAGGCGCGTCCTTCCGTCTGACGGGGCAAGCGGCTTCGGGAACCGCGCGGTCAGACGCAGGCAACGCAGCACGCAATCGAGCTGATGAACGCGGCGGCAGGCTGGATGAACGCGGCTGCCGTCCTGATGACGGTACCCAACACGCCGCCCGTACTCTCCCCCAGGCCGACGCCTTGAGCGTGTTCGACGTCGCGGTCAGGCGAGCGCCGCGGTCACGACCTTGCCCTGGGTGATGTTGTCCTCGAGCGCCTGGGCGGGGACGCCGAGCACCGCCCCGAGCGTCTTCCCCACCGCGCCCAGCGTGTCGCCGAAGGCGATGTCCGCGCTGGAGGCCTGGTCCTTCGGCACGCCCTGGCCGGTGGCCGAGCTCAGCGCCATGGCCTTGAAGTCGTTCCCGTTGGCCTCGAGGCCCCCGATGACCCCGGCCTTCACGCCCTTTCCGATGAGGAGCGTGCAGTGGTGGTTGGCGAGGTGGTCGCGCCCCGCGCTCTCGGTCCCGGTGCCCTTGAACGACAGCGTGCGGCCGAAGACGTTCATCGCGGCGAAGGTCACGCGGTCGCGCAGCCCCAGCTCGTCCAGCTTGGTGAACAGGTAGTTGATGGACTTCACCGCGGTGACGGTCTTCTTCGCCTCGTTCACCAGGGCCGCGTCGGTGTGGTTGTCGCCGCCGAAGTCGAGCCGGATGGCGACCACCGGCGAGACCTTCATCGCGATGAGGGTCACGGCCGCGACGATCTGGTTGTCCTGTCCGTCGTTGGCGATGCCGGTCAGGTTGTCCAGCAGGCCTTGCGAGATGTTGCGCGCCTCGACCTGCGACTGCGCCATCCGGTCCAGGAACTGCCTCTCCGCGGTGGTGCCGCTCGCCTTCAGCAGGGCGTTCAGGCGGTCGAGGTCTGCATCGCGGAGCGCCTGGAGGTTGGCGAGCGGCCCCGCGGGGTTGGCCAGCGCGGCCCTGAGCCCGGTGGGACTGAGGCGCGGGAGCGAGCGTCCCTCGTACTGAAGCGTCTCGCTGCCGACCGCCACCGGCTCCTTCTGGATGGTTCCGAGCGTAGGAGCCAGCGATTTGGCGCAGAGCGAGACCAGCATCTCCTGGCGCTTCACCGCTCCCATCAGCTTCAGGACCTTGCCCTCGTTGGTGTGATTGTTGGTGAGGGTGGTGTGATGGAAGAAGCAGGTGCGAGCCAGCGCGCCGGCCTCCAGCGTGCTCCACGGCTTCGCCGCCTGATAGGTCTTGCCGCCCACGGTGATCGCGGTGGGAGCCATGTCCATCGTGTCGTCGCCCGGCACCGCCGGCGGATGGGCCACCTTGTTCGTCGCGCTGTACGCGTCCGGGTAGGTGCCGGGGGCGTTGCACCCCATCGGGTCGCCCGCGCCCGAGGTGGAGAGGATGAGGAACTGGGCCGGGCCTGCGCTGGCCGTGGCCGCCACCGCCGCTCGCGGGTTCAGCAGGAAGGAAACAGGCAGACCGGTGGCCAGCGAGCGCAGGCCGATCCACCCCGCGCCGAACAGCGTTCCGAGAAGCGCCTCGCGTCGAGTGAGCTCCATCGCGCTCCTCCTAGAGGCCCACGCTCACCGCGGTGGGCGAGCTGCAAGCGAGGACGAAGGTGGACTTGAGCGCATCACGCGCGGTCGCTCCAGTCTTCACCGCCGCCGCATAGTGCTCGTTCAGAATCGTCGTCGCGCCGGACTGCCGGGCGTCACCGTCGACCAGCGCCATGACGGAGCGGACCATGTCGTCGACCGCCGCGGAGGGGTTCTTGCTGGAGAACCGAGGCGTGGTGCCCACGTCCACGACCTGGTCGGCCAGCGTCCGGCACAGGTTCTCGGTGATGGAGCGGAAGAAGAGGCTGGTGTCCGCGGTCAGCACCGGAGCCTCGGCGCCGCGGCTGTACGCATCCGCCGGGAGGGTGCCGGAGAGGCTCCTCGCGGTGCCGTTCACCTGACAGGCGTTCTGCAGCCCGAGCCGGCTCGCGAGCGCCGCGCAGAGGTGGTCCGCCCGGGCGATGGACACGACATAACCACGATCGGTGAAGGTCTTGGTCCCCGCGTTGCCGGTCACCAGGGGCGAGGAGAGCATCTCGCGGGCCAGGACCCGAAAGTCGTGGTTCGAGTCTCGGAAGGCCTTCGCCACCCGGAGGAACTCGGGATCGTCCTCGCTGCACGGCGCCGAGTCCGCCCAGGTGCAGACCTTCTGCGCCCAGGCGGTGGCGAAGCGGGGATGGGTCGCCAGCTGGTCGGCGAGATCGAGCACCCCGCGACCCGCTCCGGTCGCGGTCACTCCCTCGAAGGCGAACTCGCCGTTCTGGGCGACGACTCCGGCGTCGGTCTGCAGCCCGTACTGGACGGTGAACGACTGCCGGAAGAACTGCCGCATCGGATCCAGCGTCCGGTGGCAGGCGTAGCAGGCGGGATCGGAGGCATGCTCCTCGTCCAGCCCGTTCTCGCTGATCGGCACGGTGCTTCCGTTTCCGTCGAAGCTCTTGCCGAGGGCGACGATGAGGGTCTGGTTCATCGAGACCCGGTGCTGGTTGCTGCCGTTGGTCTGCCAGTTGGCGAAGAACGCGGGCGTGGTGAAGAAGCCGGCCCGAGGGAGCGTGACCACCACCTCGTTGCGGTTCCTCAGCGTGGCCAGGTCCCAGAAGACGGTCGGCGCCTCGCCCGTCCCCGGCGCGCGCATGGTGACCTCGCGCCAGTCGGTGAAGTCGGTGTCCATGAACTGGGGCGCGGTGTTGAACGCACGGCAAGGCAGGGTCCCGCTTCCGGTGTAGGTCGGGTCGTCCGGGACTCGGCCGAGGAGGAGGTTGAAGAGGTCGCGGGAGAGCTGGCCCCGCGGCCTGACTGCGCGGGTGGTGCTGTTCGGGGCGGTGGGGCAGTTGGGGAAGGTGCCGGCGTCCGCCGTGGCCGGCTGGACGCCCCAGACCTGGGTCTCGAGGTTGGTGGGATCCACCGTGCCCGTGGGGACCCCGAGCCGCACGGTGAAGCCCGCGTCGGGTCGTTCCGCGGCGGGCAGAGACAGGTAGTAGCGGTCGTTCACCGATCCGCGATCGGTCACTCCTCGGGCGTCGATGAAGGCCAGGTAGCTCATGAGCGCGGTGGTGAGCTGAAGCTTCCGGGTCCGGGCGAGCTCGTTGAACGGGCGCCCCGAGGCAGTCCAGGCCAGCGCGGTGCGGGCGACGCTCTCCTTGATGTTCGCCACCAGCGCCGTCTGCGCGGCGCCGTTGCCGTCGAGGCTGTCGCCGTTGCCGATCTGATCCACCAGCTCGGTCTTGCTGATCTGCGTCTGCTGGAAGGCCTGCATGAAGAAGACGCGCAGCTTGGCCTGTCC
This sequence comes from Myxococcota bacterium, assembly GCA_046732375.1. Lineage (GTDB taxonomy): Bacteria > Myxococcota > Myxococcia > Myxococcales > Myxococcaceae > RPRB01. The sequence goes on from JBKPMY010000445.1 coordinate 8,007, forward strand.
CTCCGGGGAGGCGAGCCACCCGTCCACCAGGCCCTCGAGCGCGGTCGGGTCCGCAGTCACGGCCGCGAGCTCGGCGGGCGTGGGCGGAACGCCGGTCAGGACGTTCTTCACCTTCGCGAGGTAGACCGGCGGAGCGACCGCCTCCCAGGGCGTGACGGGGATCTCCGGGGGTTCCGGCGTGGCGCCACCGGGTGTGTCGCCATCGCCGGGCTTGCCGCTGAGCTTCCCCTCGCATCCGGTGGCCGCGAGGACCACCGCGAGGACGCAGACCAGTCGTCGGAGATGCGCGCGCATGGGGAGCTCCGCCAGGGAGCCCTTCTCCTTCCAGGAGCGTGACGGGAGGAACAACCACCCCAGCCGGGGGGAAGAGTTTCCCACGGTGGAAGAGCCCTTCGGTGGCTGGAATCGTGCTGGGATGCTGCGCGATGTGGGAGTCCTCTCCACACGAACACGGCGGGGCCCACGCGATCGCCGTCGTGCTGCTCGCGCTGCTGGGTGGCGGCGCGGTCGCCACCGTCGTGGCCGCAGCGCAGTATCCCGGCGGCACCTGGATGGATCGAAGGACTCCCGGCCATTCCTTCTGGGGAAACTTCCTCTGCGACATTGCTCGGGATCCGGCGCTCGACGGGCGGCCTCACCCCGGCGCGCCGTGGGGTCAGGCCGCGGAGTGGATGCTGGTGCTGGCCCTGGGCGTCTTCTTCTGGGTTGCCCCCGCGCTGGTCGAGCCGCGCCGGCGCCGCCGGACCATCCGGCTGCTGGGTGCCGTGGCGACACTCGGGCTGGCGCTGGTGCCCGTCACCTCGGGCGTGCCGCACGCTCTGGCCCTGATCGCGGGCGCGGGCCCCGGATTCGCCGCCACGCTGATGGTGCTCCGCGGATTGCGTCACCGGCCGGTGCTCCGGCGCCTCGGAGCGCTCGCCCTGGGACTGTCAGGCCTGGAGCTCGCGCTGTTCCTCGGCTTTCACGAGCGTTTCGGCGCGACGACCGTTCCGCTCGCCGTTCCGGCGGTGCAGCGGCTCGCGCTGATCGCCGCCGTGACCTGGATGGCCGGCTGCGCGTTGGCCGTGCTCCTGGCTCACCCCGACGCAGGCCAGGGCTGATCCAGCGTCCGCCGCCTAGGAGGACGATGTCGCCGGGACCTGGTCGGCCTCCTCTCCCCGCGCGACGTAGACCGCCGCTGCGAGGTCCCCCACCACGTTCAGCGTCGTCCGGCACATGTCCAGGAGCCGGTCCACGCCGATGATGAGGCCCAGGCCCTCGGGAGGGATGCGGAACATCCCGAGGATCATCGCGATGACCGGGAGCGAGCCCGCGGGCACTCCGGCGGTGCCGATCCCGCCCAGGACGCAGATGAACATGATGAGAATTTGATCTTGCAGGCTGAGGTGCACCCCGTAGAGCTGGGCGATGAAGAGCACCGTCACGCCCTCGAAAAGCGCGGTGCCGTTCTGGTTCATCGAGGCGCCGGCGGTGAGCACGAAGCGGGAGACGTTGGGGGGCAGCCGCAGCTGCTCCTCGGCTACCTTGAGCGAGGTGGGCAGCGTGGCATTGGACGACGCGGTGGAGAACGCAGTGATCGCCGCCATCCGCACGTCGCGGAAGAACTGTAGCGGGTTGCGCCCGCCGAAGAACCGGACCGAGAGCGAGTAGACGACGAACATGTGCAGCGCGAGCCCCAGGAGCACCACGCCCACGTAGGCGGCGAGCTGGCGCAGGACGTCGAAGCCGAGCCGCGCGGTCATGCCGAACAGCAGCGCGGCGACGCCGATCGGCGCAACCTTCAGCACTCCGCCGATGAGCACCAGCGTGACCTCGTAGAGGCCGGCGATGACTTCCTTGAGCCGCTCGGTGGCCGGGGTCCGGGTCAAGCCCAGCGCGATGCCGAACACCAGGGCGAAGAAGATCAGCCCCAGGTAGTCGCCGGTGGCCGCCGCCTTCACCGGGTTGTCCGGCACGATGGAGACCAGGAGTGCCGCGGGCGAGCTGTCGCCGGGCGCGGCGGCCGCCTTCGGCACCACGCTGGTGCGGGCGAGCGCACGGACCTGGTCGCTCATGCCCTCCCCGGGCCGGAAGGCGTTGACCAGCAGCAGTCCGATGAGGACCGCGATGCTGGAGACGACCACCGTGTAGCCCAGGGCCCGGGCGCCGAGGCGGCCGAGGTGCCGGAGCTCGAGATCCGCGACTCCCATCACCAGGGCCGCGAAGATCATCGGCGCCACGAGCATGAAGAGCAGCCGGAGGAAGATTTGCCCGATGGGTCCGGTGACGTTGGTCAGGGTCCACTGGAGCCACGCCGCGTCGCCAGCCACGGCCTTTGCCAGGAGACCCAGTCCAGCACCGATGACGAGCCCGAGCAGCAGCCGGCTGTGTTCACGCATGGGCGGCGGACGTTATCGCAGAGGCCGCGCTCGCATGGAGGAATGAGCGGCTCGTGTCCATGTGCCTCGACCTACGGGCCCGAGACCGGCGTGGATGCGGGCCGCGACGGGAGCTCCGAAAGAAGTGCGCCCGCCGACGATCAGCTCGGGACCAGCCGGAGGTGTCGCCGGATCGGGGCCCAGCGCCGGCGCTGCAGCGTGCGGACCAGCGCCGAGCGGCCCCGGTCGAAGACCTCGCCCACCGCCAGCTCGGGGCGAGACTCGGTGGACTCCACCGTGACCGCGCCTCCGCGGCGGAGGCCCACCCGGAGGACGCAGCGCAGGTCGCGGCCGCCACGAGGCCCATTCAGGTCCTCGATCCAGAGCTGCACCCGGCGCAGGTGAGCCTCGAATCGGCCGAGCGAGGACAGGAGATTCCGTTCACAGAGCTCCCGGAACCGGGGCTCGACGGGGAGGTGGCGGACGCGGAGCTCCCGCTTCATGCAGTCGGAACCCGCCTCGCCGGGACGACTTCCCGAGGAAAAACCGCAGCATCCGGTCGATCTGGCCGATGCCTCGCCGCCGTCCGGTCGTGATGGGCGGGTGACGTCCGAGGCGGATGTCGATCCGCCGGGGGGCCGCGCGACGTGGGAATGTCCCCGGATTTCCCGGGTACGTTCGAGCACGACGGAAGGAGCGAACGCGCCATGGAGTACATCGTCCTCATCTACGGAAGCGAGAAGGGCTGGTCCTCGATGTCGAAGCCGGAGGTCGAGCGGATGTACGCCGAGTACCGGACCTACAGCGCGGACCTGGCGAAGGCCGGTGTCCTGCGAGGCGGCAGCGAGCTGAAGCCCACCACCAGCGCCACCACCGTGCGCCTTCGCGGCGGTAAGCGGCAGGTCACCGACGGCCCGTTCGCCGAGACCAAGGAGCAGCTCGGCGGCTTCTACCTCATCGACGTGCCGAACCTGGAGGCGGCCCTCGACTGGGCGGCGCGCTGTCCCTCGGCGCGCGACGGCTCGATCGAGGTCCGGCCCCTCGCGCAGGGCGCGCCGGTCTAGCAGGAAGGCCGGTCGATGCTCGCCCGCGCCATCGACCAGCTGGTGCGCCGCGAGGGCCCTGTGGTCCTCGCGGGGCTGATCCGCTGGAGCGGGGACTTCGACCTCGCCGAGGAGGCGTTCCAGGTCGCCTGCGCCCAGGCACTCGAGGCGTGGCCGCGCCGCGGGCTCCCGGAGCGCCCCGGCGCCTGGCTCACCACCGTCGCCCGGCGGCGGGCGATGGACCTCCTGCGCCGCCGCCGCCCCGACGTGCCGCTCGAACACGTCCTCGTCGAGGGTCTCGAGGCGGAGGAGGTGGAGCGGGAGTCCTTGCCCGACGTGGAGGATGACCGGCTCCGCCTGCTCTTCACCGTGTGCCACCCGGCGATCGCCCCGGCGGCGCAGGTCGCGCTCGCGCTCCGCACGCTGTGCGGGCTCACCACCGCGGAGATCGCCCGCGCCCACCTCGAGCCGGAGGCCACCACGGCCCAGCGCCTGGTCCGGGCGAAGCGGAAGATCGCCCAGGCGCGAATTCCTTTCGAGGTGCCCGGGGCCGACCGGCTCGGGGAACGCCTCGAGGGGGTCCTCTCCACCATCTACCTCGTCTTCAACGAGGGGTTCTCCGCCACCTCCGGTGAGTCGTGGATCCGCGCCGACCTGTGCACGGAGGCGATCCGCCTCGGGCGGCTGGTCGTCGAGCTCCTCCCCGGGGAGGCCGAGGCGGAGGGGCTGCTGGCGCTGATGCTCCTCCACGACGCGCGCCGGGCGGCCCGCACCGCGGCCGACGGGACACTCGTCTCGCTCGAGGAGCAGGACCGCACGCTGTGGGATCCGGCGCTCATCGAGGAGGGCACGCGGGTGCTCGACGTGGCGGTGGCCCGGGGCCGGGCCGGGGCCCTACCAGATGCAGGCGGCCATCGCCGCGCTGCACGCCCGGGCCGCGCGCCCGGAGGACACCGACTGGCCGCAGATCGCCGCGCTGTACGGCGCGCTGCTGCGCACCACCCCCGGCCCCATCGTGGAGCTCAACGCCGCGGCGGCGGTGGCGATGGCGCGAGGCCCGCAGGAGGGACTGGCCTGGATGGAGCAGCTCGAGCGGTCGGGCGCGCTCGCCGGCTATCACCTGCTTCCGGCGGCGCAGGCGGATCTCCTCCGGCGCCTCGGCCGGATGGAGGAGGCCCGTGCCGCGTACGAGCGCGCGCTGGCGCTGGTCCGTCACCCCGCCGAGCGCCGGTTCCTCGAGCGGCGCCTCTCGGAGCTGGGGGTGGGCCGGGACAGGTTCCAGCCGAGGTGAGCGCGCTCAGCTTCCGTCGATTCCGTTGAGCAGCTCGCGGAGCACCCACGGAAGGTCGGCACCCGTCTCGCCCAGCACTCCGATGAGCGAGTCGAGATCGCCCTCGATGCCGCGAAAGCGCCGCCGGAGCGCGGTCATCACCCGGGCCCGTGCGGCGCTGAGCGCCCGCGAGACGGTCGACTTGTGGGTCCCCACGCGCCGGCCGATCTCCTCGAGCGTCATGCCTTCCAGGACGTAGAGCGCAAGGAAGTGGCGGGTCCTCGGCTCGAGCGTCGCCAGCGCCTCGACCAGCGCAGCCTGGATCGCGGCCTGCTCCGAGCGGCGGAGCAGTGACAGCTCGGGGTCCGGTCCCGGTGCGGCGAGCTCGGCCAGTCCCCGGATCTCCTCCTCGCCCTGAGGTCTCGCCTCGAGCAGGTTCAGCGCCACCCGCACCAGCACCGAGCGGAGGAAGGGATCCAGGCCACCACGTCCCTGGTACTCGGCGAGCTTCGGCATCCGTGGCCCCACCAGGAGCCGCTCGCGCGTGCGCTGCAGCACCTCGGCCCGGAGCTCGTCATCCGGGCGGAGCCTCCGCAGCGCCCGGGGCAGGAGGGCTCTGAGCCGCGCGTCCAGGAGCTCCAGCGCCGAAGGCCGTCCCTCGAGGGCCGCCGCCACGAGGTAGAGGTCCGCCACGTGGGTGGGAACGCCCGCGTCATCGACGACAGGGCGGCGGCGGGAGAGGAAGCGGAAGAACGCCGTCGAGTCGACGTGAAGCCCCGGATGCGCGCGACGCGCAACGTCCAGCGCCAACCACCCATGAACCACGAGAAGGACGCCTTCGCCCGGGATGGCCCGCCCCGGCGTCAGGTCCCCCCTCGAGGACGTAGTTTGCCCTACCTCCGCAATTCCGGTGCAAGCGATGCAGCCAACGCACTCCCTCACGCCGCAGACCGGCCAGGCGAGAGGGCCCCCGCTGCGCACATGGCGCTACACGGGTTCCCCTTGTTGAGCCTCGTGCAAACCCTGCCGCATGGCGGCCAGGGACTGTCGAGAGGAGGACTCCGGGTGGGCGCGCACGTGTTGGTCGTGGAAGACGAGGCGGACCTGAGGTCCTCGCTGGTGGAGCTGCTCTCCATCTGGGGCTATCGGGTGAGCGCCGCCCGCGACGGTCGCGAGGCGCTCGCGCGGCTGCGTACCGGCCGGGACCCAGTCGTCATGCTTCTCGATCTGCAGATGCCGGTGATGAACGGGGACGAGCTCCTCGACGAGGTGAGCCGCGATCCGCCCCAGCGACCGCTGCGCATCATCGTGCTCTCGGCGAGCCTGGACGTGGAGCGCCGCGAGGCGCACGACAGTGTCGCCGCCGCGCTGAACAAGCCCGTCACCGCCGCCCGGCTGCACGCGACCGTGGATGCGGAGGCGCACGCGCTGGAGTGAACGCAGGGCGGGGAACCGTCGCACACGAGACGCCACCC
>JBKPMY010000446.1:0-6063 GCA_046732375.1 Myxococcota bacterium
CGACGGCCAGGTGGGCGCTCCGGGGAACTACCTGTTCTACCTCTCGGTCGCGCCGACCTTCTTCGCGCCCATCATTCAGAACCTCGGGAAGAGCGGGCTGGCAAAGGAGGAGGGCGGGCGCTGGCGGCGGGTGGTGATCGAGAAGCCGTTCGGGCACGACCTGCCGAGCGCGGTCGAGCTCAACCGGAAGATCAAGGCGGTCATCGGCGAGAAGCAGATCTTCCGGATCGATCACTACCTGGGGAAGGAGACCGTCCAGAACCTCATGGTCTTCCGGTTCGGAAACGGGATGTTCGAGCCGATCTGGAACCGGAACTACATCGACCACGTCCAGATCACCGTGGCCGAGGAGCTGGGCGTCGAGGGACGCGGCCCGTACTACGACGGAGCCGGAGCGATGCGGGACATGGTGCCCAACCACATCGCCCAGCTGATCAGTCTGGTGGGGATGGAGCCGCCGATCTCGTTCAGCGCGGACGCGGTGCGCGACGAGCAGGTGAAGCTCCTCAACTCCATCGAGCCGCTGACGCCGGAGGAGGTTCTGCAGCAGGCGGTCCGCGGCCAGTACGGTCCCGGTGAGATCGACGGGAAGAAGGTTCCCGGATACCGCCAGGAGGAGAAGGTCCCGCCCGAGAGCACCACCGACACCTTCGTCGCCCTGCGGCTGATAGTGGACAACTGGCGCTGGGCCGGCGTGCCGTTCTACGCGCGGACGGGGAAGCGGCTCCCGAAGCGGGTGACCCAGATCGTCATCCAGTTCAAGCACGCGCCGGCGATGCTTTTCCAGCACACCTCCGTCGACCGGCTCACCACCAACCGCCTCTACATCCACATCCAGCCGAAGGAGGGCATCTCGCTTCGCTTCGGGGCGAAGGTGCCCGGCCCGTTGCTCACCATGGGCGCGGTGGAGATGGACTTCGACTACGTGGACTACTTCGGGAAGGTCCCCAGCACCGGATACGAGACCCTCCTCTACGACGCGATGATCGGCGACGCGACGCTGTTCCAGCGCGCGGACATGGTGGAGGCGGGCTGGTCGATGGTGCAGCCCGTCCTCGACGTGTGGAAGGCGCTCCCTCCGCGAAGCTTTCCCAACTACGCCGCCGGGACCTGGGGGCCCCACGAGGCGGACGAGCTGCTGCGCCGTGACGGTCGGCACTGGGAGAACTCGGGCTCGTGATCGTCGCCGGGGACATCGGCGGGACCAACGCCCGCCTGGCGACCTTCGAGGTCCAGGCCGGTCGGCTCCTGCTGGTGAAGGAGATCACCTACCCCAGCCGTTCCGCGCCGGATCTGGAAACCATCGCGCGTCGCTTCGTCCAGGAGACGCGGCCCCCCGCCACCGCGGCAGCGCTGGGAGTGGCCGGGCCGGTGAAGAACGGCCGGATCGAGACGCCGAACCTACCGTGGGTCGTGGATGCCGGGCGGCTCGCGGGCATCTTCGCGGTCCCGAAGGTGACGCTGCTCAACGACCTGAAGGCCAACGCCTACGGGCTGCGTCACCTGGGTCCCACCGACTTTGCGATCCTCCAGGCCGGCACGCCCGACGCGCTCGGAAACCAGGCGATCCTCTCGGCGGGGACGGGCCTGGGCTGCGCAGGCCTCTACTGGGACGGCCATCGCCACCGTCCCTTTGCCACCGAGGGCGGGCATGCCGACTTCGCGCCCCGGAATCATCTCGAGGCGGAGCTGATGGAGCACATTGCCCGGGAGAAGGGGCGGGTGAGCGCGGAGCGCATCCTGTCCGGGAGCGGGCTGGTGTGGGCATACCGGTTCCTCCGCGAGCGATCCGGGGTGGCCGAGCCACCGGCCCTGACCGAGCGATTCACGAAGGAGGACCCGGCAGCCGTCATCTCCCGCTCGGCCCTCGAGAGGGTGGACCCCGTCTGCGTCCAGGCCCTGGAGCTGTTCGTCTCCGTCTACGGGGCGGAAGCCGGGAACGTCGCCCTGAGGATGCTTGCCACCGGCGGCGTCTTCCTGGGAGGCGGCATCGCGCCGAAGAATCTCCCCGCGTTCCAGCGGGATGGAACCTTCTTGACCGCCTTCCTGAACAAGGGACGGATGCGGCCGCTCCTGGAGACGGTCCCGGTGCTGGTGGTTCTGAACGACCGGGCAGCGCTCTGGGGTGCGGCGCACTGCGCGGCCTTCGACGAGAGCTGAGGTGAGGCATGGGCCCGACGCTGCGAGTGCTGGATAGTCTGGATGCGGTGGCTCGTACCGCGGCGCACTGGATCCATGACCGAGCCTGGGCCGCGGCGAACGCGCGCGGTCGCTTCACCCTCGCGCTCTCCGGCGGGAACACGCCCCGCGCCCTCTACCGGGCGATGGCGGACGGGCCCCGGCTTCCCTGGGACCGGATGGTGTTCTGCTTCGGCGACGAGCGAAACGTTCCTCCGGACAATCCGGAGAGCAACGCCCGGATGGCGCGGCAAACGCTAACCGGTCAGCCCTTCGTGAACCAGTCCAGCGTCTACCGGATCAAGGGCGAGCTTCCGGCCGCGGAGGCGGCAACGGACTACGAACAGACGCTGCACACGCTCTTCCCGGGGACGACGACCTTCCCCAGCTTCGATCTGATCCTCCTCGGGCTGGGTCCCGACGGGCACACCGCGTCGCTCTTTCCGTCGTCGCCCGCGCTCACCGAGCGGTCGCGATGGGTGGTGGCGAACTGGGTGGAGAAGCTCAAGACCGAGCGCATCACGCTCACCTTCCCGGTGCTGAACGCGGCGTCGGAGGTGATCTTCCTGGTCGCTGGCGAGGACAAGGCCTGGGCGCTCAAGGAGGTGCTCAGGGGCCACGCGCCGATCTCGGAGATCCCGGCCCGAGGCGTCATGCCGACCTCGGGACGGGTGACGTTCCTGGTGGACCGCGCGGCGGCGGCCGGGCTGGGAAGCTGAGGCACTACCAGTAGGCGAGACGCTCGGGGAGTCGTGCGCCGCACCCGCAGAGCTCGGTCGAGCCGGGCCGCGGTCCCATCCGGTCGCAGCTCGGGCAGCGGTTCCACGGGGGCCGGACCTCAGCAGCCAGGCGTCCGTGGCGCGAGCCATCTCGGCCATCTTCTGAAGGAGGGACGTCTTGCCGATCCCGCCGGCGCCGAAGACGTGGAGGATGGCGGCGCTCCGTTCCCGGGCGGCCAGCGTACTCCGGAAGAGCGCGAGCTCCGCCTCGCGGCCGACGAAGTGCCGTCGCTGCTTGGCGGCGAGGCGGTCGGCCAGCTTTCGGGCGGGACGTGGACCGCCCCCCCGCGCGCGATGCTCCCGGTCACTGGCCAACCGGTTCCGCCGGGCCACGACGGCAGTATGAGTGGACGCGCCAGAGCCCGACAATCGTTCTCCCGGGAGGGCGCGAGGTTCGACTCCCGGGCCTGCCCCGGCGCACCGGCGGTGAGAATCGTGGTGGACCGGGCGGCCGGGGCCGGGCTAGTTCAGTCGACCTGAGCATGAAGATCCTTCCCTCGATCCTCGCAGCGGACTTCTTGCGGCTCGGGGAGCAGATCGCCGACGCCGAGCGGGGCGGGGCGGACCGCTTCCACATCGACGTCATGGACGGGATGTTCGTGCCCAACCTGTCGCTGGGCATTCCGGTCGTCGAGGCGATGCGACGGGGGACGAAGCTGTCGCTGGAGATTCACCTCATGATCGAACGGCCCGAGCGGTACACGGACGCCTTCATCAAGGCCGGCGGTGACCTGCTCATCCTCCACCAGGAGGCCACGCCGAACCTCCACCGAGCCATCCAGCAGGTGCGCCAGGCGGGGAAGCAGGTGGGAGTGGGCATCAATCCCGCGACCGCCCTGGGGGCGGTCGAGGACGTGGTGGAGAGCCTCGATCTTCTGCTGCTGATGACGGTGAACCCCGGCTTCGGCGGCCAGAAGTTCATCCACGAGGTGATGCCGAAGCTGACCCGCGCGCGGGCGCTGCTGAACCAGCGGGCGCCGCGGTGCGAGCTCGAGGTCGACGGCGGCGTGGACCTGACCACCGGTCCGATCGCCGCCGCAGCGGGCGCCGACGTGCTGGTGGCCGGCACCTGCGTCTTCGCTCACCCGGGCGGCCCGGCCGCCGGGATCCACGCGCTCCGCGAGGCACTGGAGCGCGGGCTGTCCGCCCCGGCCTAGGTCTACCCGAGCGCCCGCTCGAGCTTGCCGAGCTCCTGCTCCCACCCGATCCGGGCGCCCTCGGTAAACCAGGCGTCGTGCATGACGTCGTTGGTGAGCACGAGCCGAGTTCCCTCGGGCACTGGCGTGAGCTCCACCAAGGTGATGGCGGCGTAGGGCGGAACGCCGGGGACGAAATCCATCCAGTTCTCGTAGGCCAGGCGCTGATTTGGCTCCACCACGGTGTACGTGCAGCGGAGCCGGTTGGACGGGCTCACGCCGTGGGACTCGAGATGCGCGACGATCTCCGGCACCTCGGTCTTCATCAGCAGCTCCAGGCGCCCCCCGACCCGGAGGTCGAGGTGGAACACCTGCACGCTGAATCCGTCCGGCCCCCACCATCGCTCGAGGCCTTCCTTGGTCGTCCACATCTTCCAGACCTTCTCCGGGCTGGCCTTGAGCATGCGCTCGACGGTGAAGGTCTTCTTGGTCTTCGCGGGTGCAGTCATGGTGTGTCGTCCTCCTCGAGGGCCTTCTCCAGGCGGTCGAGCCGCCGGTTCCAGTGGTCTCTGAGCCGGTCGATCCACGCGGCGGCCTCGTCCAGCGGCCGGGCGTTGCGCGACAGGAAGTGCTCCCGCCCGACCCGCCGCCGCTTCACCAGCTGCGCGCGCTCCAGGATCCGGATGTGCTTGGAGACCGAATTGAGAGAGATGTCGAACGGCGCCGCGAGGTCCGTGACCCGCGCCTCCCCCTCTGCCAGGCGGCCGAGGATGGCGCGGCGGGTGGGGTCGGCGAGGGCACCGAGGGTGTGGTCGAGCCGGAGGGCGGCATTCACAATATTCACCCAATAGGGTTAATATAGTCCGAAGTCAAGTCGGAACCCACGCAGTCCTCCGGAGGTCGTCAGTCCGGGTAGAAGCCGGTCCCCAGGAGCGCCGGGGCGCCGTCGATGGTGACCCGCTTCACGTAGGTCCACTTGTGCGACGGCGCCGTCTGGCCAGGCCTGGGGAACATGTAGTCGACCCAGCCCACGCCCTTCGTCCGTGCCGTCTCCAGCATCAGGTCGTGGAACCTCTTTCCGTTTGCGTCGGTCTGCCCGGAGACGTTCGTTCCTTCCCGCTTCGGAAACGCGGGGTTCAGGAGCACGTTCCCCTTGCCGTCGTAGGCGAAGAGGTAGGTCTCGCCGTCGAACCACTCGCTGCCCTTCTTCCGGAACTCGTCGAAGGCGGCCTTGCCGCGGGTATTCAGCAGCGCCGCGGCCTTCTCCACCAGGGCGACGATCTTCCTCGAGCGAGGTGAGTCGGGCGGAGCGGTTTGCCCGAGCGCCGCGGAGGGAACCAGGGCGAGGACCAGGACGGCGAAGAGCCTCCCGATCCGACTGCGAGTCTTCATGGACGCGTCCTCCGGTCGTGATGCTGTCCCGGACCGAGGGCGCATGCAGCACGATCGGCAGTCAGGCAACTCGGACGTAACTGGAGCGTTGAACGCTGCGCGTCGGGAGCGGCCTCAGGACGCCGTGTCCTGCCCGAGCGCACGCTGTGCCTCGGCCACGCTCTCGTCGGGCTTTCCGCTCTGGAGCACCTGGACGAGCCGCGTGTTTGCCTCTCCCAGCCGGCGCGCGAGGAGCTTCGCCAGGCCGTGGGCGATCTTGAGAGTTGCGACGTTCCCGCTCGCCAGCCGCTGCCGGAGCGCCGGACCCGGAATCGTCGCCAGCGTGACCGGGCCGACCGCGATTGCCGACGCGCTCCGCTTTCCGCCGGCCTCCAGCACTGCCATCTCCCCCAGCACTGCCGGGGCGGAGACCACCGAGAGCACCTGATGCTTCCCGCCCGGGTCCTTCTTCACCACCTGGACCGAACCGGAGAGCACCAGCACCAGGGCATCGCCAGCCTCTCCCTCGCGGAAGAGCGGCAGCTGCGCCTCGAGCGACCTCAGCTCGGCCAATCCGGCGATCTCGCCCCGCTCCGCCT
>JBKPMY010000447.1:0-4854 GCA_046732375.1 Myxococcota bacterium
GGAGCGGAGTGTGTCGCGGTCCGCCCCCTGCTCGATTCGCCGCTGGATCAGCGCCAGCTGCAGGGAAAGGGAGGTGAGAGGCGTCCGCAGCTCGTGCGCGGCGATGGAGAGGAACCGCTCGCGGAGATCCAGTGACTGCTGGAGCTCGGCGTTGGTGTTGACCAGGCGCTCGGTGGTCTCGGAGAGCACGCGCGACAGCGCGCCCAGCTCGTCGTGCCTGCCGGCGAGCATCGGCACCGTGCCTCCCTCGGCGACGGTCTCGCTCGCCTTGGTGAGGCGAACGACCGGCGCGACCACCCCCCGGAACACGTAGACAGTCGTTCCGGCCACGGTCAGCGCGCAGATCAGCGTGAGCGTGAGGAGCAGGAGGTCCAAGCGGCGGCGGGTGGTGGCGACCTGGGCCAGGATGCGATCGACGCCCTTCAGGTTGTCCGCCGAGAGATCGGCCAGAACTGCGTTGGCCCGCTGATCGAGGAACCACCAGCGGACGAAGGCCGAGCGGACCTCGGCGGGATCGTGGGCGTCGAGCAGCCCCTCCTGGGCCTCCACCAGCGGTTCCCGCAGCCGGCGGAGATCCTCGAGCAGCGTCCCGCCCGGCGAATCAGTCCCCGCAGCGGAGAGCTCGGCGAGCAGAGCGTCGATCTCCACGTTGCTGTTGTGGATCCGCCGGGTGAGGACGCGCTGCCGGGTGACGACCTCGGACAGGAGATCTCGCTCCGCGTCGGCGAACAGCTGTCCCAGTCGCTGGATGCGGAGCCCCGTCCGCTGGAGCCGCTGGGTGGTGGTCTCCAGCTGGAGCCGCTCGTGGCGCGCCACCGCCCACTGCGTCACCGCAAGCGTGGCGATGAGCGCGAGGATCAGGACCTGCGGGCCGATGAGCTTCCGCGCGAGGCTCACCGCAGGGGCCGCTCCGGGGGGCTGAGGAGGGTCACCGACTCGGGCGAGAGCTCCTCGAGGACCGAAGGAGCGAGCACGTCCCGGAACCGGATCCGGTCCGCGCGCGGCTCACCTCGCTGCTCGAGCCACGCCCCCTCCTGGCGCAGGGTGCTGAGCAGCAGATTCGACAGCCCGAGCTCGAAGCGGGAGTGGGAGATGATGGTGGCCAGCTGCGCCTGGTCGAGCTGGGGGAAGCGGGGTCGGAGGGTGGTCTCCACCAGCTGCGGACGCCGCCGGATCATCGCCTCGGCGCGGAGCAGCGCGCGGAGAAAGCGCCTCGACGCCATCCGCTTCGCCTCGATGCGCGGGCGCATTCCGGCGAGCATGCTCATCTCCGCGTACACCTTGGAGGCGAGCAGCTGCGCCTTCCCCGGGCCGGTTGCCAGCAGGAGGTTGGGGACCCAGAGCGAGGCACCATCGAGCTCACCGGCCTCCAGCGCGGCCATCAGCTCGCGGGGCTGGCCGGGCACTGCCCGGACGGCCGACGGCTCGAGGCCGCCTTCGGCGAGCACCACGTCGAGGGCGAGCTGCGAGCTGGTGCCGGGCGTCACGCCGATCCGGCGACCACGAAGGTCCGCGACACTCTCGATGCCGGCGCGTGGGTGGACGGCGAGCCCGGTCAGGCCGTCCGAGCGGTGGAGGGTGGTGAGCACGACCAGGTCCTCTCCCTGCATCACGGACAGCACCAGCGGGGTCGAGTAGACCACCGCCGCGTCCAGCTCACCGCCGATCGCGGCGGCGAGCGCCTCCCGGCCAGTGGGGAACACCTTCGCCTCGACCTTCAGGCGCTCGGCGGCGAAGAGCCGCTGGTCGTGGGCAACGTAGAGGAGGAGCGTGCTTGGAATGTCCGGGTACCCCACCCGGAACCGCAGCTCGTCGACCGGGGGCTGCTCGCACCCGGCGAGCCCCAGCAGAGGCACGAAGAGGAGGCGCGGCAGGAGCGCCCGGAAGGAAGGACGGAGGACCCGCACGGCGCTCGCTGGCTTAGAGCGCTTCCGGCGTTCGCCACAAGGCCCGAGGCCGGGGGGCGTCGGCGGGAATGCACCGCGCCCATGCGGGCGCCGCCATCAGGCCGCGCCGCTCCGCTTCACGACCTCCTCGCCCGACACCGCGGCGACGTACACCACGTTCCGCGAGGTGCGCTTCCCGCGGTACATCGCCCGGTCTGCCAGGTCGAGCAGCGTCCGGCGGTCCACGCCGTGCTCGGGATGGCTGGCGACCCCGATGCACACCGTCACTCCGAGTCCGTAGCCCTCGCGGGCGAGGAAGGAGTGCGACTCGACCGTCCGGCGGATGCGCTCGGCCACCTTGAGGGCTCCGCCGCTGTCGGTCTCGCGCAGGAGCACCACGTACTCGTCGCCTCCCCAGCGCGCGACCACGTCCTGATCGCGGGTGCAGGACTTCACCACCCGGGCCGCCTCGACGAGGAGCTTGCTCCCCACCAGGTGCCCGTGGGTGTCGTTGACGCTCTTGAAGTGGTCCAGGTCGAGGAAGAGGAGGCTGAAGGGCCCCTTCCCGTGAAGCTCGCGCTCGAGCGCCTCGTCGAGGTAGCGGGCGTTGTAGAGGCGGGTGAGGTCGTCCAGGTAGGCGAGGTCCTCCACCCGGGCGAAGCGTTCCAGGTGCTCCCAGGCCAGGGACAGGTGTCGCGCCAGGTACTCGGCAGCCTCGCGCAACGTCTCGGTCAATGCATCGCGGGTGACCAGCAAGGCCCAGCCGCGGTGGCGGCCGGCGTCGCCCACCGGGAATCCCAGCACCCGTCCGGGGCCCTCGGGCCAGGGGGCGTCGAAGGGACGGGCGGGAAGGTCGGGCAGCTCGGCGTCGTAGCGGACCACGAGATGGCGCAGCACCTCCGCCGAGACCCCCTCGGACGCCTCGAGCCGGACGGTATCGGCGCCCCGCGACCAGAGCAGCACGCCCTCGGCGCCGGAGAGTTGCCGGAACGCGGCGGCCGCCGTCTGCCCGAGCCGCGCGCGGTCCAGGGTGGTGAGCAGCCGCTGTCCTGCCTCGACCAGTGAGAGGTGCCGCTTGAGAGCCGCGTTCTCCGCAAGCAGCGTGCGGGTCATCAGCGCCCGGTTGACGGCGTGGTTCAGCGCCTCGGGCTTCACCGGCTTGACCAGGTACTCCGCCGCGCCGTTCTTGATGGCGCGCACCGCGGGGTCGACCTTGTCCAGCGCGGTGATGACCACCACCTCCACACCGGGATACCGCTCGCGGGTGTGCTGCAGGACCTCCATCCCGTCTCCAGTGGGGAGGATGAGGTCGGTGACCACCAGGTCCACCGGGTGCAGGGCCAGCGCGGCACGCGCCTCGGCCACCGAGCCGACGCAGGTCACCGTATGACCCGCGGCGGTCAGGTAGTCGCCGTACACCGTACGGGCGACCTTCTCGTCGTCCACCAGGAGGATGGTCGCCATCCGCTTCGCGCCGTGCCCACCTGCGAGCATGACAGGATCGCGCCGGCTCGCGATAGCCTCGCGAGATCAGGAATCGCCCATGGCCGCGCACACCCATGACGGAGGTCGCAGACTCGCGCTCCTCTTCGAGGCCGGCCCCGCCCGCTACGCGCTGGAGGCCTCGCGGGTCCTCGAGGTCACGCCGCCCGATCCGGACCCCGAGCGGGCCACCGTGCGCGGCGTCTTTCCCCTGGAGGACCTCTCCACGCTCATGGGCGGGGCCCCCGAGCGGCGTCCCGGTCTGGCGGTGCTCCTCGACACCAGTCCCACGCTGGCGGTGCGCGTGCGTGAAGGTGCGGAAGTGGCGGACGTCTCCGGTGCGCCGCACTTCCAGCTGACCCGGGACCTGGCGCAGCGAATCGGTACCCTGGTCAGGGGCGCGCTCCAGCACCAGGGCCGGCTGTACCTCGACCTCCGCGCCGAGGCGCTGGGGCAGACCTGCATGCTGCCCACCCCGGCGCCCCGGATCGTCACCTGGCTCGATTCACCACAGGGGCCGGCGCTCCTCTTCGAGTCGGGGAGCTCGACCTTCGGGGTCCCGCTGGCTCACGTGCTGCAGATCTCCCCGGTGCTGGCCGCCTTCTGCCCCTTCCCCGTGCCGGGTGGGGTCATCGCCGGGCTCCTGGCGCACGCCGGGGCGCTGTGGCCGGTGTATGGCCTTCCCGCCTTCCTCGGCGAGCCGCTGGCCGTGGAGTCGCAGGTGGTCCTCCTCGAGCTCGCCGGGATCCAGGTCGCGGTCTGCGCCTCGCGCGTCCTGGGCATCGAGCAGCGGCTCGCATCCACCGGCGAGCCCGGCCGCTGGTGGACGGCGGATGGGCGTGTAGTTCTCGCGCCCGACGTCACGCGCCTGGTGGGAGCGTCGAACTTGACAGGGCCGAGGCACGGCCCCTCAGATGTCGCGAGCTGACATGCCGAAGACCCTGCTCGTCGCCGATGACTCGCTCACCATCCGCAAGGTCATCGGGATGGTGCTCGCGCTCGAGGATTTCCAGATCACCGCCGTGGACAACGGCATCGACGCCATTGCCCGCGCGCGAGAGATGCGCCCGGACCTCGTCATCGCCGACGTGCTGATGCCCGGCCGGAGCGGCTACGAGGTCTGCGAGACGCTGAAGTCGGACCCGGCCACCGCCGCCACCCCGGTGCTGCTCCTCGCCGGAAACTTCGAGCCCTTCGACGAGGCACGCGCCCGCGCCGCCCGGGCGGACGCCCACATCACCAAGCCCTTCGAGAGCCAGGCGTTCCTCGACCGGGTGCGGACGCTGCTCGGTCTCCCCGCCGGCCAGCCGATGATGCCGGCACGGGCCTACGCGGCCGCCACCCCAGCGGCGGCGCCGCAGCCCGCGGTTCCCCGCCCGAGCCAGCCGATGGCCTCCGGCGCCCCGCGACCCTCGCCGACGGGCGCCTTCTCCACGGTGGGGGCACCCCGTCCGGCTCCGACCGCCGGCGTCCCGCAGCCCATGCC
>JBKPMY010000448.1:0-15931 GCA_046732375.1 Myxococcota bacterium
CCAACGAGTCCGGCGATGGAGTTGCCGACAGTCCCCAGATTCAAGCTGCTCACGGCACGTCCGAGGAGGTTTCCACCGACGACGCCACTGACCAGCTGAATGAGTAGTGGCAGGTAGCTCATCACGTACCCCCAGGCTGGAGAGCGCCATGCCCACGACGCCCTGCGTACCGAGCAGCCGAAACCGGCGCACGAGCTTCTGCTCCGTCTCCGCCGGTGCGAGCGCGTCGCCCTTCACCAGCGGCTCGACGTTACGGACGAGAGTTGCCGTGGGCTCGAGCGCGGCGGCGGTGTAGGTGAAGATCACGCTGTGCCCGACGGTGCCGTCGTCGAGCGTGATGTCGGTGAGCACGAGCGGCGACTCGGAGACGACGCCGCTCGCCGTCTGATGCGGTTCGCGCATCGGAACACGGACGCCCCGAACGCGAATGGCCTCGATTCGTGGGCTCGACGCTCGCGGCATTGTTCACCTCCCCGAGACGGCTGGCCTCATACCATCGCGAGGCAGGCCGAGTCCCTCGGCGTTCCAGAATCGGCGGACGAGGGCCCGGACTCGTCTCCTCGACCTGGTCGGGCCGACGCCGCTCGTGAAATTCCAGAGTGCGCTCGACTCGACCGTCGTCCACGGGTGGAACTACTACTGGAAGTCCACCTACCTTCCCGAGCTGCGCGACGACCTCATCGACGCGATCGCCGAGCACACGTTCTCCTGCTCCTCGCCGCGGTCGTACGTGGCGATGTTCCATCTGAAGGGAGCGGTGAGCCGAGTTGCCCAGGGCGCGACGGCGTTCGGCAACCGGCAGGCGTGGCACGCGGTCACCCTCGATGCTGTGTGGCGGCCCGGAGAAGACTTCGGCGACCGGGACACCGCCTGGACGAGGGAGCTCTTCTCCGCCCTCGGCCGCTTTCGCGACGGCGTCTACATCAACTTCCTGGGCGGCGACGAAGGCCCTGACCGGGTCCGCGAGGCGTACGGCGACTCCGTCTACGACCGGCTGGCGGAGGTGAAAACCACGTACGATCCCGAGAACGTCTTCCACCACAACCAGAACAGCAACCGCCCGCTGGACATCATCACCCGCTACCCGGACCTTCTGGCCGCCACCACGAGCGCCGACATGGCTGGTCGCTGCCCCCTGCCGGAAGACGGCCGTGGTAAGCCTGACCGGGGACGATCAGACGGTCGCGCAAGCGTTGAAATCGGTGGGGCGCTGACTACTCCGCCGCGGCCCGTGCCCTCCCGGGCGCGCGGCCCTTCGAGTCACGCTGCGCGGCGAACGAGAGCCGCTCGAGCACCCCGAGCAGGAGGGCCGAGACCTTGAGCCCCAGCGCGAGGATCGCCAGCGCCAGCCCGACGTAGACGGGCGCAAGCAACCACCGGCAGGCGATCAGGAGCCGCTCGACGATTCGGCTGACCATCGGTCGAGGCACGAGAGCGTCGCGAGGCGAGGCGGCCCGGGCTACTTCTTCCGGCCCCGCCAGCCCGCGCGCTTGAGGGTGTTGTACATGGTGGGGAGGGAGACCTTCAGGTCCTTCGCGAGCGAGGCGGCGCTCTTGCCGCCCTCGACCTGCTTCCGGAAGTCTCCCGCCTGCTCGACCGTGAACTTGAAGGCGCGCCCGCGCTTGCGCGGCACCCCATCGCGGGAACCAGCGCCTCGGGCCGCCCGGCCCCGAGCCCGCTGGCCACGTCCCCGCCAGCCAGCGCGCTTGAGGGTGTTGTACATGGTGGGGAGGGAGACCTTCAGGTCCTTCGCGAGCGAGGCGGCACTCTTGCCGCCCTCGACCTGCTTCCGGAAGTCACCCGCCTGTTCGTTCGTAAACTTGAAGGCGCGTCCTCGCTTGCGAGGTGCTCCGTCCCGCGCTCGGACCCCGCGAGGCCGGCCGGGACCGCGGGCGTGCCCGTCAAAGAACTGACCTGCCCTCTCGACGATGCCCTGGAGCTGGTCCCTGAGCGCCGCATTCTCATGCACCATCGCGCGCATCACGTCTTCCAGGTGCTGAAGAGCGTTGCTGATCGCGCTCATCCGGTCGGGCGTTCTTGGCATGGCGGCGGACTCTACACGGGAACGAGCGACTGCAAGAAAAGAAAGGTGCACTTTCTACATTCTGACAGAAATCAAAGTGGCTTTCCGACCTCTCAAGTTTTCATTGATGCCGCGCTCTCATGTCCGTATGAGCGGAGGTCGTGAGCGTCAGGGTGGTCCGGCTCGGAACGAGGCGCGTCCCAGGAGAGGGGCTGCGCATCGGCACGGTGCGCCGTCCACCCCGCGGAGTGCGCCGGGAGCAGATCGCAGCCCGTGACTTCTACGACGTGTGGTTCCCGGTGCTCGCGCCGTCGGTGGAGACGATGACCGCCTTCCGGCGGGAGATGACCGAGCCGGCGTGGCGGCGGTTCTCCAGGGCGTACCGCAAGGAGATGGCGCGCCCCGAGGCCAGCCACGCGCTGGACCTTCTGACGGCGCTCTCGCAGCGGACGGACTTCTCGGTGGGGTGCTACTGCGAGGACGAGACCCGCTGCCATCGCTCGATCCTCCGCGCGTTGCTCGAGGAGCGCGGCGCGACGATGGCCTGAGCGCGCTGCGCGGACTGTTCGACGAAGAGATATTCGTGCTGGCCGTCGCGGGTGATCAGCACCCGCTTCGCTTCGCGCTCCCCGATGACGAACTCGAAGCCGAGATAGCCGGGGTCGATGGTGATGAGCGACGTCGACCCGTCGTCGTTCTTTCGCGAGCCGACCGTGCTCCGCCATTCGCCGACGTCCAGCACCGTCGCGTCCCCCTGCTGCACCACGCGCAGCGGCCCCAGCTCCGGGCTGCGGTAGGTCTGCCCGAGGCCGGCGAGCGCCGCCGGGTCCGGAGGGATGACCAGCCGCGAGCGGAGCTCCTGCTGCTGGGCCCGGATCCGCTTGGCCTGCGCGGCGACGTCTCCTTCCGCTTCGGGTCTGCCGTCGAACAGCACCTCGAGCAGCCGGCGAGTCAGCGGCCCGCGGATGAGCTCCCCGTTGTCCGCGTTGGTGAGGACGACCAGGCCGACCCCGTACTCGGGAAGGGCCGCGAAGTCGCTGTGGTACCCCAGGAGATCTCCACCATGGTGCACGACGGGCGTCCCGTACCGGGTCCCGACCATGAGGCCCATCCCGTAGCCATGGTCCTCGCCCATGGGAACTTGGAGCCGCCGGCGGGCGATCAGGTTCTCCTCGCTCACCAGCCGCTTTCCATCCGGGAGCTTTCCGCCCGCGAGCTCGAGCTGGACGTAGCGGGCGAAGTCGTGGGCCGAGGTCCAGACGCCACCCGCCGGACGGTGGGGGACGATGCAGTAGTCCGCATCGAGGCTGGCCACTTCCATCTTCCCGTCCGCGTTCTCACCGTGAGGGCTGGCGTGGTTGGCCCGGAGCGCGCGCTTGAAGTCGAAGGTGGTGCTCCGCATCCCCAGGGGCCGGAAGACCAGGTCCTGCATCGCGCGGTCATATGCCGCGCCGAGCTCGAGCTTCGGCCGGTACAGATGCCCGCCGATGTACCCGGCCGCGGAGGCCATCAGGTTGCTGTACTGGTACACCTCGCCGAACCGGCTGGTGGGCTTCACACCCGCGAGCAGATCGAAGGTGGAGCTGGCCTTCGCGCCACCGAACTCGAAGATGAATTCGAGATCTTGGCGGGGCAGACCGGTGCAGGCGCAGATGAGGTGCTTGAACAGCACCTGGCGGGTCACCTCGGGGTCGGCGAGCTTGAAGGCCGGGTACGCCTTCACCACCGGCTCGTCCCAGCGGATGACGCCGCGGTCCACGAGCCTCGCCAGGAGCAGCGTGGTCATCCCCTTCGTGTTCGAGGCGGCCATGAACAGCGTGTTCGCGTCGACCGGCTCCGGCTTGCCGAGCTCCCGCACGCCCAGGCCGCCCTCCCAGACCACCTTCCCCCGGTCGATGAAGGCGAGGCCAACGCCGGGCACGCCGAGCTGGTCCATCGCGGACCGGACGAAGGCCTTCAGCGTCTCGATGCGCGCCGGGTCCAGCGGGTGGGCCTTGGCGCCGGCGAACGACTCCCTGGCGTAACCCTGGGGACGGAGGCTCTGGAGAACCAGCAGGGTGGGCGCGATGCGCTTTTCGAACGTGGGCTCGGTCCCGTCGAACAGGATGACGGTCCACGACGTGCCCTTCCGGAAGGCGTTCGCCTGCACCACGGCGCGCTCGTTTGGAGACGTCTCGTAGTCGATCACCTGGCGCTCCTCCCAGCCCTCTCGTCCCGGCCGCGCCGTGACCAGCTTCACCGGTCGTTTCATGTCCGGCCGGTAGAGCTTCCAGGCCGCCTCGGCCGCCGCCTTGGCGTCGGCTCCCTCCACCGAGATGACCGCCACGTGGGAATCCCCCTCGGGTGGCGTGAGCACCGTGACGGCGCCCTTGTCGGCGGCCGACCACCCACCGGGCGCGACGTAAGTGGCGCCGCCCTGCGAGGTCCGCGGTGTGTCGGAGCCCAGCGTCTGGGGGACGGCCGGGACCTCGGTCGCCGGTGGCGCGGGCGCCGGTGCCGGGCTCGTCGGCGTGGCCACCGGCGGGGGTGCCTCGGAGTGGGCGCAGGCCGCGAGGACGGACAGGGCCAGGAGCGGCGCGAAGCGGAGCACGGCGGACCTCCAGGGCTGGGGAGCGCGGTTCTAGTGCGCCGGGGGAAAATCGTCGCTCCCAGTCCGCGAACTGCGCGTTCGCTACTCCGCGGCGAGCGCCGGGGCAGGGGACACTCGCGCGGCCCGGACCGCCGGGTGCGCGCTCGCGAGCAGCGCGGTCACCAGCAGCAGGCCCAGGGCGCCGGCCAGCGTGGGTACGTCGACCGCCGACACCCCGAAGAGCAGCCCGGCGAAGGCATGGGCGATCGCCGCGCCCAGGAGAGTTCCGAGGACCGCGCCCGAGCCCACCCAGCGCAGCCCCGAGCCGAGCACCGAGCCTGCCTGCGCCACCGGGGTCGCCCCCAGCGCGCTGCGGATGGCCAGCTCGCGACGCCGTTGCACCTGGGCGTAGGCGAGGACCGCGTAGAGACCCGAGAGGCAGAGCGCGAGGGCCGCAGCGGCGAACAACTCCAGCAGCCGGACCCCCGACCGGCGCGCGGAGAGCACGCCATCGAGGAGCGCCTCGCCGGGCTGGACCACGGAGACGGGAATCTCGGGATCGACGGTGTGGATTGCCTCGGCCACACGGCGGCCGAGCGCGGCTCCGGCCCGCTCCGAACGGACCAGCACCGACAGGCCCGGCGCGACGAATGGCACCACGCCTCCGGGCAACTGGTAGAGGGGGGCATAGAGCGTTCCGGCAGGCCTCTCGTCGAGCGACTCGTGCTTGACGTTCGCCACGACGCCGACGACGCGGTAGTCAGACGCGGGCTCGGCGGTGAAGCTCACGTGGAGCATCGCCCCGAGCGGGCTCTCCCCCGGCCAGAACGCACGCGCGAGCGCCTCGTCGACCACCACCACCCTTGGATGAGCGGCGTCATCCTCGGGCCCGAAGCCGCGGCCCTCGCGCACCCGGATGCCCGCGGTCTCGAAGTATCCCGGGTTCACCCAGCGGGTCTGCGCGCCGGGCTGCGCGGTCCGGGACGGAGCCGGGCGGTCGAGGATGTCGAAGTCGGTGCGGCTGTTCACCCCGCTGAGCGGCAGCACGTTCACCAGCGCCAGCCGCGCACCCGGGTCCATCTCCGACAGACGGTCGCGGAGCGCGTCGTGGAAGCCGCGCAGCGCTTCGGGGGTCCGGTAGCGCGTGGCGGGAAGCGAGACTCGCGCCACGGAGAGTCCCGGGAGCCGCAGGCCGGGGTCGACGCGCAGCAACGCGGACTCGCTGCGCCAGAGCAGGCCCACCGCCACCAGCAACACGCCTGCCAGCGCCGCCTCGCTCCCGACCAGGAGCGCCCGCAGCCGGAGCGGGCCGGGGCCGGCCGTGGCGTGGGTGCCCAGGTTCGCGGCGTTTTTCGGGGCGGAGGCACCCGCGGCCGCGCCGATGACCAGCAGGGCCGTGACGGCCACCAGCAGTGCCGCGGCGTACAGCGCCACCCGCCAGTCGAGCCCCAGCTCGACCAGGCGTGGCAGCTCCGCCGGGGCGAGCCGGCGAAGCAGGTCCTGGGCGAGCCAGGCCAGCCCGAGACCGAGGGCGGTGCCGGCTCCGGCGAGGGCTGCCGCCTCGGTCGAGAGGTCGGTCAGCAGCGCGCGGCGGCTCGCTCCGAGGGCCCAGCGCACCGCGAGCTCCGTTCGCCGTGCGGCGACCCGCGCGAGGAAGAGGCTGGAGAGATTTGCGGTGGCGATGAGGAGGAGCAAGAGCCCCGCGGCGCCGAGCAGGAGCAGCCCCGTCCGGTACGCGCCCACCCACTCGTCCTGGAGGGTGCGGACGCGGGGTGCGGTCAGCTTGGCGTCCTCCTCGGGGTAGCGGACGGCGAGGTCGGCGGTGATGTCCGCCAGCTCCTGTCGGGCCTGGGCCACGGTGGCTCCCGGGGCGAGGTGGCCGATCACCCGCAGGAAGTTCGACCCACGCTCGTTCCGGCGACGGTCTGCCGCGGGCCGGAGCGGGCCCAGGATCTCGGTGGACAGGTTGGGGAGGGCGAAGGCCTCCGGCAGCACGCCGACGATGGTGGCCGGGACGCCGTCGAGGGTGAGCGTCGCCCCGAGCACCGAAGGCGATCTTCCGAATCGCTCCGCCCACAGCCGGTGCCCGATCACCACCACCGGCGGTTGCCCCGGATCGTCGTCGGCCGGCTCGAGCATTCGTCCCAGCCCGGGCGACACGCCGAGGAGGCTGCCGAACGTGCCGGAGACGCGGGTCCCGGTGAGCCGGACCGGAGGCCCGTCGCCGGTCAGGTTCACGCCCCAAGTGGCGAGCCCCACCAGCGCGTCCAGCCGGGTGCTCCGGGCGCGCACGTCCTCGAAGTTGGGGAGGGAGAAGAAGGCGCGGTCCCGGTCGGTGCGCGTGGACCAGATCCACACCAGACGTGACGGGTCCCGGAAGGGCAGGGCGCGGAGCAGCACCCCCTCGACGCAGGTGGCGATGACCGCATTCGCGGCGATGCACAGGGCGAGGGTGACCACCACGCCGGCGGAGAACGCCGGAGCCCGGGAGATCCGGCGCAGCGCCGAGCGGACTTCCAGGCCGAGCAGGGGCATCAAGACCTCACCCGCGAGGACATCGTCGAGCAAGGGTCGGGCCCGGGCCAAGCGCCCGCGCCGATTCGGTCCGCGCTCGCCCGGCCGTCCCGATTCCGGGAAGCGGGTTCCCGGTCCCGAGGTCGCGGCTCGTCGTCGACCGCCGTCGCACGGCTGCCCCAAGGCCGTGTGCTCCGAGGGGCGGTCAGGCCTCCGGACTCGATGAGCGGTTCTGCATGAAGGCTCGACGGGACTGCGGTGCTCGGCCGTCTCAGGGCGCCGGAACCGTCGCCCCCTGCGGCGGCGCCACCCGCGGCAGCCGCAGCCGCGCGTCGCATCCGCGCCGCCCCACGGCGTTTCGCAGGCTCAACGTCCCCCGGTGAGCCTCGGCGATCTGCCGGCAGAGCACCAGCCCGATGCCCGAGCCCTCCGGCTTCGTCGTGTAGAACGGCACGAAGAGGTTCCGCGAGTCGAGCAGCCCGGGCCCCTCGTCGGACACCACCAGCTCCACCTCGCCCGGCGCCTCCTCCCAGCCGATGGTGACACCGCCGCCGGTCTCGCCGGCCGCCTCGACCGCGTTCTTCAAGAGATTGATCAGCAGCTGCTCCAGCTGGTCCGCGTCCCCGCGAATCCACGCCGGCGGCCCAGGAACCACCCGCACCCCCTGGGTCCGGTCCAGCGCCGTGACCCGCTGCACCAGGGCCGGCACGCTGACCGGGGCCAGGATGGGGGCTGGCAGCTTCGCCAGGCGCGCATAGGCGCTGAGAAAGCGCGACAGCGCCTCGCTGCGCCGGGCCACCACCGTCAGGCCAGAGCGCACGTCCTCTACCCACTCCGCGGGATCTCCCCGGCCGAGCACCGCCTGCAGGCTGGCGGCGATGCTCTGGATGGGGGCGAGCGAGTTGTTGATCTCGTGGCTCAGCACCCGGACGATGCGCTGCCACGCCGCGCGCTCCTCCTCGCGTACCACCCGCCGGAGGTCGGCGAGGACCAGCAGCGTGTGGGGCAGCCCCTCGCGACGGAACTGCGCCCGCCGCAGCTCGTAGGGACCGCCCTGGCCGCCGAATCCGCCGTCCACCCGCCGTGGCGTGTCGCCCTCGAGGAGCTCCGCCATCCCCAGCGAATCGGCGTCGCGGCCGACGAGCTGCGAGGGCGGGCGCTGGAGCAGCCTCGCCCCGGAGCGGTTGACCAGCCGGAGCAGCCCCGCCCCGTCGAAGGCGAAGATGGCGACGTCGATCTCCTCCAGCACCTGCCGGAGCAGCGCGCTGGCCTCGAGCTCGCCCAGACGCCCGGAGCGGAGCTGATCGCCGAGCGCGTTCACCTCCCAGGCGACCTCGCCCAGCGGGTCGTTGCGATCTGCGTCGCGCCCCCGGACCGAGTAGTCGCCCTCCCGGAGCGCCGACACCAGGTTGCTGAGCGTCTTCAGCCGCAGCACCATCCGGCTGCGGAGCCGGGCGATGAGCACCGCCGAGACCGCGAACGCCGTGGCGACCAGCGCCCAGGGGAGGGGCCCCGCCGGCAGGTCGCGCCAGGCCAGCACTGCGGCGAGGGCCAGCCCTGGCAAAGTTGCCAGGAGCGCGCCCAGCGCGAGCCTCCGCTCGAAGGTGAGGAATCGACCCATGTCGCCCTGGGCCCGGGAGAATGCCAGGTCAGCTCGCCTTCAGCCCGTACTGCTGGAGCCGGCGGTACAGCGCGCTCCGGGACAGGCCGAGGATCTTCGCCGCGTCGCTCACGCTACCGTCGGTGCGTCCCAGCGCCCGCTGGATGAGGTAGCGCTCGGCATCCTCGAGGGTCATGTCCTCGACCCGCGCCCCGCCGTCCCTCGGACGGAGAACCAGGTCCTCCGGGGTGAGCTCGGTGCCGCGGGCCATCAGGACCGCCCGCTCCACGCAGTGCTCCAGCTCGCGCACGTTGCCCGGCCAAGGGTACTCGAGGAGGGCCTTGAGCGCGGCGGCCCCGAAACGCTGCACCGGCTTGCGGTAGCGCGCGGCCTGGGCGACCAGGAAGGCGCTGGCCAGCGCCGGAACGTCCTCGCGGCGGTCGCGTAGCGGCGGGAGCACCACCTCCACCGTGTTCAGCCGGTAGAGGAGGTCCTCGCGGAAGGCGCCGGCCTTCACCGCGGCATGCAGGTCGGCGTTGGTCGCGGCGAGCACGCGGGTGTCAGCCCGCCGCACCCGGCTGCTCCCCACCGGATGGAACTCACCGGTCTGGAGGACCCGGAGGAGCTTCGCCTGCTGGCCGAGGGGCATGTTCGCCACCTCGTCCATGAAGAGCGTGCCCTGGTCGGCCAGCTCGAAGCAGCCGGTGCGATCCGACTTGGCGTCGGTGAACGCCCCCTTCACGTGGCCGAACAGCTCGCTCTCGAAGACGCCCTCGCTGAGCGCGCCCGCGTTCACCGGGACGAACGGCTTCCCGGCCCGGTGGCTCATCGCGTGGATGCGCCGGGCGACGACCTCCTTGCCCGTCCCGTGCTCGCCGGTGATCAGCACGTTCGCGTCCGAGGGAGCGATCCGATCGACCAGCTCCAGCACCGCCTTCATCGCCCGCGACTCCGCAACCATCCCCGGAACGCGCGTCTGCAGCCGCTCGTTCTCCGCCGACAGCCGCCGGCTCTTCCGCAGCGCATCCGCGAGCTCGACGTGGCTCCTCAGGGTGGTGACCAGCCGGGTGTTGTCCCAGGGCTTGGTGACGTAGTCCCGGGCCCCGCTGCGCATCGCATCCACTGCGCCCTCGACGCTCCCCCAGGCGGTCATGACCACCACCGGGAGCTGCGGGTCCAGCTGCTGCAGCTTCGCCAGCAGCTCCAGCCCCTCGCGGCCCGAGGTGGTGTCGCGGGTGTAGTTGAGATCCATGAGGACGACGTCCACGTCCTCGGTCTCCACCGCGCCGAGCACCCCGGCCGGCGAGCTGGTGGGAACCACGCTGAAGCCGTTGGCCTTCAGGAGGAGCCGGAGGGCCTCCACGACGTCCGGCTGATCGTCCGCGACGAGGATGCGAGGCTGGGCGAGCGACACGGTGCGCCTCCTCCTAGTCCCGGAGCCAGCCGTCGGCCATGTGGAGGGTCCGTCTTCCGTAGGAGGCGTTATCTGCACTGTGCGTCACCTGGACGATGGTGGTGCCTTCGCCGTTGAGACGACGGAAGAGGGACATGATTTCCGCCGCCTGCTCCGAGTGCAGGTTTCCGGTGGGCTCGTCGGCCAGGAGCAGGCTGGGCTCGTGAATGATGGCCCGGGCCACCCCCACGAGCTGCTGCTGCCCGCCCGAGAGCTGGGAGGGGTAGAGGTCCTTCTTGCCCACGATGTGGAAACGGTCGAGCGTGTCGGCGACCCGGGCCTGGATCTCCTTGCGGGAGAAGCCCCGGTAACCCAGCGGCACCTCGAGGTTCTCGGCGACGGTCAGGTCGTCCAGGAGGTGGTACTTCTGGAAGACGAACCCCACGTGGCGCCGGGCGAGCGCCTGGCGATCCTTGGCGGACATCTGGTCCACCCGCTGCCCGTCCAGCTCGAACTCGCCCGTCCAGTCGGCGTCGAGCATCCCCATCACCGCGAGCAAGGTGCTCTTCCCCGCGCCGGAGGGACCCATGAGGGTCAGGAAGTCTCCCTTCTCCACGGCGAGGTTCACGTTCCGGAGCAGGAACAGCTGGCCGTTGCCGGAGCGCACCGACTTCTCGAGGTTCCGGATGCGGATCATTGCCATCGTCTCCCGTCGCGGTCGCAGTTCCTTCGCGCCATCCGCTCGGGCCCCGGCCCGCTCCACAGCGCATGGGCCGCCCAGCCGGCCGCCGCGGCGGCGTGGACGAGCGGCCGCGTTCGCACGGTGCGCGCGGCGGCGGCCAGGGCCGGGTCCTCGGAGAGTCGGACGCCGGCGGCCAGCAGAACGCTGGCCAGCACCAGCACCAGCGCGCTCCGACGCTCTCGCGCGGACCCGACCACCGCCGTCACCCCAGGGTGCCCGCGGTGTCGTCCTCGACCACGCGGCCGTCAAAGAGGCTCACCGCCCGGCTGGCCAGCTTCGAATGCCCGAGGTCGTGGGTCACCATGCAGAGGGTCGCGCCGCCGGCGTGCAGCTCGCGCAGCAGCTCCATCACCGCCTGGCCGTTCTTGGAGTCCAGGTTTCCGGTGGGCTCGTCGGCGAGCAGGAGCAGCGGGTCACCGGCCACTGCCCGGGCCACCGCCACGCGCTGCTGCTGGCCGCCAGAGAGCTGACCGGGGAGGTGCTTGCGGCGGTGGGCCATGCCCACCCGCTCCAGGGCGCCCTCCACGCGGCGCTTCCGCTCGGCGGCGGGCATGCCGCGGTAGGTGAGCGGCAGCTCCACGTTCTCGAAGACCGTCAGGTCGCCGATGAGGTTGAAGCTCTGGAAGATGAAGCCGATCTGGCGATTCCGGACCCAGGCCCGCTGGGACGCGCTCAGCCCGGCCACTGGCCGGTCGCCGAGGAGGTAGCTGCCCGAGGTGGGTGTGTCCAGCAGGCCGAGGATGGCGAGGAGCGTCGTCTTCCCCGAGCCGGAGGGCCCGACGATGGCCACCCACTCACCCTGATGCACGGTCATGTGCACGTTGGACAGCGCGTGGGTCTCCACCTCGTCGGTGAGGAAGACCTTCGTCACGCCCTCGAGATGGAGCAACCGCTGTCCGGCGGCGGGACGAGCGTCTCGGGTGACTGCCTGGACTGCAGTGTCGTTCATCGGAGCCTCACGGTCTCGCTCGTATCCCACGCGGACATGTCCGAGAGCACCACCCGGTCTCCCTCGGACAACCCGCTCTTCACTTCGATGGTGTTCACGCTGCTCCGCCCCAGAGCCACGCGGGTGCGCTGGGCGTTATCGCTGCCTGGAGCCAGCTTGTAGAGCTCCACCGTGCTCTCCGGCTGCGCGCCGGCGGGGCGACCCACGAAGAGCACGTCGGGGAGCTTCTCGATCTCGATGGTGCCCTCGACGGTGAGGTCGGGACGGGCGCCCTTCGGGAGCTCACCCTCCAGCTCGACCTCCACCAGCACGGTGCCCTGCGAGGCGGCGGGATTCACCCGGCGCACGTGGCCGGGGACGATGCCGTTCCGGGTGTCCACCTCGACCTTCTGCCCCAGCGCGACGTCACGCGCCTGGGTCTCGGGGATACGCAGCTCGGCCTTCAGCTCGCCGGGCTGGACCACCTTGGCGAGCAGCGTGCCGGGAGTGACCCACTGGCCGAGCTCGAGCGGCAGATCCTGAAGGATGCCGTCATCGCCGGCCTTCACCTTCATCGAGTCCACCAGCTGCTTGCGGAACTTGGCCACCGCCCGGAGCTTCTCCAGCTGGTCGGCGACGGCCCGGGTGCGCTCACCGACGCTCTTCGTGATCACCTGGACCTGGTTCTTCCCCAGCTTGAGCCGCTCCTGAAGGTCGGTCGCCCGGTCGGTGCTGAGCCCGGTGTCGATGTCCGAGAGCATGGCCTTGGAGTGAAGCTTCTTGTCCGCGTCGGCACGGCGGCGGGCGTCGGCCGCGTCGGTCTCGAGCTGGGCCACGCTCGCCTCCTGGCGGAGCCGGTCGTTCGCGAGATTGCTCTTGAGGGCCAGGAGATCTGCCTCGGCGGAGGACACCTGACGCTCGGCCTCCAGCGACTGGAGCATCACGTCGGGGTTGGAGAGCTCGAGCAGGAGCGTGTCCGCCTTGACCGGCGCGCCGGGGCGAAGATGGATGCGCTCGACCCGGCCCGCGGTGTCTGCGGTGATCCACCGGATGTGCTCCGGGACCAGGGTGCCCGGGCCCTTGACCGCGCGGAGCATCGCCCCGCGGCGGACGGTGTCGATCCACACGCCGCTCTTCTCCACCGAGGGGGCGGCCGGCTTGACCCGGGTGACTCCGAAGGCGAGCAGCGCCACCAGGAGCGTGGCCCCGCCGGCCAGGTAGACCGGGCGGAGGTTTCGAACTCTTTCGCGAGGGATGTCCACGGCAGTTGCCCGGGGGCTTAGCGAGGCGCGTGCCACCCTCCCGTCGTCCACGCAGGCCACCGGAATCGTTGCGCTTTCGAAGGTGTTCCACCCCTTCGACGAGCGCCACGGGCCGCGTGCGCGGCACGGGCGATCCCAAAAGCGGACACGCGAATTTTTTCGCGTCCGACGACGGCTCGGGAGGCGTCGGGCTCACCGCCCGCGCCAGGGGGAGGCCTGCGGAAGCGCGCAGGAGCGCGCCGGCGATCAGGGGCTCACTCGGACTGGAGCGCAAGCGCCGGAGACGCTCTGCTGCTGCGCCGCGCGGCGAGCGCGTTGGCGGCCAGCGCCACCAGCGCGAGGAGGCCACCGCACAGAAGCAGGGTGAGCGGGTCGTGCGGCGCGATGCCGAACAGGAAACCGCGAAGCATTGGCACCACGGCGGCGGTCGCCAGTAGCCCGGCCAGCAGGCCCACGGCCACCGGGCGCATCGCCCCCACCACGAGCTCGTGGAGGATGCGCGCCGCGGTCGCCCCGAGCGCCATCCGGATGCCGAGCTCGCGGGTCCGCTGTGCCACCGCGTGCGCGACGACGCCATAGATGCCGGTGACGGCCAGCACCAGCGCCAGCGCCGCCACCAGCGCCAGGAGCTGCATCGCCTGGGTGCGGTCGGCGAGGCTCCGCTCCAGGAGAGCCTCCATCGGCGCCAGCCGACCGAAGGCCTGCTCGGGGTCTGCCGCCCGGACGGCGTCGCGCACCGCGGTCTGCAGCAGCGCAGGAGAGGCAGCGCCCCGCGCGACCACGTTCAGGAGCGGCCAGGGCTCGGTCCCCAGCGGCACGTACAGCTCCGGCCGCGGCGGCTGGTCGAGGCCGAGGAAGCGGATGTCTCCCACCACGCCGACGATTCCGAGCGTTCCCTCGCCGTCGGTGAGCCGCACCGTCTGGCCGATCGGGTCCCGTCCTCCGAGGAACCGCCGCACGAACTCCTCGTTCACCACGGCCACACCCGCGCCGGCCCGCTCCTCGGACTCGAGGAAGGTCCGCCCGGAGCGGAGCGGGATGCGCAGCGTCCGGAAGTAGTCGCCGGTGACGAGCCGGTAGTCCGCGTCGATCGGCTCGGCCTGACCGGTGACGAGGAAGGAGCGGTCGCTGTTCCCGCCCGCGAGGGGGATCCGCGAGGCGAACGCCGCCTCGGAGACCTCCGGACGGCTGGCCAGCGCGGCGAGCACCGTCCGGTAGAAGGCGCGCTGGCGCTCCCCGTCGGGGTAACGCACCTGTGGCACCCACAAGCTGCCGGTCACCACTCCGGCCGGCTCGAATCCCGGTGCCACGTGCTGAAGCTGGGCCAGGCTCCGGACCAGGAGGCCGGCGGAGGTGAGCAGCACGAGGGTGAGGGCGATCTGCAACGCCACCAGAAGCTCCCGCGCGCCGCGCGCTCGCCGACCGCCCGAGGTGGAGGCGTCCTGGGCCCGGAGCACGGAGGCGTCCCCGGGCCGGCCCAGCGCCGGCGCCACGCTGATGGCCAGCGTGGTTCCCAGCGCGAGCAGCGCGGTGAAGCCGAGCACCGCCGCCGAGGGACGGAGCATCTCCGCCGTGAGCTGGTTCGGCCAGAGCTGGAGGAGCAGCGGTGGCATCGCCCGCGAGAGGGCCGTGCCGAGCACCGCGCCCCCGAGGGCGAGGAGCAGCCCCTCCAGACACGCCATCTTGAAGAGCTGGAAGCGGGAGGCGCCCAGCGCCACCCGGATCGCCAGGACGTGCCTCCGCCGCATCGCGCGGGCGACCAGGAGCGCGGCCACGTTGGCACAGGCCAGCACGAGCGTGAACAGCCCCGCCGCCGAGAGGAGGAGGAGGGTGGGGCGGACCGAGCCCACCAGGCCCTCGCGGAAGGCCATCACCCGGAGCCGACTGTCCGCTCCGGTGTTCGTCGGGTGGAGCTCGCGCCGAAGGCGAGAGTAGGCGTCGAGCTCGGCCTGCGCCCCGGCGAAGGTCGCACCGGGGGCCAGTCGCCCGGCGACCTCGATGTAGTTGCTCCCGTACTCGCGCGACTGGTCCGCGAGGGGACGCAGCGGATGGTCCGGCACGCGGAAGCGCGGGGTGATCCACACCTCCGCCTCGGGTGGCACCGCGAAGTCGGAGGCCACCACGCCCACCACCGGGACCGACTCGCCGTTGAGCATCAGCGTCCGTCCGACGGCGCCGGGGTCGGAAGCGAACACCTTGCGCCACAGCCGCTCGGAGATGACCGCCTCGCGGGTTCCGACCGGCAGCTCCGGATCGAAGGTCCGTCCCGCCAGCACGCGGGCAGGGAACACCCGGAAGAAGCGCGTGGAGGCCACCGCTCCCGGCAGGCGGACCGGGCTCCCCTCGAGCCCTGCGTTGAAGGCGTGGGACCTCCATCCCGCGACCTCGGAGAAGGCCCGAACCGAGCCGGGGAGGTCCGCCAGGTCGCCCCCCGAGAGCACCGGCGAGGTCCGGGCGTCGGAGAATCCTCCCTCGAGCACCCTCCCCACCCGGTCGCCCCCGGCGAAGGGGAGCTCGCGGATCAGCACCCCGTGCAGCGCGGTGAAGAGGCCGGTGTTCACCCCCAGCGCCAGGCCGAGCGCGAGGATGGCCAGGGCCGAGGTTCCCCGGTCGCGAACGAGCGCGCGCGCTGCCAGTCGCAAGTCGTGCATCGGCGAGGCCGGTAGCGAGCGCCGTGCCAGCGCCGTTGTCGCGCGGTCGCCTCGGAATGGGCCGGCCGCATGTCCCGTGCCCGGGACGCGGGTTCCCGGAACCGTGCGCGGTGCGTCAGCGGGATGGCCGGCGTCTCCGGGCGGCCGCCGCGGCCAGCACCCAGGCGAGCGCCAGGCCCGGGGCTCCCGGTCCGCCGGCCGAGGCGCAGCTTCCGCCAGTCTGCGCAATGCCGGGGCCCGGTCCAGGCC
>JBKPMY010000449.1:0-7139 GCA_046732375.1 Myxococcota bacterium
GGCCGGCAGCGCGGAACGGCGCCGTCGCCGGCGACGCCGGAGAGGGCGGCGGGGCCGTGGTCGAGAGGCCGCTTCCGGTGCTGCGGGCACGGATCCGTCCGCCGCCGGCAGCCCGCCCTCCGGAGCCCCCCCGGGAGGCCAGGAGGCCCCGGGACCTGCACCCGAGTCCGCGTCGCCCCCCTCCGAGGCACCGTCGGGTGGCGGGCAGTCCCCGGCCCCCGACCGGGGGTAGAGCGTCCACCCCGGAGCGGAGGGCGCAGCCGGAGCCCGGGTCGCCTTGTTACACTCGGCCTGTGCTGAGGACCGCCTCCGTCGCCGGGCTGCTCCTGCTCGCGGGGTGCAAGCCGCGCCCGCACCCGGTCGAGCGGGTGGAGGTGGTCGCCGCCTCGCTGGCCGAGGCGCAGGTCCTGGCCCTCACCCCCGCGCAGTTGCAGAGCGAGCTGTCCACGCGCCTCGTGCCCGACCGCGGCTTCAAGCTCCTCGACTCGCGGAGCCGCGGCGAGGAGGGGGCGGTCCGCCTCACCCTCGAGGTGGACGCAGTTCAAGAGCAGAACAACGCCTCCGGGTTGCCGGCGGTGGAGGAGGTGACCGCGTCGCTCGGCATCCGCCGCAGCAGCGAGGAAGGGGTGGAACGCATCGCGCTCCAGGTCTCCCGGACCCAGCCGGTGGAGGGCGACGCCCTGGAGGGCCGGCAGGAGGCCGCCCGCCGGGCCCTGGACCAGGTGCTGGACCGCCTGGTGAAGGAGGCGCGGGTGCACCTCGACGCCCGGAAGCGCGACGACGCGCGCCTGGTGAAGGACCTCCGGGCCACGGACCCGCTGGTCCGTGACGCGGCGGCGGCGGCGCTGGTCGCTCGCCGGAACCGTGCCGCCATCCCCGCGCTGGTGGAGCGGCTCCGTGGCGACGACCCCCTGGAGGTCCGCCGCGCCATCGGCGGGCTGGTAGAGCTGCAGGCCCGGGAGGCGGTGCCCGAGCTCATCGAGATCAGCCGGGGCAAGGACCCGGGCTTCCTGCGCGAGCTGGTCTACGCGCTGGGAGCCATCGGCGGGGAGGAGGCCCAGGCCTACCTGTACACGATGTCACAGGGGCACGATCAGCCCGCGGTGCGGGACGCCGCGCGGCAGGCGCTGGAGGAGATGGAGCGGCACGGCCAGCGGGGCGGACCGCCCGGGCCCTCCCGGAACGCCAGCCTCGCTCCCGCCGGGGGAAGTAGCCGGTGACCCTCCGTCACTGGGCAGTGCTCGCGGCCGGGCTGCTCGGGTGCGCGCACGAGCCCGCGCCGCCGCCGGCGTCCGCCGCGGGCCCCGCGAGCCCCGGCAAGATCCCGGACTCGGCCCGATACTTTCCCCTCGCGGTGGGGAACCACTGGACCTACGACGCCACCTACCTCGGCCAGCGGTCTACCCGTCGGGTAGAAGTGGTCGCCTTCCGGGACGGCAGTTACGTGGACAAGGACGGGCGGGCCCTGCGGGTGGACCGCGAGGGCGTTCGCGACCAGGTGCGTTACCTCCTGCACGAGCCGCTGACCGTGGGCGCGACCTGGACCAGCGTGGTGGCCCCGGGGTCGGCCGAGCATTACCGGATCCTCTCCGTCCGCTCCCCGTGCGAGGTGCCGGCGGGCAAGTTCCCCGACTGTGTGGAGGTGGAGAGCAGGACCATCGTCGACCCGAGCAAGCCGGACCGCCTCCTGGTCAACCGGGTCACCTTCGCCGCAGGCGTGGGCATCGTCCGGGTCCGGACTGCGCTGGAGGAGGGGGCGAAGAGCGCTCCCACGGCGGAGCTCGTCCTGACCTCGTTCGAGGTCGCGTCCCCGCCGCCGATTCCGCTCCGCTGAGCCCAGGACGCTGGCGCGCCCTGTGTGCTTGGGCAGGCGTCCCCCTGGGTGCGGGGGAGCGAGCCCCGGTCAGGGGAGAAAAAGGGGCCGGGCGCCCCCACGGCCCCGGGGGGTCCGGCGGGAACGTGGCACCGGGATGCTAGGGTTCCAGCAACACTCGCCCCGACCCGATGGTGCCCCTCGATCGCCAAGACGCGACCAACGCCCAGCTCGTGCTGGAGCTGTTGCTCGAGTCGGGCACGGACTTCGCGTCGGGCGAGGCGCTCTCCGGCAAGCTCGGGCTGTCGCGCACCGCGGTGTGGAAGGTGGTCAATGCGCTCCGCGACAGGGGCTACGCGATCGAGGCCGTGCCCTCGCGCGGGTACCGCCTCGTCCGGGTGCCGGACCGGCTGACCGGGCTGGAGATCAGTCCCTTGCTGGAGACCCACGACCTCGGGCGCTCGGTCCATGCCTTCGAGTCGATCGGAAGCACCAGCGAGCACGCCTTCCGCCTCGCAGCCGAGGGCGCCGAGCACGGCGAGGTGGTGGTGGCCGAGACGCAGACCGCGGGGCGAGGGCGGCGTGGGCGCACCTGGGCCTCCCCGCCGGGAAAGAACCTCTATGCCTCGCTGATCCTCCGGCCCGAGCTGCCGCCCCAGCGGGCGCCCGAGCTCACCCTGCTCGCCGCGGTGGCGGTGGCGGAGACGCTCCGGGGCGAGGGCGTCAAGGCCACCATCAAATGGCCCAACGACCTCCAGGCGGGGGTGAAGAAGATCGCCGGGATCCTCACCGAGCTCTCCGCGGAGGCGGACCGGGTGCACTTCGTGGTGCTGGGCATCGGCGTGAATCTGAACGCGGCGTCCGCGGACTTTCCGCCCGAGATTGCCGAGGTGGCGACAAGCGTGACCCGCGTGCTCGGTCGCCGGGTGAACCGAGCGGCGTTCCTCGCCCGGATGCTCCGGGGCCTCGAGCAGTGGCTGGACACCCACGAGCAGGAAGGCTTCGAGCCGGTGCGAGAGCGCTGGCGCGAGCTGTCGTCGACGCTGGGCCAGGAGGTCCTGGTCAAGGCGGAGCGGCGTGAGCTCCGGGGAGTGGCCGAGGACATCGACACGGACGGAGCACTCCTCCTCCGCACCGAGGACGGCGTGGAGCGAATCCTCGCCGGAGACGTGGAGCAGGTCAGATCACGCGTTCGCCCCTAGGGCGATGCTTGACTCCGACCCCCGACCGCTGCCCTCTTAGGGCCCGATGCTGCTCACCATCGACGTCGGGAACACCAACACCGTCCTGGGAGTCTTCGACGGCCAGAAGCTGATCGACCACTGGCGGCTGGCCACCGAGGCCCGCCGCACCTCGGACGAGTACGGGCTGTGGATCCGCCAGGTCCTCCAGTGGGCGGGAATCTCCGCCGAGGGCATCAAGGCGGTCGCCGTCTCCAGCGTCGTGCCCCCGATGCAGTTCTCTCTGGAGCAGATGAGCAAGCGCTACTTCAAGGTCGCGCCGCTCTTCGTGGGGCCAGGGGTGAAGACGGGGATGCCCATCCTCTACGACAACCCCAAGGAGGTGGGCGCCGACCGGGTGGTGAACGCCGTGGCGGCGTACGAGAAGCACCGGGGTGGGCTCATCGTCGTGGACTTCGGGACCGCGACCACCTTCGACGCCGTCAATCCGAAGGGCGAGTACCTCGGGGGAAGCATCTGTCCGGGGGTCACCATCTCGATGGAGGCGCTGTTCCAGAACGCCGCCAAGCTCCCGCGCGTCGAGTTCGCACGCCCGCCCGCGGTGGTAGGGAAGAACACCGTTCACTCCATGCAATCCGGACTGGTTTTCGGCTACGTGGGCATGGTGGACGGCATCTGCGAACGCATGGCCCGCGAGCTGGGCTTCCCGGTCCGGGTGGTGGCCACCGGCGGCCTGGCGAGCCTCATCGCAGGGGAGTCGCGCTGTATCCAGGAGGTGGACGAGTTCCTCACCCTGGAGGGACTGCGCATCATCCACGAGCGGAATGTCGGCCATGCTTGAGCTCTCCCCGACCCTCAGGAAGCACGTGGATCCCGGCTCGCCCGTCCCCCTGCGGATGATGGCCGCCAAGGCACTCGTGCCACTGCCGCCGCCAGACATGATCACCGCCCTGTTCCTGCTCACCGCCGACGCGGACGAGAAGGTCCGGACCACGGCGGTGGAGTCGGCGGCCAAGCTCCCTGACCGCATCCTCAGCTCGGCACTGCGCGACGAGGAGGTGGACCCGAACGTGCTTGCATGGTTCCTGGACCGGATGGCCAGGCAGGACGTCTACGCTGAGATGCTGGTCCTCAACGCGTCCACGCCCGACGACGCGATCGCGCGTGCGGCCTCGCACTGCGGCCTGCGAACGGCGGAGATCATCGCCCAGAACCAGCTGCGGCTTCTCCGGCACGAGGACATCGTCCGCCAGCTGTGCCTCAACCCGCGCTGCGGCGGGGCGCTGATCGACGGGGTCTGTGACTTCTGCGTCCGCTCCGGCCTGGTCCTGGCCGACGTGCCGCAGATGCGCGAGTCGCGGGTGCGGATCTTCGGACCCGAGGCCGCCGAGGCCCCGCCCGATCCCGGCCCGACCGCCGACGAGGTCATCGCCGAGTACGGAGTTGGTGACGAGAACGCTCCGCCGCTGGAAGAGGGGAAGCGGCTCACTCTCGCTCAGCGGGTCATGAAGATGAGCATTGCGGAGAAGATCAAGCTGGCCACCAAGGGCAACAAGGAGGCCCGCAGCTATCTCCTCCGCGACAGCAACAAGCTGGTGGCGGTGGCGGTCATCCGCAGCCCGAAGATCACCGACGGCGAGGTGCTGGCGGTGGCCAATAACCGCGCCGCCATGGATGACGTTCTGCGCGTGGTCTACAACAACCGGGAGTGGGTGAAGGACTACCAGATGAAGGTGGCTCTGACCAAGAACCCGAAGGTCCCGCTCCCGGTGGCGATGAAGTTCCTCGCCCACCTCCGCGAGTCGGAGGTGAAGGACCTGTCGAAGAACAAGAACGTCGCCTCCGGCGTGCAGCTCATGGCGCGGAAGATGCTCGACAAGAAGAATGCGCCAAAGAAGGAGAACAAGTGAGGCTCCTGCAGGCGCCCGGAGCAGCTCCCGTCGGGGTCAGGCCTCGCGTACCTCAGGCCGAACGGGCTCACGCGACCGCGGGTTCGTCGGTCCCGGGCTCGGGCTCCTCCGGGACTGCCTCGAGCGACGCTCCGGCCGACTCGGGCACGGAGGTCGGAGCCTCGGCGAGGAGCTGGCTGGCCACGTTGACTGCCTTCAGGGCCTTCTCCCGGGCCCGCTCCTCCGCCTTGAGGCGGGCGTAGAGCCGGGTGACCCGCTCGCGATTCTTCCGGCTCTCGTCCTCGAGCTCGGCCACGCGTGCGTGGAGGGACTCCAGCTCCTCGGGAGTCGCCGCCGGTGGAGCCTGCTCCCGGAGCCGCGCCAGCTCATTCTCGGCCACCTCCGCGCGCTCGCGCATGTCCTGGGCCTGGCGCTCGGCGCCCTCGGCGTGGGCGCGGTTGAGCTCCAGATCCCGCTGCGCGGCCGCCAGCTGCTCCTCCAGCGCGCGCCGCGCCTCGTCGGCCTCGGGCGACCCACCGCCCTGGAGGGCCTGCTCCAGCCGCCGCCGCTCCTGGACTGCCTGCTCCAGCCGGGCCTGAAGCGCCTTCAGCTGGCCGCCGCGGCGGTCGAGCTCGGCCTGGAGCTCCGCCTCACGCTGCTCGGAGTGGGCGTGGTGGTCCCGCAAGTCTCCCACCAGCTGCTCGGCGCCGTGAAGCTCCGAGCGCAGCCGGAGCAGCTCGTCGGGCTCGCCCATCGCGCTCGACGCGTGGCCCGCCTCGCCGCCGAGCTCCTCCTGCGCGGCCTGGACCTCGGCCGCGAACGCCCGGGCCTGTTCGTCCTCGGTCGCGGACAGATCCCCGGGGGCGAGCACCGGCTCGGGCTCCTGTGGCGCCTCCATCCCGGCGGCGGTGCGATTGAACTGCACCACCGTCGGGCCCTCCTCGTCGGAGGTGAGCCCCGAGAAGTCGTCCTCGGCGCGCGCCATCGGAGGCTCCGGAGCCCGAGCGGGCGGCGCAGGGGGAGTGGCCGGTTGCCGGGCAGCCGCAGGCGGGGGAAGGGGAGGAGCCGGCGCGTCGTCGAATGCCGCGTCGATGAGGTCCAGATCCGGATCGCCGGTGACCGTCGCCTCCTCCTCCAGGACCAGGGGCGTCTCCTCCGAGGAGCCGGAGAGCCGGGCGACCGCGGACACGGCGCGGGGGATGTCCAGCGGCCTGGGGAGGTACTCGTCCGCCCGGTTCTTCAGCCGGGCGTGGGCCTCGAAGCCCTCGGGGTTCCCCACGATGATGACCGGAATCGACTTGAGGGCGTCGTCCTTCTTGAGCTTTCCGACGAGGAGATAGCCGTTCTGGCCCCCGGGCAGCTCCACCGCCAGCACCACCACGCCGGGCGGCCGGCGCCGCACCACGTCCATGACGCCGCGCCCGTCGGTGGTCTCCTCGACGGTGTGCCCGCGCTGCTGGAGCGCCGAGCGGAGACGACTCGAGAGGGCGGTGTCTCCTTCGACGATCAGGACGTGGGTGGGCACGAGGCCAAAAGGCTAAGGCCACGCACCCACGGTCGGCAAACTTCAGTTCTGGAAGCCCGCCGGAATCAGCTCGAGGGTCGGATTCCGGGGCGGGATGGGAAGCATCGGCCGCTGCCGCGGCGGTGGAACCACCTCTGGCGGCGGGCTTGGCGGGGCGTTGGGATCGATCTCGCGGAGCGTGCGGCGCAGGTCCGCCTCGTCCATGTCCGAGACCAGCTCGTACACCAGACCACCCGAGCGCCAGCTGGCGATGCTGACCCCGCGCACGTTGCGCACGCCCACCTGCGGCCATGCCGCGACCGACGGAATCTCACGCTGCGGGTCTTCCACGACGAAGAGGCCCAGCCGGCGATCCTCGCCGCGCTGCTGGGACGGCAGCTGGTAGACGACGTAGGCCGCCTCGTGCTCACGCAGGTTCGACAGGCGCGCTCCGGCAATGGTCGCTCCCGGGACGTGGGGGAGGGCGACGCGGGTGCTCATCTGGTCGCCGAACCAGCGCTCGACGTCGGCGCGGCTGGCGGTGGTGAGCTCGTAGGGGAGCCGCCGCTGGTAGCGGAGCGCGGCGTCCTCGAGGAGCTGCTCACGGTGACCCGGCCGCGATTCCATGTACACCACGCCCGCGGCCGCGGCGGCGAGCGCAAGGCTTCCCCAGCGGGCCCAGGACAGCATCTGGACCCGGCGGTTCTCCCGGCGGATTCCGGCGCGGAGCATCGCCCGGAGCGCCTCCGGGG
>JBKPMY010000450.1:0-13840 GCA_046732375.1 Myxococcota bacterium
GGAGCAGCTCGCGGTGGCCCGCGCCGCGGCGGCGTCCGGGCCCTCGCCGGAGGAGTTGGAGACGCTCCGCACCGAGCTGCTCGCCGCCTCGGGCGAGCGGAAGCGCCTCGCGGACCGTGCGGAGGTGCTCGAGAAGCAGGAGGCCTCGGCCCGGGCGCTGTGCGCGGCGCTGGAGGAGCGTCTGGCGAACGCCGAGGCCGCGCTCGCGCAGGCGAACTTCCAGAGCAGCGCGGATGCGGCCATCACCCAGGAGCTGGCCATCGCCCGTCAGGCGCTGGAGGAGGCCCAGGCGGCGGCCGCCGCGGCCCGCGCAGATCGCGACCGGGACGTGACCGCGATCTCGGCGGAGCTGGTCGAGGCCCGGGCGGCTCTCGCCCGGGTCGAGGAGCGGGCCTCCACGACCGCCATCTTCGCCCGCGAGGCGGTGGCCCGCGCCGAGCGCGCCGAGGAGAACCTGCGCCAGCAGGCCCAGCGCGCGGAGACCCAGGAGAGAGCGGTCGCGGCACTCGACCTACAGCTCCGCCGCACGGAAGATGTGGAGAGCCAGCTGCACTCGCTGAAGGCCTGGGCCGAGGCGGAGGCCGAGGCCGACGCCGCACGCCAGGCTGAGCTGGTAAGACTCGAGGAAGCCCGTGCCGCGCTGGAGTCCCGCCTGGTCGGATCCGAGGCGGAGCTGGCCCGACTCGAGCGAGAGCTGAGCGCGCGTGGCCAGCTGGACGAGGCCCACGCTGCCCTGAAGACGCGGATGGCCGAGCTCGAGACCGAGGCGGCCCGGCTCTCCGAGGAGTCGTCCAACCGCGGCGGCGCCCTGGCGGAGACCGAGTCGGAGCTGGCCTCGGCGCGCGCCCGCCTCGGTGAGCTCGAGGCCGCCGAGGCAACGGCCCTCGCCGAGCGCGACGCGGCACAGGAGTCAGCGAGATCCGCCTCCGCCGAGACGACGCGGCTCGAGGCGCGGCTGGCGTCGCTGGAGCAACGGCTGGCAGAGGCGGACGAGCAGAGCGCGCAGCTGTCGAATGCCCTGGAGGAGGCGCGGGAGGCGGCCAGCAGCGCAGCCATGGGCTTCGAGGCCCGGGTGGCGGCGCTGGAGGTGGAGCTGCAGCACACCGCCGCCGCGCTGGCGGAGAGGAGCGACGCGCTGGCCCACGCCGAGCCGGCGGTCCAGGAGCTGTCCCTCCTTCGCAGCCAGCAGGCAGAGGCCGTGGCTCGGGCGGAGGCCTTCGGCCGGGCGCTCGAGGATGCGAGGGGGAGGGTGGAGGCGCTCGAGGCGGCGCTGTCCGCGGCGGAGGAGACCCGGGGCGCGCTCGACGAGGCGCTCCAGAGGGCAGCCGCGGTGGAGGCCGAGCTGGGCCCGCTCCGGGCCGAGCGAGACCTCGTCGCCAGTGAGCGCGACGCGGCGATGGAACGGCTGACCGCGGTGGAGGCCGCGGGGCAGGAGACGGCCGCGCGGCTGGCCTCGCTCGAGGCCGGACAGGGAAGCGGGGAGGAGCAGGCCCGCGCGGTGAAGCAGGCCAGGGAACAGGTCCAGGTCGAGCTCGCCCAGGAGCGCGCCCGCGCCCGGATGCGCGACGAGGAGAAGGAGTTCGCGGAGGGGCGCGTGGCCGAGCTGGAGGAGCAGCTGGGGAAGCTCTCCGACGAGCTGGCCTCGGTGCAGTTCGAGCGGGATGCGCTTGCCGTCCAGGCCGAGCAGACCGCCGCTCGCGAGCAGTCCCTCACCGAGGCGCTCGAGGCGGCCCAGGCCGCCGGGGCGGGACCGGGAGCCTTGCAGCAGATGCTCGCCGAGGCGGTGGCCGCCCGTGATGCGCTCGCCGACGAGCGCGCCCGCGAGCGGGAGGAAGCGAGGGAGCAGCTGGAGGCCGCTCGGGGGCAGGTCCAGGAGCTCTCGACCCGGATGGATCAGCTCCAGCGGAGGCTGGCGGCGCAGGAGGGTGAGCTCCTCACGCTTCGCCGGGCCCTGGCCCGCCCCGGGCCTCGCCGCCCCGGCGAGGGCGAGTCGTGAGCGGCCGGGTCGAGCGGGGCTTCAAGTACGAGGGGCTGGGCAACGACTTCGTGGTGCTCGATCGCCGCGCCTCGGGCCAGGACGTGTCGGCCGCGGCCTCCCGGGCGCTCTGTGACCGGCGCCGGGGCGTCGGAGCGGATGGGGTGCTGGTGCTCCTTCCCTCGAGCCGCGCCGCCGCCCGCATGGTGGTGCACAACGCCGACGGGAGCATCGCCGAGATGTGCGGCAACGGCCTCCGCTGCGTGGCCAAGCACCTCCTGGACCGCGAGGCCGGCCGCGACGCGCTGGAGGTGGAGACCGGTGCCGGGGTACTGCCCGCCCGGGCCCTCCGCTCCGGTGGCGAGGTGGTGGAGGTGGAGATCGAGCTCGGCCCGGCGCGCCTGCAGGCGTCCAACCTTCCTCCGGGGCCCGGGGGCGGTCCGTTCGTCGCCGCGGCAGTGTCCGGGGTGGACTGGCCGGGCACGGCGGTCAGCATGGGTAACCCCCACCTGGTCCTCCTCGGGGCACCGGCGGAGGTGGTCCGCGAGCACGGTCCGAGGCTGGAGCACCTCCCCGGCTTTCCCGATCGCACCAACGTCGAGGCGGTAAGCCGCACGGCGGAGGGGCTCCGGGTCGCGGTCTGGGAGCGAGGCTCGGGCCTGACCGACGCCTGCGGCACCGGGGCGGCCGCCTCGGTGGCCGCGGCGGTGGTGGCGGGCTGGGCTCCTCCAGACGTCTTCGTTCCCGTGGAGCTGCCCGGTGGCCGGCTGGCGGTCCGGGTGTCGGCAGATCTGCAGCGCACCACGCTGCGCGGCCCGGCGCGGTTCGTCTTCGCCGCCGAGCTGCCGGAGGCGCTGCTCGACTGAACGGACCCTCCGCCACACCTCCGCCGCTGCAGCTCTGGGTGGTGGACGCCCGTGCCCAGGTGCGTGCCCGGCTCCGCGCGAGCCTCGCAGACGCGGGACACGTGGTGGCCTGGGCAGGCCCGCCCGAGGAGCTGGAGCAGCAGAAGGGAGCGCCGGAGATCCTGGTCATCGGCGCGCCCGGGGATTCCGCCGCGCTCGACGCCTTCCGCGGCGGCTCTCCCGACGTCCCGGTTGTGGCCTGGGTCGAGCCGGGGCGGCCGGTCCCTGAGCTCACCGCACCGTTCGAGTGGGCGTCTTCGGGGGACGGAGGCGGACTCCTCGCCGCGGTGGAGCGCTCGGTGCCGTGGGTCAACCTGCGGCGGGAGCGCGACGCCGCCCGCGCGGAGTCCGCGGCGTCGCGCCACGAGGCCGAGCTGCATCGGAGAGCGGCGGCGCTCCTCCGCGATCCCGACGCCGACGGCTTCCACGAGCTCCTTCTGGGCGAGCTGGTCCGTGCCTCCGGCGGTGGTGCCGGCGCGCTGTGGCTGGCCGACGACGCCGGGCGGTTCGTCCTTCGCGCCAGCGTGGGAGGGCAGGGACCCGAGGCGTATGCCGAGCTCCTCGCGCCGGATCCGGAGGCGCGCGCGCTGCTCTCCGCGGGGCGCCCCTGGGTGGTGGAGGGCCCGGGCCTCTGGGTCCCGCTCGCCGCCCGGGGAGAGGGCCTCGCGCTGGCCCAGCTCTCCGACGCACCCCAGGGCTTTCTGCCCGAGGCTCTGGAAGCCACGGCCACGCTGGCCGCGGTGGGAGCCGCGGCGCTGCTCTCGGCCCGGCGGTTCCGTGCGCTCCAGCGGCTGGCGCTGAGGGACCCCGACTCCTCGGCCTACAACCTCGCCTACTTCACCGACGTGGCCACCAAGGAGGTGGACAAGGCGCGGCGATACGGCCGCGGGTTCTCGCTCCTCAGCTTCGCGCTCGACGGTCTGCCGCACCTCCGGGCGCGGGCCGGCGCCGAGCAGGCCCGGACCGCGGTGCGCGCCACCACCCGCGCCCTGGGGAGAGTGCTGCGCGAGTCCGACGTCCTGGCGAAGGTGGCGGAGCAGGAGTTCCTCCTCCTCCTCCCGGAGACCGACGCCTTCGGGGCACAGGTCTTCCTCCGCCGGGCGCTGGCCGCAGGCCGCGAGGCGCCCGAGCTCCGGGCGGTGGAGGGCGCCGCGCCGCTCCAGCTCACCGGCGGGGCGGCGAGCTTCCCCCGCGACGGCGAGGACCTGGACTTCCTCACCGAGGCCTGCCGCACGCGGCTCGAGCAGCGGCGGGCCTCGCTGCACCGCCGGCTGATGCTGGATGCGGTGCGATTCTGGGAGGCGGTGGAGCTGCTCCTCGGGTCGCCCGACGGGCCGCGGCTCCCGGCGGAGGAGGGCGCCGAGCCGT
Organism: Myxococcota bacterium; assembly: GCA_046732375.1. Taxonomy (GTDB): domain Bacteria; phylum Myxococcota; class Myxococcia; order Myxococcales; family Myxococcaceae; genus RPRB01. The sequence continues at coordinate 4,249 of JBKPMY010000450.1, forward strand.
CCCGCCGGGGGCGCATCCCGGAGGGGTTGTTCGACGAGGTCCAGGCGGAGATCGGGCGGACGCTGCTCCGCGAGCCTTCCGTGCGAAGCCTGGTGTACCTGGGCGGGGCGGAAGCCGGGGACGGGCTGCCGCTGATGCGAACGCTCGAGCGTGCGAACCAGGACTTCGCTCCCCGGGTCTACCTGCTCGCGCGCCGGGCGGAGGTGACCCCGCGACCGGGGCTGACCCCGCTGGTCCTCGGGGGCGACGAGCGGCTCGTCCGCCACCAGTTCGTGCTCTGGCTCCACGGGTCGGCGGCGTACGCCCTGCTGCAGCGGCGAGGCCGGGGCGCGACCTGGGCCTTCCACTCCTCGGACGCGGCCCTTGTGGACGGCCTCGTCTCCAAGCTGCAGACCGCCTACGACCTGCAACCATACTGACCTTGCTTCCATGACGACGATCAGAAAGGTCCTGCTCGCCGATCCCGATCTCACCTCGGTGCGCGCCCTCACCCGGGCGCTCCGGCAGAAGGGGTACCAGGTGCACTCGGCACGCGACGGCGCCCGGGCGCTGGAGCTGGCCGTCCTCCGCCACCCGGACCTGGTGCTCTTCGACCACGGGTGCCCGGTGCTCGACGCCCGGACCTTCGTCGACATCCTCCGCACCAACCCCCGGACCGACACCATTCCGGTGGTGGTGACCACCAGCGCCGAGCAGGCGGACCAGGCGATGCGGGACGGCCCCGGGCCGCTGCTGCGCAAGCCGTACAACCTGGACGAGGTCCTGGCGCACATCGATGACCTCCTGGCCCGGGCGGAGCGCGCGCGGACCGACGGCGCCGAGTCGCAGGAGATCGAAGGAGCGCTGGCCCAGCTCGCGCTGCCCGACCTCCTGCAAACGCTGTCCCTGGCCCGGCGGACCGGCCGGGTGACGCTCCGTCGCGGCAACGAGCGGGGCGAGGTGGAGCTGGTGGAGGGCCGCCCGGTGGACGCACGCACGGGCGCGGTGCAGGCCGAGAAGGCACTGTTCCGGATGCTGGAGTGGGTGGAGGGAACCTTCTCCTTCCAGCCCGGGCCACCGGCCCCCGAGGGACGCATGGACCGGGGGACGGACGAGCTGCTGCTGGAGGCCGCGCGGCAGAGCGACGAGTGCCGGCGGTTGCTCGAGACGCTGCCGGATCCGGCCACGCGGTGGGCGCAGGCACCGGGGGCGACGCTCCGGGCCGTCCCGCCGCTCGCCCGGGAGGTGCTGGGCAAGCTGGAGGCTCCCCGGAGCGTGGCGGAGCTGGTCGATGCCGTGGAGGCCTCGGACCTCGGGGTGCTCCAGGCGCTGGCGATGCTCCACGGGGAGGGGCTCGTCGTCCCGGTGGACGTGGACGCGCCTCCGGCGCCGGAGCCCCTGCTGACCGCGGCCGAGGCCCAGGCGGTCCGGGCGCGCGCCCAGCGGGGACGGACCACGTCGCGGAGTCAGGTGGTCAAGGTGCTGCTCGCCGCTCCCGACGCCGCGGTGGCGCGCGAGGCCCTCGCCGGCCTGCCGCTGCTCGCGCCCGAGGGACCGCAGGCGGAAGCGCTGGGGACGGTGGCGGAGCTCGAGGTCGCCGAGGGGCTGGTCCTGCACTTCTGCATCGTCCCCGCCGAGGAGCTGGGCCGGCCGCTCTGGCGGCCCTTCACCGCGGACGCCGCGGGCCTGGTGCTCACGGATCCATCGCCGGGGCTCATCGCGCAGGCCCGCTTCGTCGCCGAGGAGCAGCGCACGCCGGTGGCCGTGCTCGGCGAGTCTTGCCCGGACGAGCTCTCCCGCCGGGGGGGCACAATCCACTCCAGCGCGCGCGAGGCGCTCCGCGCCGTCCTGCTGGAGTTCGCTGGCCTGGCGGGCTGAAGCTAGTGCGAGCGCCGCGCGTCCCCGAGCGCCTCGGGCATGCCCGGGACCCGGAGGAGAAGCGCGTACTCCTCGCCGGTGAGGAAGGCCGTGCGCCGCCCTGCGAGGTCGTCGAAGCGGAGCTCGACCCGCAGGTCACCGTCGGTGCCTTCCTCGCGCACCTCGGGAGGCACGCCCCGGTCCAGGCACCGCCGCACGTCGCGCGCGAGACCGCGGAGCCGCCGGGCAAGGGTGAGCGCCCTCTTCCCCTCCGGCGTCTCGAAGGTGTGGAAGTGCCGATTCCGCGAGAGCGGTCGCGAGGGCTCCAGGAGCCGTTCCACGAGTCGGCGGACGAACGAATCCATCGTCGGACGCTGGCGAGCCTAACGCCGGAGCCGCCGGGGTGTGGTCTCGGCGTTCGCAACGGCCCGGGGCACTCGCCCGTTCCCGGAGCGCGCGCCGCCGGGCTCAGGCGTGCGCGGTCGGCTGCTCGCCCACCGTCGGACGGGGAGCCACCGGGACCCGGAGATGGAAGACGGTCCCCGACGGGCCGGTTCGCTCGCACCCCAGGGCGCCTCCATGCGCTTCGAGGATCTGCCTGCTGAGCGCGAGCCCCAGGCCCGTGCCGTGCCGCTTGGTGGTGAAGAGCGGGTCGAAGAGGTGGGGGCGCGCCTCGTCGGGGATGCCGTGCCCGGTGTCCTCCACCCGGACGTGCACCGCGCCGTCCTCGGCGGAGGTGGACAGCCGGAGCGTGCCGCCCCCCTCCATCGCCTCGCGGGCATTGCGGACCAGATTGAGCAGCACCTGTCGGAGCTGGCCCTCGTCCACCAGCGCCCGCGGCAGCCCCGGGTCGAGCTTGCGCTCCACCCGGATACCGGAGCGACCCAGCTCGCCGGCGGCGAAGTCCAGCACGCCCTCGACGATGTGGTTCACGTCCTCCGCGACGAGCGCCGGGGCAGGGGAGCGAGCCATGCGCAGATAGCGCTCGGTGGTCTCGGTCAGCCGGTCCACCTCGCGAATGACCGCCTGGAGCAGCGCCTTGACCTCGTCGGCCTCCGCCGGAGTCCCGAAGCGGGCGTGGTCCAGCGAATCCTGGAGGAGCTCCACGTTGAGCCCGATGGAGCTGAGCGGGTTGCGCACCTCGTGGGCCACCTGAGCGGAGACGCGTCCCACCGCCGCCAGCCGCTCGGCGCGAAGGAGGGCCTGCTGCTGGCGGGCCAGGGCCTGCTCCCGCTCCTCGAGCGCGCGGGTCATGGCGTCGAACTCGCGGCCGAGCTGGGAGATCTCGTCGTCGCCGGGGATGTTCAGCTGCCCGGTGTAGTCGCCGTGCCGGATGCGGCCCACCCCGGCGATCAGCGCTCGCACCGGCCGGAGGCTCCGGGCCGAGAGCGCCGTGGCCAGGAGGCCGACCGCGATCGCCGCCACCGACAGCCCGATGAGCAGCACTCCCCGCCGCCGGTCCCGTCGCTCGGCCTCCTCCACCACTGCCCGGGTCCGGGTGTCGAGCGCCGCCCGCAGGGCCCGGAGCTCGCGCGAGAGCGAGTCCTGCGCGTTGATCAGGGTGTGCTGGGCGTCGGGGGGCGGGTTCTCGGACCAGGTCAGGGCGGTCGTGCGCTCCACCACTGCGAGATCGCGCCCCACGTGCTCGACGCGGGCCTGGACGCCGTCGAGGAAGGCCCGCTCCGAGGCGGGCGCCGTGGTCCGAAGCGAGGAGAGCGTCGCCTCCAGCGAGCTCAGCCGCGCGTGGAGGAGGGGCGGGTAGGTCAGCGGGGCCAGCCGGGCCAGCGCGGCGCGGGTCTGGGGGTCGGCCTCGGCGCTGATCTGCGCCGTCTCCTGGGCCTGGTTCCGCTGGAAGGAGTCGAGCGCCGCCGCGTCCTGGACGAGCGGAAGGTACCCCTGGCTCACCAGCCGGATCTCCTGCTGGTTCCGGTGCAGCTCGCTGACGCTGAAGAGGATGAGCAGGCCGAAGGTGACCAGCACCACCGCGTGGCCGAGGAAGATGCGTGTGGCCAGCGACACCCTGGGCGGCCGGCCCGGTGGGTGCGCGCCGGTCAGCCAGTCTTCTCCGCGTGCGGGGCGCCGGCGGCGTCCGCGGCAGCACCGTTCTCGAGGGAGGCGTGGGCCTCGTCGACAGTCTCGGTCGCGGCCGGCGCAGGGCCGACCTCCGCCGCGGGCTCGAGGGGCCGGGTCCGCCGGGCGATCTCCGCCGCCTCGGCCGCGGCGCGCTCCTCCACCGAGCGGTCGGAGGCCGCCACCTCGTCGGCGGTGAGCTCGGTGCGGTCGGCTGCGAGCCCGCTCTTCTTCTCCAGATCCCGGATGGCCCGGCGGAGGAGGTCACGCTCGAGGAGGGTGCGGTTCAGACGCTTCTCCAGGGCCTTGAACTTGTCCTTCAGCAGATCCAGCTCGCCCTTCACGACGGTGTAGACCCTCGCCTGGGTCTCGGTGCGCCCCTTCAGCCGGCGGACCTCGCCCGAGAGCTCCTGCGACCGGGTGCGCTCCCGGTTGGCCAGGTGCTCGAGGCGTTCCATCTTCTCCCGGTCGGTGTCCGACAGCTCCCGGAAGCGACGCGGCTCGGGAGGGGGCGGCGCGGCAGCCGGCGCCGGGTGCGGTTGCGGCGCGGGCGCGGGAGCAGGACGGCGCATCCGGAACGCCTCTGCCTCGCCCTTCAGCCGGGTCACCTCGGCCAGCGCCGAGGCTAGCTCGCTCCGCACCACCTCCAGCTGCTGCGAGGCGCTCCGCTCCACCTCGGCACGGGCCTTCACCAGATCCGCGCCGTCCCTGTCCGCCTCGCGCTGGTCGTGGAGCTTCTTGCGGGTCTGCTTCAGCTCGCCCCGGAGCTCCGCCACCGTGGTCTTCAGCTCGTCCACCTCGCGCCGCCTCCGCTCCGGCTCGGGGTCTGGCCCGCTGCGGGCGGTGGGAACCGCTCCCGGCGTGGCGGCGGTAGCCGGAGCACGGGCAGCAGGCGCGCTCCGTCCTCCGAAGATGAGGAGCGCGAGACAGATGACCAGGGCGATGGTGACCAGGACGAGCAGAGTGGGAAGCATGGGGCCTTCTCTGGACAGTCCTTTAGCATGGCCGCGGCATGCTCCACTCCACCCACCGTCTGCTCCTCGTGGCGTTCCTCGGCGCCGTCGCGCTGTTCGCGAGCACGGTGGCTCCCGCGCTCTTCGCCGTCGCTCCTCCCTCGGTGGCCGCCCGGGTGGTCGGCCGGGTGCTCCCCGTGCTCGACGCGGCGGGGCTCGCCCTGGGCCTGAGCGCGGTCGTGCTGGGGGCCACGGGACGGTCCGGGCGTGCGGCCGTGGTGCTCGGAGGCGTGCTGGCCGCGCTCGCGACGGCGAGCCTGTTCGTGGTGACGCCGGAGATTGCCAGCATCCGCCGGGCGACCGGCGACATGCTGTCCCACCTCTCTCCCACCGACCCCGCCCGCCGGCGCTTCGGGATGCTCCACGGCATCTCCACCGTCCTCTTCGGCCTGCAGGCGGTGATGGCGGTGGCGCTGGTCGCCCTCCGACCCCGGCCCCGCTCGGCTAGGAGAGCTCCTCGCTGACTGCGGCCGCCTGACGTACTGGACTGCGGCCGCCCTGACCTCGCCGACGGCAGCCCGCTTGACCGGCACCCTGACGCGGACCTCGGCTGCGGCCGCCCTGACAGCTCCTCGCTGATTGCGGCCGCCCTGACCTCGCCGGCTGCAGTCCCCGACGGCACCCTGACGGGAACCCCGACCGCGGCCGCCCTGACAGCTCCTCGCTGATTGCGGCCGCCCTGACCTCGCCGGCTGCAGTCCCCGTCGGCACCCGATGCGGAACTTCGACCGCGGCCGCCCGGACAGCTCCTCGCTGATTGCGGCCGCCCTGACCTCGCCGGCTGCAGTCCCCGTCGGCACCCTATGCGGAACCTCGACCGCGGCCGCCCGGACAGCTCCTCGCTGATTGCGGCCGCCCTGACCTCGCCGGCTGCAGTCCCCGACGGCACCCTATGCGGAACCTCGACCGCGGCCGCCCTGACCTAGAGGTAGAACCGGTCGGTGAGCCCGGCGGTCCGGGTGAGGATGGAGGTCCACCCCAGGAGGGTGTCGACGCGCCCCTCGGCGTCCTGGGGCGTCAGCCCGAGTGCAGCCAGACTCCCCGTGCAGGCGACCAGCGTCACCTGGCCCGAGTCGCGGACGTGGTGCAGCAGCGCCCGCAAGCTGGGCAGCCCGCGGGCCTCGAACCGGGCCGCCACCTCCTCCCGTTCCGGGAAGTCCGGTTCGTCCAACCGGTCGGTCAGTAGACGCTCCAGGGCCCACCAGAAGAAATAGATGTCGACCCGTCGCCCCAGCGCCGCCCCGGCGGCCGCGATGGACAGGCCTTGATGCAGCCTGTCATAGGCGCCACTGTGTAGGAAAATCGCGAGTGTAGCGCTTTCGGGGGAGGCTAACACACAGGGTCAGATACCCCGGATCGTCTTGCGCATGAAAGACCTGACTGGTACTCCCCCCGGGACCCCGGATGCCTGAGGCCCACACAGCGCGGCGCAAGGACGCCCACCTCGATCTGTGCGCGCAAGGGGACGTGGAACCGGACGGGAATTCCACACTGCTCGATTGCGTGCACTTGGTGCACAACGCCCTGCCCGAGCTGGCGCTGGACGAGGTGGAGCTGACCCTGAGCCTCTGGGGGAAGGTCCTTCGTGCCCCGCTCCTCGTCACCGGGATGACCGGCGGGACCGACCGGGCCCGCGAGGTCAACCGCGACCTCGCCCAGGTGGCCGAGCGGCACGGGCTGGCGTTCGGCGTCGGCAGCCAGCGAGCGATGGCCGAGCACCCGGAGCTGGCCCGCACCTTCCAGGTCCGCGACGTCGCTCCGCATGTGCTGCTCATCGGCAACATCGGGCTCCATCAGGCGGTCCACATGGGCGTGGACGGAGTTCGCCGCCTGGTGGATGGCATCGACGCGGACGGGCTCGCGCTGCACCTGAACGCCGCCCAGGAGCTGAGCCAGCCCGAGGGAGACCGCGACTTCCGTGGGGGCTACAGCCTGGTCCAGGCGCTGGCCTCGAGCTTCGGCGAGCGCTTCCTGGTGAAGGAAACCGGTTGCGGCATCGCGCCCGCGGTGGCGCGGCGTCTCGTCGACTGCGGGGTGCGGACCATCGACGTGAGCGGGCTCGGCGGGACCAGCTGGGTGCGGGTGGAGCAGCTTCGCGCCAGCGGTCAGATGGCCGAGCTCGGCGCTCTCTTTTCCTCGTGGGGCATCCCCACGGCGGCCGCGGTGGCGAGCGTGCGGCGGGCGGTGGGTCCGTCGGTGAAGCTCATCGCCTCGGGTGGAATTCGCCATGGCCTGGACGTTGCGAAGGCCCTGGCGATCGGCGCGGATCTGGCAGGCATGGCCCTGCCACTGTTCCGCGCGCAGCAAGCGGGCGGCGTGGCCGGCGCCGACGCGGCAGTGCGGACCGTGGTCGCAGGACTGCGGCAAGCGCTGCTGTTGACCTCGAGCCGGACCGTGGCCGATCTGCGGCGCAGCCCGCGGGTGGTGACGGCTCCGCTGAAGGACTGGATGGAGTCGCTGTGAAACAGGGAACGGGGGCAGTGCTGCGGGTGGACTCCGACGAGGGGCAGGCGCCCTCCTCGCGATTTCCGGGGTTCCACAAGCTGACGCTGGAACAGCGCCTCGCCGAGCTCAAGCGACGGTTCGGGCTCTCCGAGGAGGATCTCGAGCTGCTGCGCAGCGCCGAGACCCTGCCGCTGGGCACGGCGAACACCATGATCGAGAACGCGGTGGGGACCTTCTCCCTGCCGATGGGCCTGGGGCTCAACCTTCAGGTCAATGGCCGCGACTACGTCGTGCCGATGGCGGTCGAGGAGCCGTCGGTCGTCGCCGCGGTCTCCTTCGCCGCGAAGATCGTCCGCGAGGCGGGTGGCTTCACCGCCGACGCCGACGACCCGCTGATGATCGGCCAGGTGCAGGTCACGCGGTACGGAGACCCCACCATCGCCGCCGAGAAGATCCGCGCCCACAAGGAGCAGATCCTCGCGCTGGCCAACAGCTTCCATCCCTCGATGCAGCGCCGCGGCGGCGGAGCGCGCGACGTGGAGGTGCGCCTGCTTCCCGCGCCCGAGGGAAGCCGCGGCGAGCCGCTCCTCGTCGTGCACCTGATCATCGATACCCAGGAAGCGATGGGGGCGAACCTCATCAACACCATGGCCGAGGGTGTGGCGCCGCTCATCGAGCAGATCACCGGCGGCCACGTCTACCTGCGCATCCTCAGCAACCTCGCCGACCGGCGCCTGGCCCGGGCGAGCTGCCAGATCCCGCTGGACGCGCTCGCGGACTTCGACATGGCGGGACCGGACATCGCCGAGGGCATCAGCCAGGCCAGCCGCTTCGCCCGGGCGGATCCGTACCGCGCCGCCACCCACAACAAGGGCATCATGAACGGCATCGATGCCGTGGCCATCGCCACCGGGCAGGACTGGCGGGCGATCGAGGCCGGGGCGCACGCCTTCGCTTGCCGTGACGGCCAGTACCGGCCGCTCTCGCAGTGGTACGTCGAGGACGGGCACCTGGTGGGACGCATCGAGCTGCCGCTCGCCCTGGGCACCGTGGGCGGGCCGATCAAGATCCACCCCGGCGTGCAGCTGGCCCTGAAGCTCATGGGGACCCACGGTGCGCGGGAGATGAGCATGGTGTTTGCGGCGGTGGGGCTGGCGCAGAACTTCGCCGCCATCCGCGCGCTCGGCTCGATCGGAATCCAGAAGGGCCACATGGCGCTCCACGCCCGATGCGTGGCGGTGACCGCCGGCGCCCGCGGCGACCACGTGGAGAAGGTGGCTCATCTCCTGGTGAAGAGCGGCACGGTCAAGGTGGACAAGGCGAAGGAGATCCTCGCCTCGCTCGGACCGGCCGACGCGCACGGGCAGCCCGAGCGGTCGTGAGCGGAAGGGCGAGCGCCGCGCACCGTGCCGCCACGCCGGCCGGCGCGCCGCACCGGGCCTCCGCGCCCGAGGCCTTCGGCCCGGGGAAGGTCATTCTCCTCGGTGAGCACGCGGTGGTCTATGGCCACCCGGCGCTCGCTGTCCCCCTCTCGCTGGGGGTGACCGCGCGGGCGACGCCGTCGGAGCGCTGCGAGCTCGCCGGGCTCCCGGAGCTCACCCCCGCTCAGCGGAGAATGCTCGACACGGCCTTCGATGCGGTGGCCTCGGCCACCGGACGTCCGCCGCTGCGCATCGCGCTCTCCTCGACGCTGCCGGTCTCGATGGGTCTGGGGAGCTCGGCCGCGCTCGCCGTGGCCGTCTCGCGCCTGCTGCTCGGAGCGACCGGGGCCCCGACCACCCCGGCGAAGGTGCTCGCGCTGGCGCTGCAGATGGAGGAGGCGTTCCACGGGACGCCCTCGGGGGTGGACCACACGGTCAGCGCGCACGGCGCGCCGCTCCTCTATCGCCGGCCGGCGCCGGGCCGGCCGGGTCGGGTCCGGCAGATCCGGATCGGCGCGCGGGCGACGCTCGTGCTCGCGCTGGTCGGGCCGCGCCGGGGGACGCAGGAGACGGTGGGGGCGCTCCGCCGCCGCGCCGCGCGGTGGCCCTTGCGCTACGGCCGGCTGTTCAAGGAGATGGGCCGGCTCGCGGTGGAGGGGACCGCGGCGCTGGAGGCCGGCGACCTCGAGAGCCTCGGAGACGCGATGAACGTCAACCACGGGCTCCTCGCCGCCGCGGGAGTCAGCTCGCCAGCGCTCGACACCGCGGTGGACGCGCTCCGCCGGGCGGGGGCGCTGGGGGCGAAGC
>JBKPMY010000451.1:0-10758 GCA_046732375.1 Myxococcota bacterium
GGGTGGGAGTCGGGTCAAGCCGGGCGGTCGACGGCAGGGAGTAAGCGAGTCGAGGGTTACTTGCCCCTGCTCTTCTGCTGCCGTTCCGTAAAGATAATGGAAAAGTTCGGGGCTGGTGTTCCTTGGATTTCGAGGGCAGTGATGATGCTATCGATTCTGTCACCGCCGTTGCCGTTCTCACCGTTGCTGACGGTGAAGTGAAGCGTGCCGCTGACAACTTGAATCGCACCGCTGCCGTTGAAGACCGCTCCGTTGCATGACCCGCCGCTATATTCGGACAAAGCCGCATCGCCCGTTCCAGTCGCCGAGTCGTAGTTGAGCAGCTTCAGAACGGTGACGACGCTCGGCACCACGATTGGTGGCGCGGCCGTCGCCGGAATTGTGGTTACGACTGCTGTGTGGCTGCCGCAAGCATTTCCCGCTGAGTCTCGGACCATATTCCCGGCTTCTATGATATTAAGTGTCACGCAGGGGCCCGCTGCGCAGTTCGCTTCCGTCCCCTGCGCGGTAAAGGAGAAGTGACCGCTGGGAAGCGCAATCCCACCTGGGCCCTCAGCGATCGCCTGCGAGCCGACCCCCGAGGCGAGTATCAGCGTGCTGCACAGCACGAGTGTCCGGGTTTTCATCTGAGTCCTCCTCTAGGAAGCGGTGGTGAACTGCCAATCATCCGGTAAGCGACGCGCTCTTTGCGTGGGGCTCGCGCGAGCGCATGCGGCCCATGACCTTGCTCACGACCGGCCAGAAGAGAATGATGAGCGCGAGGGTGACGATCGAGCCGACCAGCGGATTGGACCAGAAGATGCGCACACTGCCGCCGGACAGGAGCATCGACTGGCGAAATGCGGTTTCCGCCATGTCACCGAGCACCAGCGCGAGCAAGAGCGGCGCGAGCGGGTACTTGAGCTTCTTGAACACGTAGCCGACGACGCCGAACACCAGCATCATGGCCACGTCGAACATGTTGTTGTGGACGGTATAGGCGCCGATCGCGCAGATCACCACGATCACCGGCGCGATGATCGAGAAGGGAATGCGCAGGATTGCGGCCCACCACGGCACCGTGGTCAACACGATGATCAACCCGACGATGTTGCCGAGGTACATGCTGGCGATCAGCCCCCACACGAATTCCTTCTTCTCGACGAACAAGAGCGGGCCCGGCTGCAGGCCCCAGATCAAGAGGCCGCCGAGCAGCACCGCCGCGGTCGGCGACCCGGGAATGCCCAGCGTCAGCATCGGCAACAGCGCGCTGGTGCCGGCCGCGTGCGCCGCGGTTTCGGGCGCGACCACACCCTCGATGTGACCGTCCCCGAACTGGTCCTTGTTCTTCGAGAAGCGGCGCGCCATGCCGTAACTCATGAACGACGCCGGGGTCGCGCCCCCCGGCGTGATGCCCATCCAGCAACCGACGAGGCACGCGCGCAGCGACGTGATCCAGTATCGCGGCAGCTCGGCCCAGGTCCTCAGCACGACCTTGAGGTCGATCTTGCCGCTCTTGCGCTTGAACGACAGGCCCTCTTCCATGGTGAGAAAGATCTCGCCCAGCCCGAACAAGCCGATGACGGCGACCAGGAAGTCGAAGCCCTGCAAGAGGGTCGGCGAGCCGAACGTCATGCGCAGCGTGCCGGTGACGGTATCGATGCCGACCGCTGCGAGCGCGAAGCCGAGCATCATCGAGGCGATCGTCTTGACCGGCGGCTCGCGCCCCATGCCGACGAAGTTGCAGAAGGTGAGGAGCTGGATCGCGAAAAACTCGGGCGGTCCGAACTTGAGCGCGAACCTCGCCACCAGCGGCGCCAGGAAAGTGATCAGGATGATCGCGAAGAGCGCGCCGACGAACGACGACGTGAACGCGGCGGTGAGCGCCTCGCCGGCGCGACCCTTCTGCGCCATCGGGTAGCCGTCGAACGTGGTCGCGACCGACCACGGCTCGCCGGGGATGTTGAACAGGATCGACGTGATGGCGCCCCCGAACAGCGCGCCCCAGTAGATGCACGACAGCATGATGATCGCCGACGTCGGCGGGATCGTGAACGTGAGCGGCAGAAGGATCGCCACGCCGTTGGCGCCACCCAAGCCGGGGAGCACGCCGATCAGCACCCCGAGCAGAATGCCGATGAGCATGAAGGCCAGATTCTTCCAGGCCAGGGCGACCGCGAAGCCCTGCATCAAGTTGCCGATGTCTTCCACTCGTTCTCCCGTGATCCGCTGTTGTTTGTTGCGCGGCTCTCTTGATGTCTTTTCTAGTAGCCCAGCATCCGCTCGAGGGGTCCCTTAGGCAGTGGTACGAGGAACCAGATTTCGAACAACGCGAAGATCACGCCCGGCACGCCCAGGCTCACGCAGAGCGTCGGCAGCCATTTGTACTTGCCCTGGAACAGCATGAACCCCGCGATGAACAGCGCGGAGGCCACATAGATGCCGATGAGCTTGATCAGGATCACGTAGGCGATGGTCGGCAGGAGCATCGCCAGCACCGGCTTGAAGTCGGCGTAGGTGACGAACACCTGGGCGGCGAGCCGCTTCCAGCGGTAGATCGTCTGCCCGGCGATCCACGCGCCGGACGCGGCCAGGATCCACCCGATGATGTTCGGGAAGTAACCGGACTTCGGCCCATCGTCGCCCCACGACGCGCCGACCCGGTGGCTATCGACGACGACGACGAGGCCGATCACGACGAGTACGAGCCCGACGGCGACCTCGACCCAGCGGGTGGCGACGGCGCCGCCCGCCGGGGTTTCGCGCTCCTCTGTCATTGCGGTCTCTTTCGCACAACCTGCCTATTTGGCGATGAACCCCGCTTCCTCCATCAACGTCTTGTGCGTGGCTTCGGTCCGGGTGAGCCAATCGACGAACTGCTTGCCCGACATCGTCGTGGCGTTGAACGCCGCGTCCTCGCTGAACTTCTTCCATTCGGGTAGCGCCTGCACCTTCTTGAAGAGGTCGATGTAGAAGCCGACCTGCTCCTGGGTGACCCCCGGGGGCATGAAGATGCCGCGCAGCATCGTGTACTCGACGTCGAGCCCGGACGACTTGCAGGTCGGAATGTCCTGCCACGACTGGGAGGCGGTCACCTTCGTGGGGTAAGGCATCGACTTGCTGTCGAAAACGCACAGAGGGCGGAGCGCGCCCGCCCGCCAATGAGCGATCGCCTCGATCGGGTTGTTCACAGTCGAGTCGACGTGCTTGCCGACGAGCTGCACGGCGACGTCACCGCCGCCCTTGAAGGGGACGTAGGTGAGCTTCTTGCCGACCACCTTCTCCAGCGCGACCGTGATGATCTGGTCTTCCTGCTTGGACCCGGTGCCGGCCATCTTGAACTGGCCGTTGTCGCCGCCCTTGATGGCTTTGACGTAGTCGCCTGCGGTCTTGTACGCCGACTCCGCGTTCACCCACAGCACGAACTCGTCGAGCGCGAGCATGGCGACCGGGCTCAGGTCCTTCCAGTTGAACGGCACACCGGTCGCGAGCGGCGTGGTGAACAGGTTGGACAGGGTGATGATGATCTTGTGCGGATCGCCCTTGGCGTTCTTGACCTCCAGAAAGCCCTCCGCGCCCGCGCCGCCCGACTTATTGACGACGACGAGCGGCTGCTTCATGAGGTTGTTCTTGGCGACCACGCCCTGGATGAAGCGGGCCATCTGGTCGGCGCCGCCGCCGGTTCCGGCGGGAACGACGAACTCGACCGGCTTGGTCGGCTCCCACGCGGCGACTGCCGGGAACGGGGTGAACGCAAAGCCAGCGGCAACACCTGCCGCGACGAATGCCCGACTAAAAATGCGATGGACCATGACGTCCTCCTAGTGATTGAGATTGTCTTGCACGGGCTCCTATCGACACATGATGTACGGCGGCGCGCTCATCGCTTCCCTCGCTGCTTGTCCAGCGGCACCACGGTGCCGGTGGCCCGGCAGACTACCTGTGGCGCCGCGACGACCTCGGCGGCGGACGAGGACACGTCGGGCAGCGGACGGATCACCTTCCGCGGCTCGAAGCGCAGCTTCCGGCTGGTTCGCCCGACCTCGGTGACCTCCCCCTCCGCCTCGATTGAAGTCCCCGGCGTGAACAGGGGCCAGGAACACCACGGTCCTCAGCGCTCCAGGCCCGCCGGGACGGCCACTTTTGGATGCGGAGCGTAGCTCACCTGCGGCACGTGCGAGGGCAGCTTCATCCTGCGCAGGACGAACCAGGCGAGGACGGCCGCCACCGTGTCGAAGACGATGGCAATGGTGAAGACGCCCGCCCAGCCGATCTTCGGCAGTGTGAACTTCGCCGCGAATGGCGTCCACGCCGTGGGCACCACGGTCAGGAAGATCCCGTACGTTACGAGGCAAAGCCCGATGTAGAGGAGCGTGTTGTGCAGCTTTCGCGAGATGCGCAAGCGGAGCACGACGGGGCCGACGAAGTGGGCGAACACCGCCAGCGCGCCGCCGGACAGCAGGAGCAAGTCGGAGCGAAAGTCGAAGGCCTTTCCGGCGGCCATCGCGGAACCGATCGGTACCAGCACCGAGGCGGTTCCCTTGGCGGTGTAGAGGAAGCCATAGTTCGCGGTGGCGTGCTCCCTGCCAAAGAAGTCGCCCGTCAGCGCGGGGAAGAGTGAGAAGATCTCCCCCCAGCCGAAGAAGGTGAACGCGCTGAAGACCACGAAGGCGAACGGCTTTGCCGCTAACCTGACGAGCACGAAGATCGCAATCGCCTCGAGGCCGAAGGCGACCGTCATGGTCTTCTCGCGGCCGATGTGATCCGAGACCCATCCCCAGAACGGGCGGCAGAGGCCGTTCACCAGCCGATCCGCCGACAGCGCGAACTGGATCGCCGGTAGCGTGATGAAGAGGAAGCTCACCGGCACCTGGGCGACCCCGAAGTCGATGGCCATCGGGTTGAGCTGCGCGACCGCCATCAGACCGCCGGTCGCGACCAGCGTCATCATCAGGTACATCAGCCAGAACTGCGGCGTGGCCGCCATCTGGAACGAGGTGAACTCGGCTCCGGTCTGACGCCTCTTCACGTCGTGCCCGGCGTCCACCTTCTTCCAGTGGCCCGGCAGCCAGCCCGCCGGCGGCGCATGGAGGAAGAGCGCGGCGATGACGACGACGGCGCCCTGGATGATTCCCCATTGGATGAAGGCAGTCTGATATCCGCCCGTCTTGATGAGGTTCGCGATCGGAGAGACCGTGAATGCAGAGCCGGCGCCGAATCCGGCGGCGGTCAGGCCGGCAGCCAGGCCGCGGTGATCGGGAAACCACTTGAGCGCGCTCCCGATCGCCGTGCCGTAGACCACGCCGGCGCCGATGCCGGAGAGAGCATAGGAGAGATACAGGGCCGTGACCGTTTCCGCACGGCCGGCGCCTACCCACCCGAGCCCGGCGAAGATCCCGCCGAGCATGACGAGGAGCCGCGGTCCGAACCGGTCGACGAGCCAGCCTTCGAAGGGCACCAGCCATGTTTCGAGCAGGACGAAGACCGTGAAGGTGACCTGGATGGTCGCCTGATCCACCCCGAGCCGCTTCTGCAGCGGGGGCACGAACAGCGTCCAGCCGTACTGGAAGTTCGCGACGGCCACCATGCTGAGAACGCTGAAGAAGAGAATCAGCCAGCGGTTGTCGCGAAGACGAAGCACTTCGTTCCCTGTGCGCTCCACCGGTTCCGTAGCCAGAGCTGGCACCCTCCTCCCGAGCGTTCTCTCGGCGCAGGACCGGCTCGGTCCTGGCCGGTCCCTCTACTGGCCGCTCGGCTCGGCGAACATCCGCGGTGCGGACCGGTCGAGCCGGCCGTCATTTCCGCCCGCTCAGGCTGGCGGGCGATCCTCCTCGATCTGCTTCTTGAACGGGATGACGCCCGGGATGAGCCATTTCTCCCAGGTCTCGTCGACCTTGCTCTGGAAATAGGCGATGTCGTCCTCGGTGAAGTGGGCGAAGCGCCCCTGCCTGAGCAGGTAATCGCGCACCGGCTTCCGCTTGAGCCGGCCGTCGGCGATGTCGCGGGTCTTGCCGACCAGGCTCAGGACGCCATCCTCCACCTCGTAGAGCGGCCAGATGCCGGTCGTCACCGCCAGCTCGCCCAGGTCGTGCGACTGCATGGGGTCGTAGTCCCAGCCCTTCGGGCACGGGTCGAGAGAATGGATGAAGGTGGGACCGCCGATGGAGAGCGCCTTGCGCACGGCGTTCATCGAATAGACGGGGTAGGACATGTCGACGGTGGCCACGTAGCGGCACGTGGGGTGACCCGCCGCGATCATCCCGGCCATGTTCTTCTTCCAGCGGTGGTGCATGATGCGCTTCAGCTTGCCCGGCGTGCTGAAGGTGGTGTTCGCCCCGTACGGCGTCGAACCGGACAATTGAATATCGGTATTGGCGTACGACTCGTTGTCGTACATGAGGATCAGCACGTTGTAGTCGGGGTGGGTGAGCGTCGCGGAGATCGCCGACAGCCCCATGTCCGCTCCGCCTCCGTCGCCGCAGAAGGCGATGACGTTGATCGGCTCGTCCTTCATCTTGCCCTTGCGCATCAGCACCTTGAGGGCGGCCGCCGTGCCCAGTCCCGCCGAGCCGCTCGATCCGAGCTGGGTGTGCATCCAGGGGACGACCCACGAGGTGCTGTAGTACGTCGTGTTCGCGACGTACATGCAGCCGGTGCTGCCGAGGACGATGGTCCGGGGGCCCGCGGCCTTGACCATCATCTTCATGACCAGGGCCGACTCGCACCCCTGGCAGGTCCGGTGTCCGGAGGTGAAGAACTCCTCGAGTGGGAGCTTCTTCACGCCCTTGAAGGGGTCCAGCGTCTGCGTGGGCCGAGGCTTCACGAGATCGGCCAATTCCTTGTCGCTCACTGCCATGGGTTGATCCTCCACGCTCGACGCATTCCAGCTACTCGCGCAATCCGATCCACTTCGTTCCCGGCTGCGACTTTCCTTCCGCGGCCAGGTAGACGCTGTCGGTCATCTTCTTCACGTCGGGAACCGTGACCTCACGACCTCCGAGGCCGCAGATGAACCCGAGGATGGGCGGCCGCTTGGGAGCTGGGTACATCGCCGCGCGGACCTCGGTGGCGAGGACCCCGCTCGCGTACGGCGCACCCAGCGAGAAATCGCGGTCGATGACACCCACGGCCTTGAAGCGCCCGAGCGTCGCCGCCAGCTCCTCGGCAGCGAACGGCCGGAACCAGCGCATGCGCACGAAGCCGACCTTCTTGCCCTCCTGGCGCATCTGACGGATGGCGACCTTCACCGGTGTCGACAGCGTTCCCATGCCGATCAGCACGACGTCCGCATCCTCGGTCTGGTACTCCTCGAAGAACGGGTTCCCGTAGCTCCGGCCGAAGATTCGCTCGAACTCGGCATAGGCCTCCCGGATGACGGTGGGGGAGCGGTCCATGCCGGCTGCGGTCTGGCGACGGATCTCCATCAGCCAGTCCTCGTTCGCCTGCGGGGCCACGGTGATGGGATTGTCGGGGTGGAGCAGGAGATCGCCCCGGTCGTAGGGGGGCAAGAAGGCTTTCACCTTCTCCTGGGAGGGGACCTTCACCAGTGCCTGCGAGTGGGTGAGAAAAGCACCGTCGCAGCTGATGGCGCACGGCAGGAAGACGCGCCGGTCCTCGGCCACCCGGTACGCGATGAGCGCCGTGTCGAGCGCCTCCTGAGCGTTGTCCACCCAGACCAGTTGCCAGCCGAGGTCGCGCACCGCGAGCGCGTCGTTGTGCTCGACGCCGAAAGCGCCGGGGTCGTCGAGCGCGCGGTTCCCCACCATGGCCACCATGGGAATGCGCAGCGCCGGCGTCACGGTGAGCGCCTCGAAGGCGTACATCCACCCGACGCCGCTCGAGCCGCAGAACACGCGCGCCCCCACGGCCGAGGCGTGCTTGACGATCTCGAACTGCGAGTGCTCGCTCTCCGCCACGATGTACTCGCAGTCCAGCTCCCCGTTCGACACGAGCTTCGCGACGTACTGCATGACCGTGTCGTAGGGACGGATGGGATAGGCGGTGATCACGTCCACGTCGGCCAGCTTGCAGGCCACCGCGATCGCCTCGCTCCCTGTGATGAGCGAGGTCTTGTCGGCCGCGGGTTGTGTCTGCGGAGGGGTTGCCAATGCCTCTGTCATGACCGGTCCCTCGTCCTCAGCGTTCTTTGGCGATCTTCAACATGTCGGGAACCTGCTCTTCGTACTGCCCGCGGAATCGGAAGCCGTGGGAGCGTTCGGGGCGGTTCGCGATCTTCTCCTTGAGCCAGCCCTGGTACCCCTCCTTGTTCTCCTTCCACGCTTCCCACTGGCTGGCGTTGTCCGCGAACTGGGTCTCGTTGACCATCGTGACGCAGTTGGAGACCGGGCAGACCGCCTCGCACACGCCGCACCCGCAGCACGCCTCCATGTTGGCGTCATAGAGGCCGTCGGGCGTGACGTCGAAGCAAGAGTCCGGGCACTGCAACCAGCAGAGCGTGCACTTGATGCACGTGTCGAAGTTCACCACCGGCCGCATGGTGCGCGTGGTGAACTTCTTGAAGGTGGGATTCCGCTCCGGCTGGTAGCCACCCATCTTCCCGGTGGTCGGATCCTTCATCTGATGTCCCCGGGGAATGGCGGGGATGGCGATGCCCTCGCGCATCTCCGTCCACTTGGGCATCTCGAACTCGAAGGGCTTCTCCGGATTGCCCTGCGTTGGCTGGACCGTCACGGTGCTGACGCGTTCGTAAGCGCGCTGCGCGGAGGTGGCCTTCACCTCGTCGTTCCACTCGGCCCGGATCACCTGCTGGACGGAGGCCAGGCCAAACAGCTCGGGCAGGACCTTGGCCATGGTCCCCAGGATGCGCACGTCGGTGTGGTCGTCCTTGTAGACCCAGAGGCCGGAGAAGCTGGGCGTCCCCTTCACGATCGCCAGCCGGTAGGGCGTCTCCTTGCGGTGGGCCATCGAGATCAGCGTCTCGGGGCTCTCGTGTGAGGTCACGATGAGCGTGCCGCCGGACTTCGTCAGTCGGTTGATGGGCTGCAACCCGTACCAGGCCCACGACTCCACGCCCTTGCAGAGCGTGTCGTCGACCACGATCGTGATGTCGACCTCCTTGGGCTCGTACTTGGCCATTCCCTCCTCGAGCGTGAGGTCGTCGGTGGCGACGATGGCGAAAGCTTTCGCCGGGATGCCGTTGCGCTCCGGGCTGTCTCCGTACCGCCCGAAGGAGATGCCGGGCTTCCCCTCCTCGTGGGCGGCGAGGACGATGGCCCGGCTGATGTTCTTCGCGAGGGTCTTCTGGAAGATTCCGCGATAGACGATCTCGACTGCGAACAGACGTCCCATCTCTCGCCTCCGGTCAGAGCTGCCGCGTCACGACCTGTTCGATCTCTTTCAGGTGTTTGCGCACCGCGGCCTCGGCGGCGGGACCGTCGCGGCGCTTGATCGCCCTGAGAATGCGCCGGTGACCTGCGCAGGATCGCTCGGGCCGACCCTTGACTTGGAGGGAGCGCTGGCGGCTCTCGCGCAGCAGATCCATGAGAACGTCGAGGACCCTCAGCACCACGCTGTTCCGGGCGGCGAGCGCGATTGCGTAATGGAACTCGGAGTCCTCTTCGATGCTCGGCTCTCCGCGGCGCACTTTCTCAGCCTGCCGCCGCAGGATGTCCTCGAGCCGGGACAGCTCCTCCTCGGTGGCGTTGGCAGCGGCACGGGCTGCCAGGGCCGGCTCGATCATCCGGCGGACATCGAGAAGCTCGGCCACGAGCTCGCGCTTGTGCGCGAGCACGCTCGCCAGCGGCACCACCAGCGAGTCAGTCGACAGGTCGCGGACCACCGTGCCGCTGCCGTGGCGGGACTCGACGATGCCCATCACCTCCAGCGTGCGGATGGCGTCGCGCAGCGAGCTGCGGCCGACACCGAACTTCGCGGCCAGCTCTCGCTCGGGCGGAAGGGAATCTCCCGGTCTGAGGGCGCCGCTCGCGATCAGGCGCTGGATCTGCTCCGCGACCTGCTCGTAACGCCGGCCCTTGTGCACGGCGTGGAACTCGGGCTGGGGCGGAGCCCGCAGCTGCTGGCCGGGGGAGTTCCTCACGAGGTCTCCAGATGATCAGGTCATCTGACCACTTCGAGCCGAAAAATCCCGCTTCGGGGGTGGCCTGTCAAGGGGTTTGGCCGGGCAGGCCAGCAAGCGAACGGAGACGCGGCATCGAGGCTGTGGCGCTGCCGTGATGCAGGATCGCGACTTCATTGTCGGCGTGCTGGTGGCCCAACCGGGGCTCGTCGCGGCGTCCGAAGGGTTGACCGCTGCCGCGGGGGGCGCGTCGACGCGGCGTCGGGTCGGCTGGCGGTCGGAGGAGCCGGTACACGCGCCCAGCGCCAGCAGCGAGGTCACGGATGCGTCCGTCAGCGTGGAGCGCCGCCGCCGGAACGGTCCGCGCGAGCTCCCCGTGGAGCGAGACCAGCGGAGGATGTGGACGGCGGCGCAGGTTCTGCGCGGCGTGAGCAGGACCACCAGCATCCATCAGGCAGGTGCGCCGCTAAGCGACCGCCGTCACAGCTGAATATTGACTCGGTGGCCCGCGTCCCCGAGAGTCATCCGGCTGCCGCAGGGGGCGGAGTGAAGGATGGGCTTCCTGACCCCGAGGAGATCACACGTGAACGGACACGACGGCGACACCACGCGCTTCAACCGCCGGCGGGCGCTCCAGATCCTGGGGGCGGGGCTCGGCGCGGCGAGCGGCGTCCTCGCGTTGACCGGCTCGGAGGCGCGGGCCGCTGCCGCTCTCAACTGCAGCAAGAAGGTCCCGATGGACG
>JBKPMY010000452.1:0-9642 GCA_046732375.1 Myxococcota bacterium
CCACACCACGACAAGGAGTCCACGACATGGCACAGAACGATCCTCGGAGCATGGAAGCGGCGGGACAGAGCGGCACCACCGGATCGAAGACCGGGACGGAAAGCGGCGGCACTTCTGCCGGAAGCAGGAGCCCACCTTCGCCGGGCACCGAACAGAGCCGCACGCAGACCACGGTCCCCGTGAGCACGACGGCGGTTGCGGCAACGTCGGGGCGCGAGGAGCAGCAGCAGAGGCAGCCGGGCGGCCGGCTCTCACGCCGCGAGGGCCTGGAGAGCGACCCGCTCAGTAGCTTCTTCGGCGGGAGTCCCTTCGCGCTGTTCCGCCGGTTGAGCGATGACATGGATCGGCTCTTCTTCGGCGGGAGCCAGGGAGTCAGCAACTTCGGCCCGTTCGCCGGGCGATTCATGCCGCACATCGACGTCGAGGAGCGCGACGACCGGATCGTGGTCCGCGCAGACCTCCCCGGCTGCCGGCCCGAGGACTTCCGGGTGGAGATCGAGGATGACGCCCTGGTGATCCAGGGGGAGCGGCGCAGCCACCAGGAGGAGACCAAGGGCGGGATCCGCCGTTCCGAGAGGAGCTACGGAAGCTTCCGCCGCGTGATCGCCCTTCCCCCCGGGGCGAACATCGAGGGGGCCGACGCGCGGTTCGACAACGGCGAGCTCGAGATCGAGATCCCGGTGCAGCAGCAGACGAAGAGTCGGCGCCTCGAGGTGCACTCGGCCGGCGGTTCCGGCCCGAGCTCGGGGACCGGCGGCGCCACGGGCACCTCCGAGACGACGCGCCACTGACCTCCGGCTTGCCGCACTGCCGCGCGTGACCACGCCCCGTGCCGCTCTCTCAGGCGGCACGGGGCCTTCTCTGGCGTGGCGATGGCGAGCTTTGCCGGTCGAAGGTGGTCGTTCGCCGCTTCCCACCGCCCGACGGCTGATCGGGAACCCACCGCCATTGCCTGAATGTTCGACCTGGTCGATAGATCAGGTGTGGAGCTTCGATACCTCGAAACGTTCGCCGCGGTGCTCGAGGCGGGGACCTTCCTCGCCGCGGCCCGCGCGCTCGGGTGCTCGCAGTCGACGGTCACGCTCCACATCCAGGAGCTGGAGAGGGACCTCGGGCTGCCACTGTTCCAGCGCGAGGGCCGTCGGGTGCGGCTCACCGCAGCCGGGGAATCGCTCCGCGGTGTGTCGCAGCGCGTCCGGGACTCGGTGCAGGCCCTGCGCCGCGCGGCGGACGAGCTCCGGGACGGCGGCGCGGGCGAGGTGGCGCTGGGGGCCGTGGAGCCCGCGGCCAGCCTGCGCGTCACCCCGGTCCTCGCCGGCTTTTCCCGCCTCCGGCCCAGGCTCCGGTTGCGGCTCGAGGTGTCCGGCACCCAGACCCTCTCCCGGCAGGTCGCGGAGGGGCGGCTCGCCTTCTCTGTCTGCTCCCCTCCTCCAGCGTCGCTGGGGCTGACCTTCCAGCCCTGCTTCCAGCAGCGGATGGCGCTGCTCCTTCCTCGCCGGCACCCGCTGGCCCGGCAGCGGCGGATCCGGGCCCGGGATCTCGCCTCGGTCCGCATGCTCCTGACCGAGCACGGCTGCGCGTACCGCGAGGCGACGGAGGCCGCGCTTCGCACCCGGGGCGTGCAGGTCGAGTGCGCGCTGGAGATCGGCAGCATCGCCGCCGCCCGGGCTGCGGTCCGGGACGGGCTCGGCCTGGCGCTGGTCCCGGTGGGCCCGACGTTGCGGGCCGAGGCGGGGCTCTGCCTTCGCGAGCTCTCCGACGTGGACGTCACGCTGGTGATGGGGCTCGCCAGGCGCGACCAGCCGCTCGCCACCCGCGCGGAGTCGGCGCTCTTCACCGAGCTCTCCACCGCGCTCGCCCGACCCTGATTCATCGACTCCGTCGAACCTTCGCGGTCGGAAGTTCAACAGGCGCGCACCACCCCTCCCCCGTAGAGACGCCGGCGCGGAGGCGCTCATGGACGGGCTGGTGCAGGACCTCAAGGCCGCCGTTCGCTCGCTGCGGGCACGCAGGGGCTTCGTGGCCCTGGCGGTGGCAACACTGACCCTGGCGCTCGCCGCCAACTCCTCGGTCTTCGCGGTCATCCACGCGGTGCTCCTCGAGCAGCTGCCGTACCGGGATCCAGAGCGGCTGGCGCTCCTCTCGAACGTCAAGGCCGATGGCGATCGCGAGGTGCTCTCGATCCTGAACTTCGAGGATTACCAGTCGGGGGCACGCGCCATCGAGCGAATGGCGGCGTGGTTCGAACAGGGCGTCAACCTCACCGGCGACGGCGAGCCCGAGCGCCTCTTCGCCGCCCGGGTGTCCTCGGGGTTCTTCGAGGTGCTCGGGACGCCCCCAGTGCTGGGGAGGACCTTCGGGCCCGCGGATCACGGCGGAGGCGGCGCTCACGTCGCCGTCCTGGGCGATGCCTTGTGGCGGAGGCGCTTCGGCGGGGACCCCGGGATCATCGGCCGGAACGTCCGGCTCGGTGACGACAGCTACGAGGTGGTGGGGGTGATGCCGCCCAGCTTCTTCTTTCCCGGCCTGCGGTCGGACCTCGCGCTGCCGCTGGACCTTGGCCTGGAGCCGAGGCGAGCCCGGCGTGACGACGGCTTCCTCCGAGTCGTCGCCCGGCTCACCCGTGGCGTCACCCGCGAGCAGGCCGAGCGGCAGATGACGGAGATCGCCCGTGAGCTGCGGGCCCGCTATCCGGAGACCAACAGCCGGCAGATGGCGGTCGCCCTCCCCGCCCTCGCCGACGAGCTGGTGGGCGCCTTCCGGGCGCAGCTCACCCTCCTCCAGGCGGCGGTCGGTCTGGTCGTGCTCCTCGCCTGCCTCAACCTGGCCATGCTGCTGCTCGCCGGCTCGGGCGCACGGAGCCGGGAGATGGCGGTGAAGTCGGCGCTGGGCGCGAGCCGCGGGCGGCTGGTGCGACAGCTCTTCCTCGAGAGCCTCGCCCTTGCCGCCCTGGGCGGGCTGCTGGGGGCGCTGCTCGGGCTGTGGGGCACGCACGCGCTGGTGGCCCTCAGCCCCACCCAGGTACCCCGACTCGCCGGCGCCCGCTTCGGCGGAATCTCTCTGGCCTTCACCTTCGCCGTCGCGGCGCTCACCGCCATCGTCTTCGGGCTCGGTCCGGCGCTGTCTGTCTCCGGCAGCTCGCCGCAGCGATCGCTCGGAGACGGGCGCTCCTCCGCGCCACCTCGCGCAGTGGGGATCCGGCGGGCACTCGTGGCCACCGAGGTGGCGCTCTCCCTCACCCTGCTCGCCGTCGCCGGACTCATGGTGGTCAGCTTCTCTCGCCTCCTCCGGGTGGACCCGGGGTTCCGTCCAGGAGGCACGCTCAGTCTGCGGGTGACCCTTCCTCCCTCGCGGTACCCCGAGCGCGAGCAGCTGCAGCGCTTCCAGGAGGAGCTGCACGCACGCTTCCTGACTCTTCCCGGCGTCCGGGAGGCGGGGAGCGTGCAGGTCCTTCCGCTCAGCGGCGGCCTGTCGCGGGTGGACTTCACGGTCGAGGGGAGCTCACCGGCGCGAGACGAGGACGTCCCCAGCCTCGATTACCGGATGGTCTCTCCGGGCTACCTGCGCGCGGCGGGAATCCCGCTGCTCGCCGGCCGCGAGCTCACCGAGGCCGACGGGCCCGACGCGCCCCCGGTG
Source organism: Myxococcota bacterium (assembly GCA_046732375.1). GTDB lineage: Bacteria > Myxococcota > Myxococcia > Myxococcales > Myxococcaceae > RPRB01. The sequence goes on from JBKPMY010000452.1 coordinate 3,637, forward strand.
GCGCTCGTGAGCCGCCGGCTCGCCGAGCGCTTCTTTCCCGGCCGGAGCGCGGTGGGCGGGCGGCTGCTGGTGGGGGATGGCGGAACGCGCCCGCGGCCGGTGGAGATCGTGGGCGTCGCCGGGGACGTGCGCGATGCCGGCCTCGACAGCGAGCCCGGCCTGACCCTCTACGTCCCGCTGCCGCAGGTTCCGCGGGGAGTGATGGTCTATGCGCGGAACATGTTCTGGGTGATCCGGACCTCCGCAGACCCGCAGCTCCTCAAGAAACCGGCGCTCGTCTCTCTCCGGGCCTTGGATGGCTTGCTGCCGGCGACCGCGGTCCTGACGCTGGACGAGGCACTCTCGCGCTCGGTCGCCCCTCGCCGCTTCAACCTGCTCCTGGTCGAGCTGTTCGCCCTCGCGGCGCTCCTGCTCGCCGCGCTCGGGGTCTACGCGGTGAGCGCGCAGACCATGGCGCTGCGCCGGCGAGAGCTGGCCATCCGTCTCGCGCTCGGGGCGGCACCGGAGAAGCTGCTGCGACTGGTGCTGGGCGGCGCGCTCCGTCCGGTGGGCATGGGAGTCGCGTTCGGGCTCGCGGGGGCCCTGCTGGCGGGTCGCGCGGTCTCGGGGCTGCTCTACCGGGTCCACGGAGCGGATCCGGGCGTGCTTCTCGGCGCCGCGGGGGTCCTCAGCCTCTCGGCGCTCCTCGCGGTGTGGCTCCCGGCCCGGCGCGCTGCGCGGGCGGACCCGCTGGCCGCTCTCGCTCCGGAGTGAGGCGACGCGGCGAGCTCGGGGTAGAGGCGCGTGGTCTCGAACGTGGGGACGCCCCGCGGACGGAGACGCCAGCCGTTCATCACCAGCGTCAGCCTCAGCTCGCCGGGCTCCCGCAGCCGGCCGGATGGGACGCCGTTCCGGGCGTCGAGCACGCCGTGGGTGAGCCGTCCGTCGAAGGACACGAATCGGTTCGGGCGAGGGGCGACCAGGTCCGCCGCGAGCGGGAGCGGGACCAGCGCCGGGTTGAGAGGGTCCGGCGCCTGTCGCGTCACGGCGAGCGCGCCACCCTCGACCCGATTCAGGAACAGGACCGAGGACAGGCGGGGATGACGCTCTGGCCCACCCGCCAGGGCGAGGCGCTCGTCGCGGTCGCGGTGGAAGTCGACCCGAACGTCGTGGGTCCACATCCGCGAGAGCCACCACTCGACCCCGCGCGCCCCGGATTCCCGGAACTGTCCTGCGAGCGCGAGGACGGCGAGCTCCGGCAGGGCGGCCGGCCTCGTCTCGAGGTCGAACCAGAAGGTGGTTTGGTAGGTCCGGCGAATTCCCTTCGTTCCGAGGGCGAGGACGGCCCGACGGACTCTCCGGAAGAGAGCCGCTGGCAGCGCGTCATCAACCACCTGGACGAGCCGCTCCGGGCGCGAGCGCGACGGCGATGCCACGGGTCAGAGCAGTGCCAGGACGGCGGTTGCGAACGCCTCCGGCGCCTCCTGCGGCAGGTTGTGACCGGCGCCGGGCACCACCTTCTGCCCGCGCAGGTGGGCGAAGCGTGGCGCGGCGCCACCGGGCGGCGAGACTCCGTCGTCGGCGCCCTCGAGGATCACCGCTGGAACGGGAATCTCCGGCTGGGTCGCGAGCCTGCGCTCGATCTCCTCGAGCGCCGGATCCCCCGCGACCAGGCCGAACCGGTGCCGGTAGGAGTGGATGACCACCTCCACGAAGTCGGGAGAGTCGAAGGAGGCGGCGGTCCGCTCGTACTCCTCGGCGGAGAACCTCCAGGTCGGGGACCAGAGGCGCCACAGCAGTCGGCACAGCGCCTTCCGGTTGCGGTCCAGCCCACGCCGGCCCCGCTCGGAGTGGAAGTAGTACTGGTACCAGTAGCGGTGCTCCGCCTCGGGGTCGTGCGGCTCTCCGGACCGGGCGATCGCCTGGATGTTGTACCCGTTCGCCGAGACCAGCCCCCGGACCCGCTCGGGCCAGAGCGCGGAGACGATGCACGCCGCGCGGCCGCCCCAGTCGTAGCCACCGACGATGGCCCGGTCGATCCCCAGCGCATCCAGGAAGGCGAGGAGGTCCGCCCCGAGCGCGGCCTGCTGGCCGGACCGCATCGTCTCCTCGGCGAGGAAGCGGGTGGGGCCGTACCCGCGCAGGTAGGGGACGAGCACCCGGCAGCGCGCTCCCAGGCGCGCCGCCACGCCGTCGTAGGCCCGGACGTCGTAGGGAAACCCGTGCAGCAGCACCACCGGCGTCCCCTCCGGCGTCCCCGTCTCCTCGAAGCCGACCTCCAGCACCGGCGTGCGGATCCGCTTCAGCATGGGCTCCCTCCCCGGGTGGCGAACTGTGGATGGGCGAGCACCGCCTGCTCGATCTCGGGCGTCAGCACCGCGATGCCGTGGGGTGCACGTGCGCTCGAGCGACGCCAGCGCTGGAGCCACCGAGCCCCGAGCGGCAGCTCGAGCACGGCCGGCCCGTCGCTCGCCACGGTGGTCTCCTTCTTCACCGCCGCGGCGGCTCCGGCTCCCACCCAGAATCCCGCGAGGAGCAAGGTCACCCGCGTCCGCGTCGAGGTGCTGTAGGTGGAGAGGATGCCGCCGGGAACGAGCACCCGCCGGAAGCGGGCCAGCGCATCGACGCTCCAGAGTCTGGGGTTGGCCTCCGGTGAGAAGGGGTCGAAGCAGATGACGTCCTGAGGCCTCTCCAGCCGCTCCAGCGCCTGGAGCGCGTCCCCTTCCAGCCACGTCCACCGCAGGCCTGGGGCCTCGACGGAGTGTCGCTCCAGGAGGCTCACCAGCAGCTCGCGGTGCGCTGCCTGCGCCGGAAATCGCGATGGCTCGGAGAGCACGAGCCTCAAGGGACCGTCGTCCTGCTCGAGGCTGGTGAGGTGCAGCGCCCTGCCCTTCACCCGCCGGGCGCACTCGATGACCGCCAGGGCGTTGTTCGCCGCACCGAGCCCCACGTCGAGCACGTGGAGCGGCGTGGGCTCCCCCCCCTCCAGGCGCCCGGCCAGCTTGGTCTGCTGGACGTAGAGCAGCTCGGCCTCGCGCCGCGGCCCGAGACCGGGATGCATGATCTCCCCGGTGCGGCGGTCGCGGACGCTGACCTCGCCGTTGCCCAGCACGACGGCCTCGAAGTCGCTCAGCCCCACAGCGCTCGCATCTCGTCGGCGAGCGCGGCGAATCGCCCGCCGAGGATCGCCTCCCGCATCCGGCCCATCAGCACCTGGTAGTGCCGGAGGTTGTGAATGGAGAGCAGCCGGCTCCCCAGCGCGTGCTTTCCGCGCATCAAATGGTGGACGTATGCCCGCCCGTGCCGAACACAGCAGACGCAGTCACAGGTCGGATCGAGCGGAACCTCCTCCACCCGGTGGACCATCCGGGTGATGCGCAGGAGGCCCTGGAAGGTGTAAGCGTAGCCCTGCTGGGCCATCTTGGTGGGGATGATGCAGTCGAACATGTCCACTCCCCGCTCCACGGCCTCCACCAGGTCGAGCGGCGTGCCCACACCCATCAGGTAGCGGGGCCGATCCGCGGGGAGCCGTCCCGCCACCCGGGCGGTCATCGCGTCCCGGTGAGGCTTCTCCTCCCCGACGGCGACCCCGCCGATCGCGAAGCCGTGGAACGGGAGCCGGGTGAGGAAGGCGACGCTCGCGTCGCGCAGCTCCGGGTGGATGCCGCCCTGCACGATGCCGAAGAGGGCCTGGCTGGTGTCACGGGCCTGTGCCGCCTCGAGGCTCCGGACCGCCCAGCGGTGGGTGCGCTCCATCGCCTCGCGCGCCGGCTCGAGGTCCGCCCGGGCGTCATGCACCACGTCCAGCACCATCATGATGTCCGAGCCGAGCGCCTGCTGCATGGCGATGCTGCTCTCGGGTGAGAGGAGCTGGCGGCTGTTGTCGTGGAAGCTTCGGAAATGGGCGCCGCGCTCGGAGATCTCCCGATCCTCGGGGAGGCTGAAGATCTGGTACCCCCCGGAGTCGGTCAGCACGCATCCGTCCCACCCCATGAAGGAGTGGATGCCGCCCAGCCGCTCAAAGACCTCCCGTCCGGGCCGCAGCATCAGGTGGTAGGTGTTCCCGAGGAGGATTCGCGCTCCGGCCTCCCCGGCCTCGTCGACGCTCACATGCCGGAAGGCCGCGTGCGTGGCCACGGGCATGAACACCGGCGTCGGCACGTCGCCGCGACGGGTCTGGAGCAGGCCGGCCCGGGCGAGCCCGTCGATGCGCTCGAGGGTGAATCGAAACTCGCTCATCCTGACTCGGAGCACCCTGCCCCAACGTGCCGGCTGCCGCCAGTGTGGACCGCCGGACCCGTCGATGATCTCCGACACGCGCCGCGCTCGTCCCGGCCGCTGATGTCGTAGGGTGCCCCGCCCGACCGGATGGCCCCTCCTGCCCCACTCGCCGCCCTCCTTCCTCCCGAGCCGACGTCCGATCCGGACGTGCTGCTCGAGCGCTTCCTGACCTGGGTACAGGGCACAGGTCTCACCCTCTACCCGGCCCAGGAGGAGGCGCTGCTGGAGCTGGTGTCCGGAAAGCACGTGCTCCTGGCGACGCCGACCGGGTCGGGCAAGTCGCTGGTGGCGGTCGCCCTCCACTTCAAGGCGCTCGCCGAGGGGAAGACCTCCTTCTACACGGTGCCGATCAAGGCCCTGGCCAACGAGAAGTTCTTCACCCTCTGCGAGCTGTTCGGCGCCGAGCGGGTGGGGATGCTCACCGGGGACGCGAGCATCAACCGCGGCGCGCCCATCGTCTGCTGCACGGCCGAGGTCCTGGCGAACCTCTCGCTCCGCGAGGCCGAGCCACGCGTGGATGCGGTGGTGATGGACGAGTTCCACTACTACGGGGACAAGGACCGCGGCGTCGCCTGGCAGATCCCGCTTCTCACGCTGCCCCGTGCCACCTTCCTCCTGATGTCCGCCACGCTCGGGGACACCACTGCCATCGAGCAGAGCATCCGGGACCTGACCGGCCGGGAGGTCGCCTCGGTCCGGAGCGGCCAGCGCCCCGTCCCGCTCGAGTACGAGTACCGGGAGACCCCGCTCCACGAGACCTTGGAGGACCTGGTCCAGGGCGGACGGGCGCCGGTGTACCTGGTCAACTTCTCCCAGCGCGCCGCCGCGGAGCAGGCCCAGGCCCTCACCTCCGCCAACGTCACCACCCGCGAGGAGAAGGAGGCGCTCCGGGCCGCGCTCACCGATGCGCGCTTCGACTCCCCGTTCGGAAAGGACATGAAGCGGCTGCTCTCGCAGGGTATCGGGCTGCACCACGCCGGGCTGCTGCCCAGGTACCGCCTCCTCTGCGAGAAGCTCGCGCAGTCGGGGATGCTCAAGGTGGTCAGCGGGACCGACACCCTGGGAGTCGGGGTGAACATCCCCATCCGCACCGTCCTCTTCAGCCAGCTGAGCAAGTACGACGGCGAGAAGACGGCGCAGCTCACCGCCCGGGACTTCCACCAGATCGCCGGACGCGCCGGCCGCAAGGGCTTCGACGACAAGGGGTGGGTGGTGGCGCAGGCCCCCGAGCACGTCATCGAGAACCTGAAGCTCGGACAGAAGGCGGCCGCGGGGAAGAAGGTCGTCCGCAAGCAGCCGCCGAGGGGATTCGTGGGGTGGGACCGGCAGACCTTCGAGAAGCTGGTGGGCCGGCAGCCGGAGCCGCTGGTGTCACGCTTCGACGTGACCCATGGGCTGCTGCTCAATCTGTTGCAGGCCGATGCTCCAGAGCGGGGTGGCGGCTACGGGCGGCTGGTCCGCATCATCCGCCGCGCTCACGTCACCGAGACCCGGAAGAAGCAGCTGCTGGTCAAGAGCGCGGTCCTGTTCCGGACGCTCCGCGTGGCGAATCTGGTCTCGACCTTCAAGCACCCGCACGCGCGCTCGGCCGAGGTGCAGGTCGCGCCGGATCTCCAGCGAGACTTCTCCCTTCACCACACGCTGTCGCTCTACCTGCTGGACACACTTCCCCGCCTCGACCGCGAGTCGGCCACTTACGCGATGGACGTGGTCACGATGGTGGAGTCGATCCTCGAGGACCCTTCC
>JBKPMY010000453.1:0-5858 GCA_046732375.1 Myxococcota bacterium
ACGCCCGTGGGTGCGAGCTCATCGACGGTCCTCCCGACCGGCTGCAGGTACACGCCCTCGATGAGCGGCAGGAGCGCGTTTCCACCCTCGCGGTCGGCCACGAGGGCGCCCCCGCGGAAGACGCGCGTGCGGCGGGCCGTGTAGAGCACCCCGTTGCCGTCGGCAGGCGATCCGCGGTCGATGCGCAGCTCGGTCCCTCCCGCGGAGGTATGGCGCAGACTTTCGAACCAGGTCTCCACGGTGTCGCGGCCGTGCGCATCCTTCCGGGAGGTCCGCTGCACGAAGGTCAGGGTGGTGTACCAGCGGCCGGCGTACGTCCGGTGCATCGCCTCCAGCGCCTCGCGGCCGCTGGCTGGAGGACGCTGTGCGGGCGACGTTCCGGCGGTCAGAACGACGAGTGAGACGATCGGGATGAATCCGGACATCGCGCCATGCTAGCGAATCACCCGTCACCGTCTGCGATCGCGGACGGCCGAAGCGCTGACCTCACGACGCAGTGCCGAAAACTCTCCCTCCAGGGCGCGTCGCGGCTCGGACAACCGACACCCTGGGGCATTGCCCGTAGGGGCGGATGCACGATCAAGCCGGCGGATGCGGGGGATGGGCGTGAGCCCGACGCCGATGCTCTTTTGCGGCGTGCTTCTGAGGCTCAGGGCTTCCGCAGCAGCAGCCCCTCGGCGAAGAAGGCCATCGCCGCGGTCACGACCAGCCAGGTCCAGATCGGCACTCGCCGGTCGGAGGTGCCGCCCGGGCCGCGGATCGCCTCCTCGCCGAAGTAGGCCTGCAGCTGCGACTCGTCCAGCCGGGTGAGATCGCTGTCCGCCGGATCGAGCGTGACCGCGAACTGCGATCCGGGGACCAGCTGGGCCCCGGAATCGTACGTCCGGTAGAGCCCGGGCTCGGGCAGCGGGCCGACCTTCAGCCCGTGGTCGGGCTCGATCTGCACCGGCACCGCCGCGCCCGACGGCGACTTGACCGCCGTGACCTGGGCCTGCGGGTCCGGCCGGAGGGTCAAGGTCTGGCCCACTCGCCCCTCGACGACCTCGCGCTCGTCCAGCGCTCCGGCGAGCCACGCGGCTGCCCGCTGCATCAGGGGCAGGTAGCTGGTCCGGATCGCGAAGTCACCCCAGTCGCGGTCGAGGGTGCTGGTGAAGAGCAGCACCCTCCCGCGTCCCCGTCGCGTCGTGACGAAGGCCGGAGCGCCGTCGTCGTAGGCTGTCAGCACCTCCGAGCCGTCGGCCCGTGTTCCCCCCTCCACCAGCATGTAGCGCCGGAAACGTGCCCCCATCAGCCCCTCTCGGCCTCGGCCGGAGAAGGGCGCGAACAGCGGGTCGCTCCAGTGCACGTCGCCGAGCCTCGCCGGCCGCCCATCACCCGCGCCGGCCTCGGAGCCGGCGGCCTTCACCAGGCGCAAGGGGCGGGGGAGGAGATCACCCATGCGCTGGGTCCACGGCTCGGGCTCGACCTTGTCTCCCATGGAGATGAGGAGCCCGCCGCCCCGCTCCACGAAGGCCTTGAGCCGGGCGACCTCCTCGGGCAGCGGCGCGGGCACGTTGGCCAGCACCACGACGTCATAGCCGTCCAGCGGCTCCCGCAGACCGGCGGTGGCGTCCTTCACCACCGGACGCACCGGCGAGCTGGGCGCGCTCAGGGCGGCCTCGAGGAAGAAGACCTCGTCGCGGTAGCGCACCGGGCTGGGCGAGCCGTCCACCACCAGCGCGCGGAGCTCGCGGGGCACCTGCACCACGAAGTCCCGCCGGTCGTCCTCGGCCAGCCCGTCCGGCGTGAGGGAGACCGCGCCTGCGACCGGCCCGCCCACCTCGGAGCGGACAGTGAGCGTCTTCTGGGCCGTCCCCCCTGGCGCGAGGGCGAGGAAGGTCTTTCCCACCACCCGGCCGGCGAGCTCGACCGTCGCCTGGATCTCCCCCGCCGGGAGATCGGACACGTTCCGCACGGTGAAGCTCACCTGCACCGACCGGGACCCCGCCTGGGGCGCCGGCTCGGCCTTGAGGTCGGCGATGAAGTGGTTGGGGAGGACCTTCCGCCCGCGCGCCACGTCGCGAATCACCATCTCCGGACGGACCCGCTTGTCGCCGGGCACCCGGATCGTGGGCGGCGGTGCCTCCAGGCGGAGCGACCCCACGGTGAACGCCGAGACCACCACGATGCGCTTGCCGGCGGTGGGGCTCTCCTCCAGCGCCCGCGCGGCAACCTCGAAGCACCGGCCGAGATCGACGGTGGACCAGGCGGGAACCATCCGGTCCAGCGTCTCCCGCGCCTCGCGGCGGTCGAGGCCGGGCGCGGTGGGCGGCGTCACCTCCGGTCCGCAGGGCAGCACGGTCACCGGATCCTCCGCCCCCAGACCGGCGATGGCGCTCCGGGCCTCGCTTCGCGCCTTCTCGAAGAGGCTCTCTCCGTCCACGAAGCGCATCACCAGCCCGCGGTCGACGACCACCACCGTCGCCGCCGGTCCCACCGCCCGGGACACCGCCGTGCCCGGGCGCCGGAGCTCCGGGCGGGCCAGCGCCACCGGGATGGCGAGGAGGATCAGCGTGCGCAGGGTGTAGAGCAGGAGTCGCTTCAGCTTGAGCCGGGAGGCCGTGCGGCGCTGGCTCCGGAGCACGAAGGCGATCGCGGCGAAGGGATGGGGCCGCGGCTTCCGCCGGTCGAAGAGGTGCACCGCGAGCGGGATGAGCGCTGCCAGCGCGCCGAGCAGCAGCCAGGGCTGGCCGAAGGTCACGCCGCCCTCCGCTGGCGCCGGCCCAGGAAGCGCAGCAGCACCGCGTCCAGCGGCTCGTCGGTCCGCACCACGGCGTAGTCCACGTCCGCCTCGGTGCAGGCGACGCGGGTGCGGTCGAGGAAGGCCCGGAATTCCTCCAGGTAGCTCTCGCGGATCTCCCGGGCATTGACCTCGATCCGCCGCTCGTCCTCGAGCGAGAGGAAGAGCGTCGGGTCGTCGAAGGGGAACTCGAGCTCGGCGGGATCGAGGACGTGAAAGAGGGCGAGGTCGTTGCGGCGCGCGCGCAGGGCCAGGATCCGTCCCAGCGCATCGTCGCGGTCGTCGAAGAAGTCGGAGAAGACCGCCACCAGCTGCCCGCGCCGCACCTTCTCCGCGAGGTGGTCGGCCGCTGCGAAGAGGTCCGTCCCCCCACCAGGCTGCAGGCCGTCCAGGGCATCGAGCACCGTGTGGAGGTGCCCCGCCGCGGCCCGGGGCGGCAGGTCCGCCGCGCCCGCCCGGGTCACCACGCTCAGCCCCACCGCGTCCTGCTGGCGGACGAGCAAGTAGGCCAGGGTGCCCGCGAGCGTGGTGGCCACCTCCAGCTTGGAGAGCGGCCCGCTGCGGTAGCCCATCGACCCGCTCGCGTCCACGACCAGGGTGGCGCGGAGGTTGGTCTCGTGCTCGTACCGCTTCACGTAGTAGCGGTCGAACTTGCCGAAGGCCTTCCAGTCCAGGTGGCGCAGCTCGTCTCCGGGCGCGTACTCCTTGTGCTCGGAGAACTCCACGCTCTGCCCCTGATGCGGGCTTTTGTGCAGGCCGGAGAGCACCCCTTCCATCACCGCCCGGGCGCGCAGCTTCACCCCGGCGAGCTTGGCCAGCGTGGCCGCGTCGAGCGAGGTCAACTGGGCCACCCCACCCGAGTTCGGCCGCCGTGACCTCGCTGACTATCGCCGCCTGAGCACACCGTGACCTGGACCTCGACTGCGGCCGCCCTGACCTAGCCCTTCACCAGATCCAGCAGCTGCTGGACGATGCGGGTGCTGGAGATGCCCTCGCTCTCGGCGGCGAAGTTGGGCAGCACCCGGTGACGGAGAACGGGGAGCGCCAGCGCCCGGACGTCCTCCACCGTGGCCGCGAACCGGCCCTGCAGCACCGCCCGCGCCTTGGCCGCCACCACCAGGTACTGGCTCGCCCGCGGACCGGCGCCCCAGTTCACGTGCTTCCTCACCACCTCTGGCGCACCGGGCTCCTTGGGCCGCGTCTGCCGGACCAGCTCCACCGCGTACCGCACCACGTGCTCCGGCACCGGCACCCGGCGGACCAATTCTTGAAGGGCGAGGATCTGCTCCGGGGAGAGCACCTTGGTGAGCCGGGGGACCGACCCCGAGGTGGTGCTCTTGACGATCTGGACCTCCTCCTCGGCGGTCGGATAGCCCACGTCCACCAGGAACATGAACCGGTCGAGCTGCGCCTCGGGCAGGGGATAGGTCCCTTCCTGCTCGATGGGGTTCTGGGTGGCGAAGACCAGGAAGGGCAGGTCCAGGGGATAAGTCTCGCCGCCGGCGGTCACCCGGTACTCCTGCATCGCCTGGAGCAGCGCGGCCTGGGTCTTCGGCGGCGTGCGGTTCACCTCGTCGGCCAGGATGATGTTGGCGAAGAGGGGGCCGCGCACGAAGCGGAAGTCGCGGTGCCCGGTGGCCCGGTCCTCCTCGAGGATGTCGGTCCCGGTGATGTCCGAGGGCATCAGGTCGGGGGTGAACTGAACGCGGTTGAAGGTGAGGTTCAGCACCTCCGCCAGCGTGGAGATGAGCAGCGTCTTGGCCAGGCCGGGCACACCCACGAAGAGGCAGTGCCCCCGGGAGAAGAGCGCGATGAGCAGGTGCTCCACCACCTCGCGCTGGCCCACCACCCGCTTCTCGATCTGCTCGACGATGGCCGAACGAGCCCGGGCGAGCGCCTCCACGGCGCGCAGGTCGGCGCCGGGCTCCACGGCGGTCAGGGGGGTCGAGGTCATGGGAGAGGTCATAGCCGTTCGGAGGCCGTGGGTTCGGGCGTCTTCGCCGTCTTCTTGGGGGCGGGTCGGGGTGGACGGGGAGGTTCGGCCGGGCCGCGAGGGAGCGCGACGTCGGACAGGTCGGACTGCGGGCCGGGCAGACGCGCCAGCAGCTCGGGGAGACGTTCGGCAGGCACGCCGGTGAGGGTGACCGAGGCGGTCCGCGCCCGCTCGAGCAGCGCCCCGTCCCCCAGCGACTGGGCGGACTTGAGGAGCGCCAGGTGGATCTCCGGGTCGAAGGGATCCTGCGCCAGCGCCGCCCGGTAGGCCGAGCGAGCCTCGGCCCACTGCCCGCGGCTCAGGTAGATGCGGCCGAGGTGGACCTGGGTCGAGGCGTAGCCCGGGTGCGCCTCGAGCGAGGCCAGCAGCACCTTCTCCGCATCGTCCAGCCGCTTCACGGCCATCAGGGCGAGCGCGTACTTGTTGGAGATGGTCTCGTAGGCGTTGCCCACCAGAGCGTGCGCCTTCCCGTACTCCTCCGCCGCGGCGACGAACCGACCCCGCTCGCGGAACAGCTCCCCGAGGTGTGCCCAGCGTCGCGCGGCCGGGTTCTCCACCTCGTCGAAGTCGCCGAAGGAGATCTCCCGGCCCTTCTTCCCCTCCTCGGGAGGGGTGTTCTTTCCCTTGAGCACCGGTCGTTCGGCGGTTGCCGGCGCCTTCGTCGCGGGTGGCGGCTGGGCGCGGAGGTAGGCCATCCAGCTCTTCTCGAAGACAGGGAACGACTTCCCGGTCGCCTTCTCCACCGCCTGCTGGTCCGTCGCCCCTGCGCCCATCGCCTCGACGATGGTCCGCAAGGACTTCATTCCGTGCTCCTTGTGGAGGAACTCGGCGGCGAAGAAGACCTCGGCGAAGGCGGTGGCGGCGTCCTTCCAGGTGGGCAGCTTGGCCATCGAGGGGTGCATCCTGGCGAAGGGGATCAGATCGTTCTTCTGCACCCGCTCGGCGAGCAGGGTGCGCGACGACGGTGGCAGCGCCTTGCCCGCCGGGCCACGCCAGCGGGACTCGAGGTACTTGGCCAGGGCCTCCTGGAGCCAGATGGGAACCGAGTTATGGCCGGTCTGGGTGACGACCAGGTGCGTGTACTCG
>JBKPMY010000454.1:0-7627 GCA_046732375.1 Myxococcota bacterium
ACTCCATCCACCGGAACCAGGCGCGAAGCCCGGGGTAGCGACCTCCCCGGTAGGTGCCCTCGCCGGCCAGCACCGCCTCGCGCTGCTCGGGGCGCAGCTCCCGCCACGGAAAGTCGAGGGGAATGCGATTGGACTTCGCGAAGCGCACCAGCTGCCCCCGCTCCCAATCGCTGGAGCGCCCGTTCCAGGGACGCAGCGCACCGTCGGAGATGCTGAGCGAGTCGTCGGGGATGACCTTCGCCCAGTCGATGCCCAGGGTCCGCCCGAAGCCGCGGCAGGCGGGGCAGGCACCCACCGGCGACTGGTAGCTGAAGAGACCCGGTCGCGCAGGCTCGAAGCCGCGCGCGCAGACCGGGCACACCAGGCCCTGTCGGACCGGCCGCCGCTGACCCGAGATCCAGAGGTGCGCCTCACCGTGACCCTCGGCCCAGGCCTGCTCGAGGGAGGCGGCCAGCCGCCCCCGGATGTCCTTGCTCAAGGTGAGACGGTCGACGACGACGTCCGCCTGGCCCGCCGCGCCCATGGCCTCCGCGGGCCGGAGCTCCTCCAGGGGTCGCACCTCGCCGCCGATGAGCAGACGCCGGAAACCGTCCTTGAGCAGCCGCGACCGGACGCCGATGAACGTCTCGGTGTCGGGCATTCTCGCCGGGAAGGTGAGGAGCGCCGCCGAGCCGGGATGCTCGGTCACCAGCGCGTGCGCCGCGGAGTCGGGGTCGCGGCGAACGGCTTCCTCGCCGTGCTCGGGGCAGAGCGGGAGCGCCTCCCGGGTGAACAGCGCCGAGAAGTAGGCCTCCAGGTCGGCGAGGGTGGCGACGGTGGACCGCGAGCTCTTGACGCTGGTGCGGCGATCGACCGCGATGCCCGCCGCCACCGGCTCGAGCCGGTCCATCGGCGGCCGCTCCAGGCGTTCCAGGAACTGCCGGGCATACGGGCTGAAGCTCTCGACGAAGCGGCGCTGGCCCTCCGCGTAGAGCGTGTCAACCGCGAGGCTGCTCTTCCCGCTGCCCGACACGCCGGTGACGGCGGTGAGCTGGCCGGCGGTGAGCTCGACGCTGACGCCCGCCAGGTTGTGGGTGCGGGCACCCTCGAGGTGGATCCGATGCATGGACGGGGAGCTGCGGTGCTAACAGGAGGACGCCCGCGGTGCACCCCCCGTCGAGGCGCGCTCGGGCCCGATCCGAGGCTCCTGGGTGGGCAGGCGAGCATGGACGGCGGTGGTCGAACGCCGCCTCGCACCGGGCCGCTCGAAGACCTTCGCAGGGGGGACCAGGGCGGTGGATCCCCCCGAGCCCCGCGTCGCGCCTTACCGGATCCTGGCTGCGGTCTCGTTCGCCGCCCGTGCGATGAGCGCGGCCACGGGCCCGGGCTGGGAGACGTAGATCGAGTGGCTGCCCGGGAGCTCGACGACGGTGGAGCCTGCGCGCTTCGACATCGCGCGCTGCGCCGGGGGCGGGATCATCCGGTCGTCGGTCGCCACCAGGTACCAGCTCGGCTTCGTCCGCCAGCCCGGGGTGGTGATCTTGCCGTCGAGCGCCTCGACACCCCAGGGAACCTGCGAGTCGGCCATGAACTCCGCAGTGTCCTTGTCCAGGTCGCCCGCGAAGGAGGCGTGGAACTTTGCGCGGTCGAGGAACAGGAAGCCGTCCTGCGGCGGGAGGATCGGAGGAACGGGCGCTCCCGGCGGCGGGTCCTTGATGAGGGAGGAGACCGATTCGCCTGCGTCCGGGGCGAACGCGGCGATGTACGCCAGTCCGGCGACGTTCGGGTGTGTGCCGGCCTCGGTGACTACCACCCCACCGTACGAATGACCCACCAGCAGGACCGGACCGCCCTGGGCAGAGATCGTCCGGCGCGTCACCGCGACGTCGTCGCTCAGCGACCGCGTGGGGTTCTGGACGACGGCGACCTCGAATCCTTCCCTGCGCAGGGCGCGGTAGACGCCGGCCCAGCCCGAACCATCGACGAACCCACCGTGGACGAGGACGATCTTCAGCGGCTTCTGGCTGGCTGCAGGGGACATGGATGTTCCTTTCTCGAGGAGGCGCTCCCTTTAGAGGTGCGCCCTTCCGCGATCAAGCAGGTCGTGTACATCCTCGGGTTCGATGGACGCCGCCGACTCGGTCGCCCGGAGGGAAGCTGCACGCGCCGCGCTCGCGCTCGACGAAGAGGCGCTGCTGCGCGAGTGCGAGGTCTCGACCTTCGTCGGCGGGGGCCCCGGGGGCCAGCACCGGAACAAGACCGCGTCCGCGGTTCGCCTCGTGCACGGGCCGACGGGGCTGACCGTCACCGCCACCGAGCGGCGGAGCCAGGCGCAGAACCGATCCACCGCGCTGGAGCGCCTCCGGGCCGCGCTCGCGGTGCTGACCCGGGTCCAGCGCCCCCGCCGGGCGACCCGACCTTCCCGCGGCGCGAAGGAGCGGCGGCTCGAGGCCAAGAAGCGGCTCGGGCGGAAGAAGGCCGAGAGGCGCGAGACCGGCCGCTGGTGACTGCCTCGGCGACGTCGGGCCCGGGGCCCGGTCGGCGCCGCAGCCGTGGGCGGCGGGTCGTTCAGCGGCTCCCGGCGGCCTTGTCCGGCCGGAAGAGGGTTCGGTCCCGATTCCGGCCGCTCGCGCGCGCCCCTGGCCGGGGCTCAGCGCTCGTACGAGTCGCGCGAACCCTTTCGATCGTGGGGATCGACCTTGGGCGGAGCCTGACGCTTCGGCGCGGGCTCAGCCCGGTTGGCCACCGGCGGCGTCGCCTGCTCGACCTCCCGCGGAGCCGCTGCGGGCGCGGAGGGGCGAGCAGCTGGAGGGGCGCTCTGGACCGGCGGCGGGCGCGGAGTCGCGTCGGCGCGTGACCCGTCGTTCCCGTTGCGATCGCCCCCGTTCGACCACGGGCGCGGCTTGCCCCGATCGCCGCCCATGGATTCGGCGCGCGGCACCGGCTTGAGGATCGGCTCGTTCCCCTGGCGGTCGTCACCGTTCGACCACGGGCGCGGGTTCCCCCGCTCACCGCCCATCGACTCCGGGCGGAGCACCGGCTGTCCGGGCGGCAGACTGTTGGGAGGGGGCGGAACCGGCCGCACCGTGACGGTGCTGGTCCCGGACTGGGCCGGAGCGCTCGAGGGAGCGGGAACGGGCGTGGCGACCGGATCTCCACCGACCGTCGCCGGCGCGTTCCGGGATGGGAAAGGAACGGGCTCGTTCACCCTGCGGCCTGGGTTGCGGATGGGCGGGGGCGGCGCGACCACCACCGGGTGGACCGAGGCCGCGTCATGCGCGACGACCGGGGCCTGCGCGGACACCGGCCGGCCCTCGCGGGTCACTCCAGCAGGCGCGACCACCTCCACGACTCCGGCACGCGACACGGGGCGGACGACCATGCCCGGACGCACCACCGGAGGCGCGCTGAGCACCACCGCCGGGGAGGTCCCCACCGGGCAGGGAACGATGACGCCGGGCTGCGAGCCGGGCGGCGGCGGAACGAAGACACCGTGAGGACCATTGGGCCGCGCATAGCCCACGTGGACCACGCGCACCTGGACCACCGGGATGTACACGGTCGGCGGCGGCGGGACGAAGACCCGGGTGACCGGCCTCCAGAAGCCGGCGACGAAGACGACGACGTTGCCGCGGTACTCGTAGTACGGCTCGGCATACACCCATCCCGACCTCGGGGGCCGCGCCCAGTACCCGCGCGCCCAGACCCACTCGCCGTTCCACCAGGTCCAGTGACCGCCGATCCACATCGCGTCGAACCACGGCCGCGGAGGCGGCGGGTCCCAAAGCATGGGCGGAGGCGCCCAGGGAATGGCGACCGGGGTCGGCTGGTCGAACCCCGGCTCTATCGAGACCGCCTCCCACTCGGGATCCTGCGCGACGACGGGAGCGGCGGGCGGAGGAGGCGGCGGCGCGTACACAGGCGGAGGGGGAGCCGGCGGAGGGTCGCGGTACACGACCACCGGTGGCGGCTGGCGCACCTCGCGGACCACGCACCCCGAGGCGAGCAGCAGCACGCTACCCATCGAGAGGATCCTGCGCATCGTCGGTTCCATCCTTCCTTGCCTGGCGAGACGCCGTGACGCAGGCGGCTATTCACCGCACGACCGCGACCCGAGCGGATGACTAGGCTACCGCCCGATGGCGACGCGCATCCTCTGCAACGGTGTCCGGCTCGCGGTGGAAGACTCGGGTGGAAGCGGGCCGACGGTGCTGTTCTCCCACGGCCTGCTCTACACGCTGCGGATGTGGGACGCGCAGATCGCGATGCTTCGCGCACGCTTTCGCTGCGTCGCCTACGACCACCGCGGGCAGGGGCAGAGCGATGCGCCGGCCACCGGCCTGGACATGGACACGCTCACCGAGGATGCGGCGGCGCTGATCGCCTCGCTTCGCCTGGGACCGGTTCACTTCGTCGGCATGTCGATGGGGGGTTTCGTGGGGGTGAGACTCGCGGCACGCCGTCCCGAGCTGTTGCGCTCCCTCGTGCTGATCGACACCTCGGGCGGCCCGGAGCCTCCGGAGAACATTCCGCGCTACCGGCGGCTGGAGTGGGTGGCGCGCTGGATCGGGACGTGGCCGGTGCTGGGGCGGGTACAGGCCATCATGCACGGTGCGAGCGCGCGACGGGACCCGGCGCGCGCCGCGGACCTCCGCGCCTGGAGGGAATACCTCCTGCAGGTGGATGCGCGAGCGATGGGCCGCGCGCTGGAAGGCGTGCTGCAGCGCGAGAGCGCAATGCCGCTCCTGCCCGCCATTCGCTGCCCCACCCTGGTGATGGTGGGCGAGGAGGACACCGCCACCGTTCCCGCGCGAGCGGAGGAGCTGGCCGCGGGCATCGCCGGCTCTCATCTGGTCCGCATCCCGCGGGCCGGACACATGTCGCCGATCGATGCACCGGAGGCGGTCACCGCACAGCTCGGGTCGTTCCTGGAGGCGCACCGGTGAGCGCCGCGCGCCGCGGCCCGGCGCTTTGGCTCCTCGTCGCGCTCGCGGGCCTCCAGCCCGCCCGTTCCGGGGCAGCCTCTGCGGACGCGGGCACCGGCACGCCGGTCGCCACGCGGAAGCCCGCGCTCCGGACACCCCGCCTCTACGTGCTCGACTGCGGCACGCTGATCTCCGCGTCGGCCGAGGAGTACGGCCTGGCGCGGAACGAGATCGCGGACCCCAACATGGCCGATCCGTGCTTCCTGGTGATGCATGCCAGGGGAATCCTCCTCTTCGACACCGGGCTCCCCGATCGCCTGGCGGGCCAGTCCGTCGAGCTCGAGGGGTACACGCTGAAGGTGACCACCCCGCTTCGCGCGCAGCTCGCGGAGATCGGACTCACTCCGGCGCAGGTGACCCACCTGGCGCTCTCGCACTCCCACTTCGATCACATCGGGAACGCACCCGAGTTCGCCGGCGCGACGTGGATCGCCCAGAAGGCCGAGCTGGACGCCGTGTTCGGCGCGGGGGCAACCGAACCTCCGCCGCCGGAGCTCGCCGCACTCGCGAGGGCCCGGAAGCAGGTGATCCAGGAAGACCACGACGTCTTCGGCGACGGGACGGTGGTGCTCCTCTTCACCCCGGGCCACACGCCGGGCCACCAGTCGCTCTTCGTCAAGCTCGCCAGGACCGGTGGCGTGGTCATCTCCGGCGACCTGTACCACCACGACGAGGAGCGGACGCTGGACCGCATGCCCGCGGAAGAGCGGAAGACGGCCACCCCCGACTCACGGCGGAAGATCGAGAAGGTCCTCACGCAGAAGCGCGCGCGTCTCTGGATCGGCCACAGCACGGCCTTCTTCCGCGACGCAGTGAGGGCTCCGCGCTGGTACGAGTGAGGCCCGCCGGTCAGCGCGCTCGCGCGTCCGCGCCCGAGTAGGTGCGGCCGATGGCGATGAAAAAAGCCACCACCAGCGGCCCTGCGATGAGGCCCACCGCGCCGAACGCGGCGAGGCCGCCGAGCAGGGCGAAGAACACGACCGCTCCGTGCATCTCCACGCCGCCCTTGATGAGCAGCGGCTTCACCACGTTGTCGATCAGCCCCACGACCAGGAGGGCCCAGGCGATCATGAAGATCGCCCAGGCGATCCGGCCCTGGACGAAGAGCACGACGGAGATCAGCAGCGGAACGCTGGCCGCCCCCACCGAGGGGATGAAGGACATGAAGAACGTGACCAGGGTGAAGAAGATGGCGTTGGGTACCCGGGCGATGAGGTAGCCGACCAGCGCCGCCGCGGCCTGTACCGCACCCGTCCCCACGGTGGAGATGACCACCGCCCGGGACACGCCGCGGAACTCCGCGAGGAAGCTGCGGAAGCGTCCCGGAGGAAGCGGGGTCACCCGCTCCAGCCAGCCCACGAGGCGGTGTCCGTCGGTGAGGAGGAAGTAGAAGGCGATGAGCATCAGCACCGCCTCCACCACCGCGTGCGAGGTCGCGGAGAGGAACTTGGTCGCCGCGCCGGCCGCCTTGCCGCTCTGGGACTGAATCACCTGCCCCCAGCTCTGCCCCCCATCCCCGAAGCTCTGCAGCACGCGTTCGGCAAGGGTCCGGAGCGGGCCGGGGAGCCGCTCGACGAACCCGGTGACACCGTGCTCCTGCAGCCCGCGGCGAACCCAGTTGATGCCCTCGCCGATCTCCTTGGCCAGCACCCCCACGATCCCCCCGAAGGGGAGCACGATCGCGAGGAGCACCAGGAGGGTCAGCAATCCGGCGGCGAGACCCGCTCGCCCCCGGAGCCTCCGCGCGAGGCCTCGCTGGAGCCCGGCGAAGACCCCCGCCAGCACCGCGGCCAGGAACAGGGCGGACCAGAATGGCTGGAGAATGGCCCAGACGAGGACCAGGGCCAGCGCCACCAGGAGCCAGGAGAAGATCTGTGATCCATCGAGGCGGGTGCCGTTCATCTGGCGGGCCAAGCTAACCCGCCGCACCCATTCGACCAGGGCGCGCTACTTCTTCCCGTAGTTGGTGGCGAGGTAATCGACAATCTTTGCCATCTCGTCCGGTTCCATCGGCGCGCCGTAGACCTTCACCATCTTGTTGACCTCGGCCTCCCAGCCCTTCCGGTCGAGGAACGGCGAGTTCATCGGGATGTAGTCCTGGCTGTGGCAGGCGGCGCAGCGACCGAGGACCAGGTCGCGGGCCGGTCCCGGCTTGAGCTGGACCCGGTTCTCGTCGGGGTACCCGGGTGGCGAGGCGAGCAGGATCAGGGCAACGAGCGCGGTCATGGGCGTCCCCCTACCCGACCCGGATCTTGACCCGGGAGATGACGTTGTTGTGGTAGCCGGCGGGGTTGAACACCAGCTCGCCGACCTGCGAGGAGCCGATCCGGTTGGTGGCCTTCGCCAGGACGCTGACCTCCCCCTTCCCCCCGGCCTTGAAGCCGTGGCGGAAGCCGCGGAACGAGAAGCGACCGGGATCCGCATCCAGCGTGGCCGTCTGCCAGGAGCGACCCTCGTCGGCCGACACCTCGACGGTCCGGATGCCGGCGCCGTTGTCCCAGGCGATCCCCCTCACCTCCACCGGCTGCCCCGGCCGGA
The DNA here is from genome assembly GCA_046732375.1 of Myxococcota bacterium. Taxonomy (GTDB): domain Bacteria; phylum Myxococcota; class Myxococcia; order Myxococcales; family Myxococcaceae; genus RPRB01. The sequence continues at coordinate 7,503 of JBKPMY010000454.1, forward strand.
AGCGCTGCCCCTCCCGCGGGCTGGTGATGAGCGAGTTGACGACCATCTCGGTGATGGGCGTGTTGGCCTCCGTCTCCTGCGAGAGGAAGCGGTCCACGATGGGGAACTTTCCCTTGGGGATGCGG
>JBKPMY010000455.1:0-17504 GCA_046732375.1 Myxococcota bacterium
TTAGCTCGGTCCCGAAGTCCTCGGTGCCCCCGAGGCCGGGCCCGGTCCAGGTCGGCCACCAGAGCGCGTACACCGCCGGGGCGAGCGCGTTGCGGAGCAGCGAGAGCAGCGGGAGCCGCCGGCGCGGCAACCCGAACGGACGCAGCTCGAAGCGCCGTGGGCTCCGTCCGGCCAGGGCGAACGCCCGGGCGCAGGCGGCCTCGAACGAGCCGAGCGAGTCGACGAGGCCCGCCTCCTGCGCGCGCCCGGCGGTGTAGACCCTGCCCTCGCCGCGGGCCCGTACCGCCTCGGGGGTGAGCCGGCGGTGCTCGGAGACCAGCTCCACGAAGCGACCGTAGACCTCCTCCACCTCGGCCTCGAGCGCGTCGCGCTCCGGGACCGACAGCGGGCGGGCGGAGGTCATCAGGCCGGCGTGCTCCCCGCGGGTGAGGACCTCCCGGTGCACGCCCAGCCGGGAGAGCAGCTCGGAGAGGTCGAACTTCCCGGCGAACACCCCGATGCTGCCGAGGATGCATCCCGGGCTGGCCCAGATCTCCTTCGCCCCGAGCGCGATCATGTACCCGCCGGAGGCCGCCACCCGGTCCACGTAGGCGATGACCGGCTTGCGCGCGGCGAGGCGGCGGACCTCGGCCAGGACCAGCTCCGAGGCGAGCGCGCTCCCGCCGGGGCTGTTCACGTACAGCACCGCCGCCGGGCTGGAGCGATCACGGGCCGCGGCGCGCAGGCCGGCCACCAGCGTCTCCGAGCCGGCGATGGTCGGGCCGACCGGCGGTGCTCCCGACGGGGCCTGGGCGATCATCCCCGAGACCGGAACCACTGCCAGGCGCGTGGGACGCCGCCACTCTTTCCAGGCCACGCGCGGCAAGCGGCGCGTGCGCTCCCAGTCGCGGAAGGTCCCGAGCCCTGCGGCGCCGGCGAGCGCCCGGTCCTCGTTCGTGTCGAGCCCGAGCGCGGCGGGGAGCTCGACGTCGTCAGCGATCAGGTCCACCAGGCCCAGCGCCTGGGCCCGGGTGGCGCTGTACGGCCCCTGGTCGACCCGGGCTCGGGCCTCGGAGGTCGACAGCCGGCGCCCGCGGGCGACCGCCTCCACGAGCTCGGCGTGCCGCTCGTCGAGGAACTGCTCGAGCGCGGCGCGCTGGTTGGGCGAGACCTCGGCGCGGATGAAGAGCTCGGGGGCGGTCTTGTGCTCGCCGCGGCGGACGAACTCCGGCCGGATGCCCAGCTGCTCGAACGCGCGCCCCGCGGCGGTGGCCTCCACCAGGAAGCCGGTGAGCTCGAGGCGTCCGGCGCGGGGGAAGGCGATGCGATCCGCGGCGCAGAGGAGCGCGTACTCGCCGTTTCGCGCGCTCACCGCGGTGCCGATCACCTCCTTGCCTCGCGCACGGAACGCGGCCAGCCGTTCCGCGACCCAGGCCCGCTTGCCGGCCGGCATCTCCAGCGCCTCGACCTGGAGCACGATTCCCTTCACCGCGGGGTCGGCCGCCAGGGCGTCGAGCGCCTCGTCGAGGAGGTGCAGCGAGCTCACCTGCCCGGGAGCGTGCCGCTCCCGGCGCCAGGGCCAGCGTCGCTGGAACGGCTGGCGGTACGGCGGGTCGCCCTTGAGGAGGAAGGAGACATAGGTCGGCGCGCGACGGCGCCGCAGCAAGTGTCCCGGGGCGCGGAGCACGGCGACCAGCAGGAGGACCAGGTTGACCAGCGCGACGACCAGCAGACGAAGCACGGGCCTTCTCTAGCCGGTTCGAAGGGTCCGGGCCGGCCGATTTGCCAGGACGACTGACTGTGCACGGTGCGGCGGTACTGCCCGTGGGGAGCGACGGTGACGCGCGTCGTCCGGACGCCGTGAGCGGTCAGTGTGCCGAGGCGCGCGGAAGGACCGCCACCTCGCCCTCGTCCTTCACCTCGACCTGCACCGGCAGGAACTCCTCCAGCAGCCCGGCGGTGACCCGGAGGTGGGGCGTGATGCGGGCAGCGGTGAAGCGGGTGGTCCCGGGGGTCGAGGTCCCGAGCTTGCCCGCCGCCAGGAGCCCCGCGGGCATGAGGATCTGGTCGGCGAGGTGCTCGTCCAGCGCGCCCGGGGTCTGCATGAAATCGGCGAGCGCGTGGGCGGCCTTCGTCCCGACCTCTTCAGGGGAGGCGTTCCGCGCACCCACCGCGGCGAAGGCGGCGAAGGTGTTCTCGAACTGGGCCCGAACGAAGACCAGCGTCCCCGGAGTCTTGCTCACCGGCAACGGCAGATTCTCCGCGTGGCAGTAGATGCCGCGCTCGCGCAGGGCGTTCTCCGCTGCGCGGGCCTGTCGGGCGGCCACGTCGAACGGAACGCCACCGACGAGGCTTCGCACCTCGACGTCCTGCAGCGTGCCTCGCGCCGGCACCTCCACCTTGAACGGCGGCTCCCCGGGTCCCTGCAGCTGTCCACGGAACTCCCCCACGCCTTCGGGCCAGAAGCCGGCGCGCTGGAGGGACAGCGACGCCCGCAGCCCGTACGCCTCGAGCAAGGGAAGCCAGACCCAGGCCAGGTGATGGTAGGTGGGCCCCTTCGGCGCGTGAGTCAGCCCCAGCAGCCGGAGCTCTCCTCCTCCGGCGAGGGCCAGCGGGTAGAAGAGGCACTGGAACACCAGACACGCCGGCGCCGAGGCCCCGAGCTCGAGCACGTGACTACCCGCCGAGACCGGTCCGGGCTGGAAGGAGAAGGCGAGCGCCCCGGCCTGTCCGCCCTCCACGCGCCCTCCGAGCGCCTCGGCGGCGCGGAGCAGTGCCAGGTGCCGCGGCCGGAGCCCCGGCGCGATCCGACCGGCGCAGAACGACTCCACGCGGAACGGCCGCTGCGTGACCAGGGAGAGGGTCAACGCGGTCCGTAGCGACTGACCGCCGGCGGATCCGTCGACGGTGATGGCGGCATTCGCGGACAAGAGACGGAGTGACCGAGACTATCAGAGGACGCTGTGACGCGGCCCGCCGTCGCCGGAGCTCACTTCTTCTTCGGGTCCACCGGAACCTCGGTGGGGGCCGTCGCGTCCGGCGGGGGCGCGGACTGGCGGGGGGGCTTCTTCTTCGAGGACCCCACGTCGACGGGGACGTCGGTCGGAGTGGTGGCGTCGGGCGGCGGAACCGCCTTGGACTTGTCGATCTCCTTCTCCAGCGGGGTGCGCTGGTCGGCCGGCGTTCGCAGCTCGCCGGTGCCCGGTGGGGTCGGTCCCCCCCCCGCACGGTTGGTGGGGCTCAGCTGGCGGGCCAGGCGCACCGAGACCGAGTCGAGCACCGCGACCATCTGCTCGTGGAACGGGCGCGGGTTGGAGGCGAGTGCCGCCGGATCCAGCGGCTGGAGCCCGGCCTCCGTGGAGGTCCCGGAGAAGCCGGTCCGCCACATCTCGCCCCCGTCGAGGCGGAACATCCGGCCGGTGCCGCGGACCCAGGTCTGGGGAACGCCCTTCTCCGTGCGGACCCCGTACTCCTCGATGACGAACTCCACGACCGAGTCCGCTCCCAGCGGCTTGAGCCGGCCGTAGTCCGGCGCGTTGCCGGGGACCTCCTGCACGAGGAAGGTCTCCAGGGCGCTCGCGACCTGGGACGGGGGGACGGCCTGGGACCAGGGCTTCTCCGTCTGGATGGCGGCGTGCACGTGGGAGCGAAGTCGCTCCGCGGCCTCGAAGCGCGAGAGCACGGGCTTGAGGCTCTCCTCGAGCTTCTTGTCCGCATCCGCGGGCGAGGTCCCGCCGAGCTTCGACGCCTGCGCCGAATCGGAGCGGTACACGTTGACGCGGGGTCCCGCCTCGTCGGCCACGCGCGAGACGAAGGCGGGGTGCTTGACCTGGTCGAGGTCGCTGCCCTCCAGGTTGGCGTGGGCGCAGCCGGCGAGGCCGAGGGTCAGGACGGAGGCAACGGCGAGGCGAAGGGTCACGGGGTGGCGTCTCCAGGGCTAGACCACGAAGAGCGGCTCGTCGTCGGGGGTGAGTGGGAGCCGGGCATTGATCTCCGCGCGTGCGTCGCGCAGCGCCTCGAGGTGCTGGCAAACGCCCGGGTAGCGCGCGAGCACGGCATCGAGGTCTGACGGCGGCAGCCGGAGCAGCGAGGTTCGCCGGAGGGTCCGCACCGTGGCCACGGCGGGGACGCCGTCGAGAAGCGACATCTCCCCGAAGACGTCGCCGGCGCCGAGGGTGCCGGCCACGCCGCCATCCCGGAGCACCTCCACCTCGCCGGCGAGGATCACGTACAGACCGTCGCCCCGGGCTCCCTGGGTGATGACCACCTCGCCAGCCAGGGAGTCGCGCGCCCGGAACCGGGTGGCCAGCTCCCGGCGCTCGCTCTTCTCCAGCGGACGGAACAGGGCCGAGGTGGAGAGGAGGTTGCTCAGCAGGCGCTGCCGGCAGAAGGTCTTCAGCGCAGCGGCCACGCCGGGATGACGCCGGGCGAGATCCATCAGGAGCTGACCGGGGATCTCGAGCACCTGCGTGTCCTCGGTGAGCGCGTAGACGCTGGCGGTGCGTGGCCCTCCCGCCAGGAGCGCCACCTCGCCGAAGAACTCGCCCGCCTCCAGCGCAGCGACCGGATGGGCGAGCCCGTCGTCCTCCCGCAGGACCGACGCTCGCCCCTCGCAGATGACGTAGAAGCTGTCCCCCGGCTCGCCCTGCTGGATGATCGTGTCACCGGCCTCGAAGCGGCGGAGCGGACAGCGCTCCACCAGCTCGATGAACGCCTCGTGCGAGAGGTCGGAGAACAGCGGGGCACGGGGCATGTTGCGCACGGCCGGAGCCACGAACGGATTCCGGGCCAGCGACGGCTCGGCCGGGGCGAGCTCCGCGGCCTGCTCCAGCGCGTGAATCAACGGACCGGGGTCCAGGGGCAGCGGCGCCGTCGCCGGTGGCGGACGGGGCGGCGGCTCCTCATCGAGCTTCAGGTCGATGTACCCCGGGTCCTCTCCCGGCCTCGTCTCGGTGACGCGAGGCATCTCGGCGGGCAGCTCCAGCGCGTCCTCGCCTCCCGCATCCTCCAGGCTCAGCTCGACGAACCTCGGCACGGGGGCCGGCGCCGGCGTGGGAAGTGGAGGCGGTGGTGGCCCGTCAGCGACCAACGTCTCCATCGCTTTTGAGAGGGAGCCTGCTCCCGGTCCGGGAGCAGGCGCGTCGTCGCCGCGATCCGTGGCGGCGGGTGGTCCGAGCGGAACGGGGGTGTCGTGGCGCTGGCCGGCCTCGGTCCGCAGGACCTCCTCGAGCGTCGGTTCCTTCGGATCCGGCTCGAGCATGTACTCAGTGACCAGGAGCTCGCCGGGCTCCGGGTGCGCCGCCTTCGAGTGCTCCGCCGGACGGGGCGCGGGGGTGGGCGTGCCGGGCTCGACGACGGCCGGCGCCTCGGTGGCGAGCGCCTCGAACGGACGGACCGGCAGCGGCCGATCGCGCGCGGGCTCGGACTTGCCGAGGATCGTCCGCAGTGCCTGTCCGCCGGCGGCCCGCTTCGCGTAGAGGTCGGCCAGGATCCGCTGCATCTGGGTGTGATTCGGGTCCAGCTCGAGCACCAGCTTGCTCGCGGCGATGGCACGCGCGAGAAACCCGTCCTCGGCGAAGCCGCGCGCCGCGGTGAGGTAGGCGTCGATGGCCCGCGGCTTGTCGCCGGCCCGGGCGTAGGCGTCACCCAGCCGCAGGTGCGACTGGCGATCGCGGGGCGCGCTGGCGCAGTACGCCGCGAGGAGCGAGGCGGCGCGCGAGAAGTGTCCTGCAGCCATCGCGGCTCCGGCGTCGGCTTTGAGCCGGGCAGGATCCATCGATGAAACGGGGTTTTACCCCACCCCGGCGACTCCGGCGCGGTTCAGCGCCGGCCGCCACCCCTCCCACCTCCACCCCCACCCCGCGGTCCGGGGCGGGGTCTTCGTGCACCACCACCCCGGGGCAGCGCGCCGAAGCGGCCGCGTCCCCGGGAGTTGCCGAAGCCACGGCCCGCGGCACTGCTCGATCCCCCGCGCGTTCGCGGCGCGCTCCAGTCTCCGGAGCGAGGCTCGCCCCGGGCTGGGCTTCGCCCGAACGCCCCGCGGCTCCCTGGACGCGGGCTCCGTCCCGACGCGTCGCGGGCACCTGCACTCGCGGTCCCGCGCGGTCGAAAGCCACCCTCCGGCGCTGCGGCCCGACGCGATGGCCCGCCGGCGGAACGACCGCGCGCTGTGTCGCTCCCGCGAGGTCGGAAACCGCCCTCGGGTGCTCCCGTTGCGCGTGTCCGGCCGCCGAATCGGCTGGGCCCGGTGTCACGCCCGCGCGGCCGGAAGCCGCCCTCGGGTGCTCCAGCGTCCCGCGAGGACCCGCCGCCGCCGAACCGACCGCGCCCGGTGTCACGCCCGCGCGGCCGGAAGCCGCCCTCGGGTGCTCCAGCGTCCCGCGAGGACCCGCCGCCACCGAATCGACCACGCCCGGTGTCACGCCCGCGCGGTCGGAAGCCGCCCTCAGGTGCTGCCGTCTCGCGCGGTGCCCGGGCGCTGAATCGACCGCGCCCAGTGTCACGCTCGCGTGGGCGGAACTCACCCTCGGGCGCACCAGCTCCACGCGATGTTCCGCCACCGAATCGGCTGGGCCCCGTGCCCCGCCCGCGTGGGCGGAAGCCGCGTTCGGAAGCTCCAGCTCCGGCCGATGGTCGGCCGCGGAATGGACCGGGCCCGGTGTCACGCCCTCGTGGGCGGAACTCACCCTCGGGCGCATCAGCCCCACCCGAGGCCCTGCCACCGAATCGGCTCGGCCCCGTGCCCCGCCCTCGTGGGCGGAAGCCACCGTCGGCCGCACCAGCTCCACGCGATGGCGCGCCGTTGAATCGCCCGCGCTGAATGTCACGACCTCGCGGTCTGGATCCACGCTCGGGCGCTCCGGCCCTGTCGCTGGACGCCCCGGTTCGAGCCGGCCGAGGCCGCTCCGGTCGCGTCTCTCCGGCGGGAGCCGCGAAGCTGCCGGGGCCCTCCCCGGCCTCGAGCGACTCGTCCTCCTCACCTGCCCGGCCGTGCCGCCGCGGAGGCAGGAAGGGAGCGGGCTCGGGCACGGTGTCGCCCGCCGCCACTGCCTCGACTCGCTGGACCTCGTCCGCGGTCAGGGTTCGCAGCTCTCCGGGCTGCAGCCCCGCGACGGAGATGCCGGCCTGCGCCGGGCGGAACAGCCTCACCACCGGGTGCCCGACCGCCGCGCAGAGCCGCTTGACGAGATGCGGGCGTCCCTCGCCGACCTGGAGCAGGAGCCAGGTGTTTCGCTCGGTGGCCTCGAAACGCTCCGCGCGGATCGCCCGGGCTGGACCGTCCTCGAGCCGTACGCCCTGCCGCAGGCGCTCCAGGGTCTCGTCGGTCGGTGAGCCCTTCACCTTCACCAGGTAGGTGCGGGGAACCTCGAAGCTCGGATGCAGCAGGCGGTGCGCTGCGCCCCCGTCGTTGGTCAGCAGCAACGCGCCCTCGGCGTCCCAGTCCAGGCGCCCCACGGGGAACACGCGCTGCTCCACTCCTTCCAGGAGCCCGGCGACGGTGGGGCGACCCTCGGGGTCCGACAGCGTGGTCACGACGCCGGGTGGCTTGTGGAGCAGGTACCACGAGGTGTGCTCGGGCACGGTCACCAGCTTGCCATCCACGGTGACCAGATCCGCGGGCTCCACCTTCGTTCCGAGCTCGGTGACCTGCTGGTTGTTCACGCTCACCCGCCCGGCGGTGATCAGGCCCTCGGCGTGTCGCCGCGAGGCCACCCCGGCGCGGGCGAGGAACTTCTGCAGCCGTTCGCTCACCGCTCGCTCTCCTCGGCGGGGGGGCGCGCCGGGGGCGACTCCGTGCCGAGCGAGGCCGCGGCCGCGCGGGAACGGGCCTCGGCCTCTGCCATCGCCTCCTCCAGGGCCTCCATGGCTTCCTCCGCGCCGGGCGCGGCGGTTTCCAGTCCCTGCTCGAAGGACGGATCGGCCAGATCCTCGACCAGGTTCTCGGCGCCGGGCGGGGCGGGAGCCTCCTTGTCCACCAGCGTCCGGTGCTCCTCGGACAGCTCGTGGAACTCGCGGAGGGTGGGAAGCGCGGAGAGGTCCTTCAGGGCGAAGAACTCCAGGAACTCGCGGGTGGTGCCGTAGAGGATGGGCCGCCCCACCTCGTCCTTCTTGCCGAGGATCTTGATCAGCCGTCGCTCGAGCAGCGCCTTCACCACCGCTCCGGAATCGACCCCGCGCACGTCTTCGATCTCGGGCCGGGTCACCGGCTGCCGGTAAGCGATGATCGCGAGTGTCTCCAGGGCGGCGCGCGTCAGCCGGTGCGGCTTCACCCTGAGGAAACGCCGGACGAACTCGCCGCTGTCCGGGTCCGTCCGGAACTGCCACCCGCCGGCCACCTCGGTGAGGACGATGCCGCTCACCCCGTCGCGGTGGATGCCGCCCAGCTGTTCCAGCGCTGCCTCGAGCCGCGGCCGTTCCAGCCCGGTGGCCTCGTGCAGCTGGTCCAGGGTGACCGGTTTGTCGGTCACGAAGAGCAGCGACTCGACGACCGTCCGCACCCGGTCCGGTGACAGGCGGCGAGTGCGCTGGACCAGCCGCTCGAACGGCTCGAACTCCGGCGGCTGCTCGTCGATCTCGGCGGGCTCGACGTCCTCCAGCTCCGCATCGGTCTGCGGCGAGGCCACCGATTGCACCTCGGCCTCGCTGAACGGCATCGTCGGGTCGGGGCGGTCTCCGCCCTCGCCCGGCTTCTCAGGAGTACTCACTCTCGTCGACCTCCGGGTTCTCGCCCTCGAGTGCGCCGGCCTCCGCCGACACCCAGATCTCCTTCGCCCCCTCGTCCTGGTTCACGCGGAGAAGCCGTAGCTTCACCATTTCGAGCAGGGCAAGGAAGGTGACCACCACCGAACCACGAGTGCGCTGACCCTCGAACAGCTGGATGAAGGTGATCCGCTCGCCGGGGCGAAGCCGGGCGGTGATGCCTTGCATGGCCGCCGAGAGCGTCAGCTGGTCCCGCACGACCTCGTGCCCGACCCGGGGCTCGAGGGCCTTGAGCACCCGGTCCAGCGCCTCGATGAGGCGGTACACGCTCACCTCGGCCAGCGCGGCCGATTCCACCTGCGCCGCGGCCGCCGGGGTGATGCGGCGGGCGAACACCTCGCGGTCGAGCAACGGGTGCTCCGCGAGCTGCCGGGCCACGTCCTTGTACTTCTGGTACTCGAGCAGCCGGCGCACGAGCTCGGCCCGCGGGTCCCCCTGCTCCTCGGCCGACTCACTTCCGTCGGTCGGCGCCTCGGTCCGCGGGAGCAAGAGCCGACTCTTGATGTGAGCCAGCGTGGCCGCCATCACCAGGAACTCTCCGGCCACGTCCAGGTCGAGGGCCACCATCTCCGCGAGCGACTTGTTGTACTTCTCGGCGATGAGGGCGATGGGGATGTCGAAGACGTCGAGCTTGTGCTCGCGGATGAGGTGAAGGAGCAGGTCGAGCGGCCCCTCGAAGCTGGGCAGCTTCACTTGCAGCCCGGGGTGCACCGACGCGGCGCCCGCCTGTGCGAGGTCCTCCGGCTCGGCCGGGGTCTGGGGATGGGTCGGCACCGTGCGCTGGCCCTACCAGCCCCGTCCGCGGGGGGTCAACGCTCGATCCCCACCGCCCGGCGCACCCGTTCGATCACCGGAGCGGCAACCGCCCGGGCTCGCTCCGCACCGGCACGGAGGACGGCGTCCACCGAGCCTGGATCCTTCTGCAGCGCCTGGTACCGGGCGCGGGCCTCGCCGAACGTCGCGTGGTAGGCGGCGAGCAAGGTCTTCTTGTACTCGCCGTAGCCCTTCCCGCCCTGCCGCCACGAGGTGTCCACCGCGCCAAAGTCGCTCTCCGGGACCATGACCTTCAGGAGCTGGTACAGCGGGGTGTCCACCGGCTTCGGCGCCTCGACCGGGGTGCTGTCGGTCTTGATGCCCATGATCCGCTTCTTCACCTCGGCCTCGTCACCGAAGAGGTCGATGGTGTTGTTGTACGACTTGGACATCTTCTGCCCATCCGCCCCGGGGACCACCGCGGTCGCCTCCTGCACCAGCGCCTCGGGGAGCTTGAGGATCCCGGGATTTCCCGTCTTCGCGCCCGTGGGGTCGGCGGGGTCGTAGCCCGGGACGTAGGTGACGTTGAACTTCGTGGCCCAGTCGCGGGCGAACTCCAGGTGCTGCACCTGGTCCCTCCCCACCGGAACCAGGTCCGAGCCGTAGAGCAGGATGTCCGCCGCCATCAGCACCGGGTAGGCGAAGAGCCCGAAGTCCGCGGAGATGCCGCGCGCGAGCTTGTCCTTGTAGCTGTGGGCCCGGTCGAGGTTGGACAGGGGAACCACCGTCCCGAGAATCCAGTACAGCTCGGTCACCTCCGGGATGTCGCTCTGGCGGAAGAGGATGGCCCGCTTCGGATCGAGCCCCAGGGCCAGAAAGGCCATGGCCGTCTCGCGGGTGAGCGCCGCCGCCACGGCCGAGTCCCGGACCGTGGTCAGCGCGTGGAGGTTGGCGATGAAGTACAGCGCCTCATCGCCACGGTTCTGCAGATCGACGAACTGGCGGAGCGCGCCGTAGTAGTTGCCGATGTGCTGCTTCCCGGAGGACTGGATGCCGGACAGGATGCGCATGGTGCGAAGCGGCGCACTCTAGGCCGAAAACCCGCCCGGCGACGTCCGCCATCAGCTCCGGCTGCGCGGGTGGGCCGCGTCGTAGACCGCCCGCAGTCGCCGTCCGTCCACGTGGGTGTAGATCTGCGTGGTGGCCAGGTCGGCGTGTCCGAGCATCGCCTGCACCACGCGGAGATCGGCCCCGCGCTCGACCAGATGCGTGGCGAACGAGTGCCGGAGCTTGTGGGGGCTCAGGCGTTTCTTGATGCCCGCGGCGAGCGCATGCCGGCGGAGCAGCTTCCACACTCCCTGACGGGTGAGCGCCGTGCCCCTCGGTCCGACGAAGAGCGCCCGGGACGCCCGCCCCCGCAGGAGCGCCGGTCTGCCCCGGCCCAGCCAGGCCCTCACCTCGGCCACCGCGCGCCGCCCGAGCGGCACCAGCCGCTCCTTGTCGCCCTTGCCGCGAGCGACGACGTAGCCCGCGTCGAGCTGCACCGAGTTGATCGACAGGCCGACCAGCTCGCTCACCCGGAGCCCGGTGGCATAGAGCACGTGGAGCATCGCGCGGTCGCGCAGGCCGGCTGGCGTGGTGTCGCGCGGCGCATCGAGGAGCGCCTCCACCTCGTCGAGGGTCAGGAAGACCGGCAGTCGCCTCGCCTGCCGCGGGGTCTCCACCTGCTCGGTCGGATCGGCCGCGGCATGGCGCTCGGCGATCAGGAAGCGATGGAACATGCGGATGGCAGCCAGGTGCCTGGCCTGGCTCCGGGCCGAAAGCCGGCGGCCGAGCGTCGCGAGGTGCCGTCGCACGTGCTCCTGCCGGACCGCCTCCGGTGAGGCGACTCGCGCCTGCCGGAGCGCCTCCAGGTACTCGACCAGGTCGCGGGCGTACGCCTCGACGGTCCTCGGAGAGAGCCCCCGCTCCGCTCGCAGGTAGGCCACGAAGGCGTCGAGGAAGGGCTCCAGCGGATTCGGTGCCTCGGCCATGGGCGTGCCACACGCTAGCCCTGTCCGGACCGGGAAAAACTTTTCTAGAGGCCGGCGATGACGCCCACGCCCTGACGCAGCACCTCGAGGCTGTCCCCCATCAGGGACAGGACGGTGCTCGGATCACCGGGCAGCGGGCCCGCATCGAGCACCTGGGCCAGCGCGTGCCCGTAGACATCGCGCACCTCGGCGGCGTCGGTCAGCGACTCCCCCTCGAGCCGGTCGCTCCGCCCCCGCCCTCCATTCAGCTGCTCCTCGGGCGCCGTGGCAGTGGTGGTCACCAGGGGCCGCCCCAGCCCGCGCACCAGAGCCTGGGCCACGGGGGCGGCGGGGATGCGAAAGCCCACCTCACGCTTGCGGTGGAGCAGCAGCTCCGGCACCAGCCGGGTTGCGGGAAGGACGAAGGTGAAGGGGCCGGGAGCGAGCTGGCGCAGCACCCGGTAGGCGAAGTTGCTCACCTGCGCGTAGCGCGCGAGGTCCGAGAGGTCCGCCACCAGGAGTGCGAACGGCTTCTTCCTGTCTCGGTGCTTCAGCTGCCCCAGTCTTTCAACGACGCGGCGCTGGTGGGCGTCGCAGCCGAGGGCATACGTGGTGTCGCTCGGGTAGCCCAGGAGCTCGCCGTCCTCGAGCGCCTGCACGGCAAGGCCGACCGTCCTCGGCTGCGGATGCCGTCCGTCGACCGGAACGAGGGGCGCGGTCACGCCCCCCGAATATCAGCCCTTCGAGGGCTCTTGCCCGCCGTCAGTGGGCGCCGGAGCCGCAGCCGCACCGCGCGCGGCGCGCTTGCCCTCTTCGATGAGCTTCTTGACCTTCTGCCCACCCTTGCGGCCGATCTCCTCGTAGAAGTTGGGCCCGCGGGTCGCCTTCACCCGGTCGCCGCCCTTCTTGCCGATCTCCTCGTAGAACTTGGCGCCGCGCTCGGCCTTCACCGTCTCGCCACCCTTGCGGCCGATCTCCTCGTAGAACGCCCGTCCACGCTCCGCCTTGACCGTTGCTCCACCCTTGCGGCCGATGGTCTCGTAGAACTCACGGCCGCGCTCGTTGCGGACGGTCTCGCCCCCCTTTCGACCGGCTTCGGCCACGGTCATGCTTCCCTTGTTGTCCTTGTCCGTCATTGTTTTCCTGTCTCCCTTCGCGGCCACCCCGACCAGCCCTCGCTCCGCTCCTTAGGACGCAAGGTGCGACGGCGCACGGGAATCGCAAGCAAGACCCGTGCACAGCCAGGCATACGACCGGGAACCTGTACCTTCCCTGGAGCCCCTGCCAAGTAATAGTTCCGAAGTTTCAGGAACTTGACCGTTACCCCGGTCCAAGGGTCCAAGCTCGAGGCCTGTCCGGGGGGCCAACCCACCGCGCGTTGGATTCATTCCGTCCCGAGGGAGCGCACGACCAGACGCAGCGGCACGGGGCCCTCAGTCGTCTGCCTACCCCTCGACCGGTGGAGCGGGCACTGCCGAGGCGAGCTCTGCCCGGAGGGCATCGACTTCTGCGGGGTCGGTGAGCTTGCTCCCTCCGCGAGTGACGTAGAAGGAGTCGATCGCCCGGTTGGCCTCCGTCGCCACCTTCGCCACCGCGATCTCCAGCCGGGCGCCGGCGAGCGCGGCCGCCAGGTCGTGGAGCAACCCGACACGGTCCTCGCCCCGCACGTCCACCACCGTGAATCGCTGCGAGGCGCGGTTGTCGACGCTCACCCGGGTTGCGACCGGGGGCAGCGCGCGGTGCAGGACGCTCGGGGCCCGCCGCCGCGCGAGGAGCGACGGGACGTCGAGCTGGCCCTGTGCCGCGGAGACCAGGTCCTCCCGTGCGCGTCGCCACCGCGTGCGCTCCACTGGACGCCCTGCCCGCCCGCGCACCTCGAACACGTCCAGCGCGTACCCGTCCGCGGTGGAGACGATGCGCGCGGAGAGGATGTCCAGCCCGTGCGCGGCCAGCACCCCGCTCCAGGTGGCGAGGAGCCCCGGCGCATCCGACGCGGCGACGTGGACCTCGGCGTGGCCCTCGAGGGTCCGCCGCAGCACCGCGGCGATGGGGAAGCGCCGGGCGCGGCGGAGCAGCAGCGCATGGCGGAGCGCATCCTCCGGCGGGGTGGCGTCGAAGTAGCGGTCGGGGAGCGCTGCCAGCAGACGCGCGGCCTCCTCCGCCCCGAGAGCACGGGTCCACGCTTCGGCGAAGGCCTCGCGGGCCGCGTGCTCGCTGGCCTTCCCCGAGAGCACCCCGTGCGCTTTCCGGAACAGCTCGTGGACCAGCCCGGCGCGCCAGGCGTTCCACATTCCCGGCGCCACCGAGCACATGTCCGCCCAGGTGAGGAGATAGAGCGTCCCGAGCTTCTCCACGTCCCCGCACAGCTCGGCGAACCAGCGGATGAGCTCCGGATCAGACAGGTCCCGGCGCTGGGCGGTCTGGCTCATGGTCAGGTGGTGGAGAACCAGGAACTCCGCCACCTCGCGCTGGCGCGACGTGAGCCCGAGCCGCTCGCCGAGGTTCGCCATCAGCTCCTTGCCCCGGACCGAGTGGTCGCCGCCCATCCCCTTCCCCGCGTCGTGGAGAAGCATCCCGAGGTAGAGCGGGAGCGGATCCTCCAGGTCGGCGATCAACCGTCCGAGCTCGGGCTCGACGTCCACGAGGTCCCCGGCACGCAGCGCGTAGAGACGCCGGAGCGCGCGCAGCGTGTGAACATCCACCGTGTACACGTGGTACAGGTCGTTCTGGTGATGCGCGGTGATGCGCCCGAACTCGGGGATCAGCGCACCCAGCACGCCGAGCGCGTGCATCTCGTCGAGCACCGCGCCGCGGCCGGCGGGAGAGAGAAACAGCGCCTTCAGCGCGTCCACCACCTCGGGATCTCCACGCGCCGCCACCAGGGCCGGAAGCGCCTCGGCGATTCGCTCGCGGGCCCAGCTGTAGAGCGGGACGCCCAGCTCACCGGCGAGCTGGAACATCCGCACCACCTCCGCGGGCGCGCGCCGGAACAGCTCTCCGTCGTCCGCGGTGAGCCGTCCCCGGAACACCTTGAAGTGCCCGACCTTGCGCTCGGAGCGGAAGATGCGCCGGGGCGCCCGCTCCTCCTCGGCCCGGGCCAGAAGCGCGTCGCTGACCCGGCGCAGGGTGCCTGCCGCCAGGTACACGTGGCGCATGAAGCGCTCGACGGCCTCTCCTTCCGGGCCGGTGCGGTAGCCCAGCTCACGGGCGAGGATCGCCTGCAGCTCGAAGGTGAGCCGGTCCTCCTTGCGGCCCGTCGCGAGGTGCGCCGCATGGCGGACGCGCATCAGGAAGTCGCGGGCTGCGCGGGCCTCGCCCACGTCCTGACGGGGGAGAATCCCGCGCTCGAGCACCTGGCCGAGGGTCCGGACGTGGAAGCGTACCTGCGCGACCCAGAGCGCCGATTCGAGGTCTCGCAGCCCGCCCTGCCCGTTCTTCACGTTGGGCTCGAGCAGGAAGACGGTGTCCCCGAACTTCTCCCGCCGGGCGCGGAGCTCGTCCACCTTGGTCTGGACGAACGCATCGGCCTCGTGCGTCCGCTGGTCGGCGAGGACCGTGCGCTCCGCTCGCGACCAGAGCCGGCCGTCGCCTGCGATGCGCCGCGCGTCGAGGAGCGCGGTCCGGAAGTTGGTGTCCTCGCGCGCCGCGGCGGCAGCCTCGGACGGGGTGCGCACGCTCCAGCCCAGGTGGACCCGGGCGTCCCACAGCGCGGTGGAGAAGGCCCGGGCGAAGCTCGCCACCTCGCCGCGGCCGCTGTGGAGGAGGAGCAGGTCCCAGTCCGAGTTGGGGCTCATCTCCCGTCGGCCCGTGCCGCCCACGCCGACCAGCACCGCGCCCTGGAGCTTGTGGGCGGGGGCGAGCGCATCCCACAGCGCTCCGAGCGCGGCGTCGGCCGCGGTGGTCACCAGACGGGCGGTGGAGAGGCCGGCACCGCCGCCGGCATGGAAGGCGCGGATACGGTCCAGCGACGCGGTGCGGTGCTGCCGGAGCCGTTCGCCGGGACTCCCCGGTGCCGGGAAGTGAGGCACGGTCGCGAGCAGCGCCTGGGAGCAGACGCGATCGGGCGTGGGAGGCAGTGCGTGGGGATCGATGGACACCGGTGGACCGCCCGGCGACGGGCATCGCCGAGTCTACCGGGCCAGAGGACGGCATCGCTCGCCCGCTCGGGTCCCGGCAGCGGCCACGCGGCAGAGTGGGCGGGACGGGCGCGGCTGGACGGCGCTCAGTTGACCTTTGCGAGACGGTCCCGGTTCCCGACAAAGCCCTGCACGCCCGAGGCGATGGCCCGGGCGACGTCCTCCTGGTACGCCGGTGAGCCGAGGCGCTTCTCCTCGTCGGCGTTGGAGAGGAAGCCCGTCTCCACCAGAATGGCTGGCATCTTCGTGCCGAGGAGGACGTAGAACAGGGCCTCCTTGGTCCCGAGGTCGCGGATCTTGGCGTCCTTGCTCCGGAGGGCGGAGACCAGCCCCGACTGGACCTGGGTGGCGAGCCGGACCGACTCCTCGGTGTCGGCCCGCGTGGCGAGGTCGGCGAGAAGGAACCGGAGGTCGGACATCCCCTTCTCGGAGCTGGCGTTCTCGCGTGCCGCGAGGCGGATGGCGTACCGGTCGGAGGCGAGGTTCAGGGTGTAGGTCTCGATGCCGCGGATGTGCCGCTGGGGCAGCGAGTTGCAGTGGATGGAGATGAAGAGGTCGCCCCGGGCCACGTTGGCCAGGCGAGCACGCTCCTCGAGGCGGACGAACTTGTCGGTCTCGCGCGTGAGGACGACCTCCAGTCCCTGGTCGGTGAGGACCGTCCTGAGCTTCTTTGCGATGGCCAGGGCCACGTCCTTCTCACGGGTGCCGTCCGCGCCGATGGTGCCGGTGTCGTGGCCGCCGTGGCCGGGGTCGATCACCACGCGGCGGAACTTGAGGCCGAGCTGCTCGGCGAGAGTGACGTCGCCCGAGGACCGCTTCTTGATGGCCCGGAGGCGCTCGCGAACCTGGGTGGGCGGGGCGAGGGCGAGGATGGCGCCCGCGTCCGGCGCCCCCCGCGACTTGCCGGCCGGTGCGGCGCTCGCGGTGGTCCGGCCGGACTCGGGCGCCGCGACAGCCGCCTGCTCTGGGCTGCGGTCGACCGAGGTTCCGGATTCGGGCTGGTCCGCGCTGTCGTCTCTGCCGGACTCGTCGTCATTCCCGCCGGACTTCGGCGCGGTGACCTGCTTGAGCCATTCGGGAGTCTCGACGACGGGTGCCGGGGCCTGACGCACCGTCAGGGCCGGAGCGGGACGAGCTTCCGGGCGGGACGGCACAGGGCGGGTGGGCGCGGCACCTGGACGCTCCGGAGCCGGGCTCTCGCGCGTGGTGGCGGCTGCGGCGCGGGGGGTGTCGGCGGAGCCCTCGCCCCGCCTCGCCACGGCCTCACCCTTCCCTGCTTTCCGGGCGGGCTCCTTGGGCTCGGGCGGAAGCGACGCCGCCAGCGACCGGAGCCGCAGCGACTGGTCACCTCGCGGAAGCTGGGCGGCGCGCTGGAGCACCTTCCGCGCGGACTCGGGCTGGTCGCGCTCCAGGTGCGCCCGCGCCAGGGCCAGGGCCGCGTCGTCGGCGAGCGAGCTCTTCGGGAACCCCTCGAGGAGGGCGCGGTAATCGTCCATCGAGGCCGTGGCGTCCTCGGCGAGAAGGCTGATGCGACTCAGGTCCGAGAGGAGCTGGGCGGCGTTGAAGAGCGAGTCCGGGGCGCGATCGCTCTTCGGGTGCTTCCTCGCCACTGCCTCGAACCGGTGGGCGACGGTGAGCCAGCTGTCGCGGTACTTCCGCCGCTTCGGGTCCTGCTTCAGCGCGTAGTAGCCCTTGCGCGCCGCCTGGTACGCCTGCTCTGCCGGATCGGCAGCGGCGAGCGCGGGGAGCGCGAAGACACCGATGGCGAGGACCAGCAGGCGGGTGGGATTCACGACTACAGCCATGTGAACCCGGGCCGATCCACTGGGCAAATTTTCGGCCGGTCGGTTGCACGGCCCTGTCG
>JBKPMY010000456.1:0-3899 GCA_046732375.1 Myxococcota bacterium
AGGTCAAATAGTGCAGGAGCCGGAACAGGCCGAGCGCGACGGTGGTGAACAGACGTCGCTCCGGGTCGCCGAGCTTGCGCAGCGCATCGAGGATGGGAACCGACTTCACCCGGTCGAACTCGAGGCAGAACTCGAGCGGCCGGAACGGCCTGAAGTACTGGTTGTGGAGGAGCGCCCGGAGCACGAGGTTCCCCACCTCGTGGAAGACGCGGTAGCTGACCGTCTCCAGCTTGAGCAGCGAGTCCACCACCGTCCGCAGCGACTCGAAGCTCTGCCGGAGCAGGAAGAGGCTTTCTTGTGGAGTGTCCTCCTCCAGCTCCTCGTCGAGGAGCGCGCGGCGGGCACGGTCGTCCACCAGCTGCTCCTGCACGTAGCGGCGGAACATCATCCGCTGATCGTGGCCGGGGTCGAGCAGGCGGCGGGCGAGCTTGATCGCCTGGCCCAGCGCGTCCCGCACGTCCCGCAGCTCCTCGGAGAAGTCGCGGGTGACGACCGGGCGAGCCACGGAGTCGATGGGGAGGTTGTGCAGCTTGAAGTACCGCTCCATGCCCCGGAGCAGCATCTCGAACTCGAACAGCCGCTCCTCCCGTCCCTCCACCCTGCAGCCGCGGAGCCAGCGCTCGCGCTCGGCGGAGAGCCCCGGGTGCGGCTGGCTGTCCCGGACCAGGTCGCGGAAGTAGTCGCGGGCGAAGCGCACCTCGCTACCCGGACCAAAGCGGGGCAAGGGGATGGCCACGCCCCGTGGCTCGCCGTGCGGGCTCAGAAGAGCGCTCCCTGCACGTCCGCCGGCGGCGGCTTGTCGAAGTATCTCCAGCAGCGAGCGGTGGCCACCCGCCCTCGCGGGGTCCGGTGGAGGAATCCCTCCTGCATCAGGAAGGGCTCGTAGACGTCCTCCACCGTCTCGCGCTGCTCGCCCACGCTCGCGGCGATGGTGTCCAGACCCACGGGCCCACCGCCGAATTTTTCGAGAATCGTGAGGAGGATCTTCCGATCCATCGGGTCGAGCCCGCTCCGGTCCACCTCCAGCCGCTCCAGCGCGCGCGCCGCCACCTCGCGCGCCACCCGCTTCACACCCGCCACCTCGGCGAAGTCGCGGATGCGCCGGAGCAACCGGTTGGCGATGCGCGGCGTTCCCCGGGACCGGGTGGCGATCTCCTTCGCGCCGTCCTCGGCCAGCTGCACCCCGAGGATGCCCGCGCTCCGGGCCAGGATGGTCTCCAGATCCGAGGGCCTGTAGTAGTCGAGCCGCTCCTGGATCTGGAAACGGTCCCGCAAGGGCGAGGTGAGGAGCCCGGTGCGGGTGGTCGCACCCACCAGGGTGAAGGGCGGCAGGTCGATCTTCATCGCCCGGGCGGCGGGCCCGGAGTCGATGGTGATGTCCAGCCGGAAGTCCTCCATCGCCGGATAGAGGTACTCCTCCACCGGCGCGGGCAACCGGTGGATCTCGTCGATGAAGAGGAGGTCACGGGGCTGAAGGTTGATCAGCAGCCCGGTGAGGTCGCCCTTCCGCTCGAGCGCCGGCCCGGACGTCACGTGGAGCCCCACCCCGAGCTCGGCGGCGAGGATGTGCGCCAGCGACGTCTTCCCCAGGCCCGGAGGTCCGGAGAACAGGCAGTGGTCCAGCGCATCGCCCCGCGCCTTCGCCGCCGCCACGTAGACCTTGAGCTTCTCCACCACCGTGGTCTGGCCCACGTACTGCTCGAAGTTGCGCGGCCGGAGGGAGGCCTCGAGGCGCTTCTCGTCGGAGGTGGCGACTTCAGGAGGCACGCGGGACATGTCGGCGACCGGAAGGGTCGAGGCTACCACCGGCTACGAGGCCGTGCGCAGGGTGCGGAGCGCCTCACGGAGCAGCGCCTCGAGCTCGGCAGCTCCGAGCTTCGCCAGCGCCGCCTCCGCCGCGGCCTCCGCCTGCGCCGGGCGATACCCCAGGTTGGCCAAAGCAGAGACCAGATCCGAGCGCGCCCCCTCGTCGGAAGGCCGCTGGGCGGGAGCGGCGGCCGAACGGGGCAGCACCTTCACCTTGTCCTTCAGCTCCAGGACCAGCCGCTCGGCGGTCTTCCTTCCCACGCCGTGGATGCGGGTCAGCCGCGCGACCTCGCCTCGCTCGAGCGCGACCACCAGCTCCTCCACCTCGAGGCCGGAGAGCACCGTCATCGCCAGCCGTGGGCCGACGTGGGACACCGAGGTCAGGAGGGTGAACATCGCCTCCTCGACCGGGGTGAGGAATCCGAAGAGCTCGAAGGCGTCCTCGCGCACCACCGTCCGCACCCGCACCTGCACCGCCTCTCCCACCGGCGGGAGCCTTCCCAGCGTGAGAACGGAGAACGCCACCCGGTACCCGACGCCGGCCACCTCGATGATGGCCTCGTCCTCGGACTTCTCCAGCACCCTTCCGTGCAGCGAGGCGATCACGGGCGGACGACCGCTGGTCGCAGCCGGTGGCTCAGATCCGGGCCGGCACCGCGCCCGCGCCGAACGAGAATCGGAGCGCCCTCACGGTGGAGGTGACACATGGCGACCGCGAGCGCGTCGGTCGCGTCGGCGCGTGGTGCCTCGCCCAGCTCGAGGAAGCCGGTCACGGCGCGGGCGACCGCCGCCTTCGCCGCTGCCCCTCCGGCGCCGATCGACCGCTTCACCATCGCCGGCGCGTACTCGAAGACCGGGACTCCGGCCCGGGCGGCGACCAGGAGCGCCACGCCACGGGCCTGACCGAGCACGAGCGCGCTGCGGGCGTTCTTGAAGGTGAAGACCCCCTCCACGGCCACCGCAGCCGGAGCGTGGTGGACGAGCGTCTCCGACAGCCGGGCGAACAGCTCGACCAGCCGCAGCTCGAGCGGGGACGATCCGTCCAGCCGCAGCACGCCGTGCGCCACGTGCCGGAGTGCCGCGCCGTGCCGCTCGACCACGCCCCAACCCACCACCCGACTTCCGGGGTCGATGCCGAGGACGCGCGTCGGACCGAGCACGGAACGGATGTGTAGCACTACGCCCCCATCTGCTCCAGTTCGCGATCCGGGATGTCGGCGTTGGCCCAGACGTTCTGCACGTCGTCGTTGTCCTCGAGCAGCTCGAGGAGCTTGACCACCTTCTTCGCTGCGTCGCCCTCGATCTTCACCGTGTTCTGAGGGAGGTAGACCCAGCGCTGCTCGCCGAGCGAGAGCCCTGCTCTCTCCAGGGCACCGGAGATCTGATGAAGGAGTGCGGGGTCGGTGCGGACCTCGAATCCGTCGGCGCCCTGGGCCACCACGTCGTCGGCGCCGGCATCGAGCGCAGCCTCCATGACCCGGTCCTCGGTCGGGCCGGGCTTCACGGTGATGCTGCCCGTGCGGTGGAAGTTCCAGGCGACGGAGCCTTCGGCGGCGAGGTTTCCCCCGCCCTTGCTGAACGTCGCGCGGATGTCGCCCGCGGTCCGGTTCCGGTTGTCGGTCAGGACCTCCACCAGCACCGCCACCCCGCCCGGGGCATACCCCTCGTAGGTGACCTCGTCGTAGTGCACGCCCTCGAGCTCGCCGGTGCCCTTCTTCACCGCCCGGCTGATGTTGTCGGAGGGCATGTTTGCCTCGCGCGCGGCGAGCATCGCCGCCCGGAGCCGTGCGTTGCCCGACGGGTCACCGCCTCCGAGGCGGGCGGCGACGGTGATCTCCTTGATGAGCTTGGTGAAGAGCTTCCCCTTGCTCGCGCCCATCGCCTCTTTCTGGCGCTTGATCTTCGTCCAACGGTTGTGACCGGACATGGCCCTCGCCCTTACGGGAGTGTCGAGAGCAACACGCGCGCCTGCTCCGCCTGGGGACCGGAGGCCTGGAGGTCCAGGACCCGGCTCAGCTCGAGCCGGGCGCGGTCCACCCTGCCCGTCCGGAGGTGAATCCGGCCGAGGAGCAGGACTGCCCGCGGGTCCGAGG